>JAEUQF010000230.1 GCA_016789745.1 Bryobacterales bacterium
GGGATAGGGATGTCGATAGCGTTGACGCTGGAGGTGAAGGTGGCGAGGGCCAGAAGTGCAATCAGGACAAGGCGTTTCATGGTTCGATAGGCTCCTTGAGAGAGAAAGTTCAGTCAGTCGACGGCTCTTAGCGGGCGGGCGGGTTTGGTGGCTCGGTGTCGCAGTTTTCCGGCGAGCAGTCGGGGATAGGGATGTCGATAGCGTTGACGCTGGAGGTGAAGGTGGCGAGGGCCAGAAGTGCAATCAGGACAAGGCGTTTCATGGTTCGATAGGCTCCTTGAGAGAGAAAGTTCAGTCAGTCGACGGCTATTAGCGGGCGGGCGGGTTTGGTGGCTCGGTGTCGCAGTTTTCCGGCGAGCAGTCGGGGATGGGGATATCGATGGCGTTGCTGGGGGTGGCGAAGGTGGCCAGGGCAAGGACGGCGAGCAGGAAGAGGCGAGTCAGCATTTTGAAATCTCCTTGTTTTCGGTCTGTGCAGTTGCGGGACAATCTGAGAATAGCGGCGGCTGGCTCCGAACGAGTTGAAACGACAGAGGTTTTCGTATTTCAGAACAAGCGTGGCGCGGCGGCGGCGGCTAAGCTGCTTGGCGCACAGTGATTGCACCGCTGTTGTACAATCAAACGCGAGGGTCGCTCTGACCATCGCGGAGAACTTGTGCCCGCACCTGATGCCGCCGCCGACCTCTGGCAGCGCACCTTATCCCAGATCCCTTCCACATTCGGAAGGCTTGTGTACCTGGCCTCGCTACGCGATTCGAACAGCGGCGAGTACCGCCACCATGGCTTTGCGGCCGTGTTCGGGTGGGAGCAAGCCGGGCGCGCGATGGCCGATAGTCACGACCGGCTGTTCGCCGAGTGGTTGTCGTACAGCCTGGAACAGCAGAAAGTGGATCTGGAGTTGTACGTGTCCGGGTTAGAGCCGGAGCGCCGGCGAGTGGTGGAGACGTGGAGTCTGATAGAGCCTTACCGGGGGATTGTACCTGGGACGGCGAACGGGCTTGAGCGCGAGCTGTTTCTGGCGGATCTGGACGCGCTGCTCAGCTTGATGCGGAACGAGCTCGGCGTTTCTTCGCCGGATCGAGACGCATCGCGACGCCGGTGATCTGTCCGATCACTTCGATCTCCTGGGGATGCTGGAAAAACAGGGGGTTACAGCGGGACGCCGGGTGCGGGTGGAGGACCATCTGGCCGCTATCGGTAAGGTGGCACCAACCGCAGGCCCAACCGCCCTTGTGTTCCAAAAAGTAGATCGGTCGTTCGAACTCGCTCGTCCAACCGGTATCGATGACCTTGCGCCTGGTTTCGTCAATGAGAACGAGGGAGCCCGGCTGGAGGATGGGGTACATAAAATAATCATCCGTACCGATGAAACCGTAGCGGTGTTCTTCGAGGTCGAGGCTCTCGAGCAGCATGAGGGGAAGGCGGCCCCAGCGCTGGATCATGCGCGAGAGGTAGGTGGTCCGGCGGAGATCGACGCCCGGATCGAGGGTAAGCGGCAGGGTGACGTGCCCGTGGCCGTTGGCATTGAAGCCAATGGGGTGCGTGCGTTCGATCTCGATTTGTGCGGCATCGGAGGGGAGGGTGGCGAAATCCACGCCGTACCAGCGCATGACTTCCAGCGGGTCGAGCCGGTAGATGGCGCAGAGCGAGTAGAGCCGGTATAGAGAGGGGAGAACGCCCTTATTTTCAATATCGGCGAGGCGGCTGAGGCCGAGGATGAACTCGTCGTTGCGCTGCCGTTCGGCGATGCGAAGAGAGGCCTCCTCGACATCGCGGTAGCGCAGGTTGAGCCGTTCCCGGGTCCGCTTGAGTTTCTGTCCGGCTTCCTCCATGCTAAAAGGTTCTCGTGAAATGGACTAAGCGTGCGCGAATGACGACGTCAACGGGGGCCGGGACCCGTTCGGATTATAGACAATCGGTGGAGGGGAGGGCAACCGCTTGTCGGATGGCTGTTCTGTTTTCGGAACAAAACTTGGAGTTGGAGGGGAATTTTGAGAATCATCGTTGGGATCTCCGGAGCAAGCGGTTCAATCTACGGAATCCGGCTGCTGGAAAAGCTCCGGGCGCGTGGTGGCGTGGAGACGCATCTGGTGCTGACGCGCTCCGGCGAACGCACAGCCTACTTGGAAACGGGGCGTTTGGCGGCCGATCTGAAGGCCTTGGCGGACTATAGCTATCCTGTTGAAGACATTGGCGCAAAGCTTGCCTCTGGCTCCTTCTTGACGGACGCCATGGTGGTGGCGCCCTGTTCGATTTCGAGCATGTCGTCGATTGCCTGCGGCATTGCCAGCAACCTTCTGGTGCGCGCGGCCGACGTCATTTTAAAGGAGCGACGGAAACTGATCCTGCTGGTGCGGGAGACGCCGTTTCACCTGGGCCATCTGCGATCGATGACGGCGTTGGCGGAGATGGGGGCGATCATAGCGCCTCCGGTTCCTGCGTTTTATACCAATCCGCAGACGGTGGATGACATAGTGAACTTCAGTGTGGACCGTGTGTTGGACTTGCTCGGATTACCGGGCGAAGTGACCACGCGATGGCAGGGAGGACGGGCATGAAGCGGGTGCGTGCTGGATTTCAGGGAGAGTTGGGGGCCTTCAGCCAGGCGGCGGCCAAGCAGCTTCTGGGGGAAGGCGTGAAGCCGATTCCCTACGAGCGGTTCGACCTGGTTTTCCGGGCCCTAGTCAACGGCGATGTGGATGCGGCGGTAATCCCTATCGAGAACACTTTGCATGGTTCGGTTATTGAAAACTACGATCATTTCCTTAATTTCGACGTGAAAATCGTAGGAGAAACGAAGCTGCGGATTGTGCATAATCTGATTGCTCCGGCGGGTGTGAAATGGAGCGCAATCCGGCGAGTGTTTTCCCATCCGGTGGCTCTCAATCAATGTCTCGATTTCTTTGCCGCCAACGGACACCTGGAAAAGACCACGTTCTACGATACGGCCGGCAGCGTGAAGATGGTGGTGGAGCAGGGGTTGACCGACGCGGCGGCGATTGCCTCGTCGATGGCTGCCGAGATTTATGGTGCGCGCATCCTGAAGAAGGGTATCGAAGACGACCGCCAGAACTTCACGCGGTTCTTTCTTGCACAGCGTCCGGGGGACAAGCCCTTGCTCCCGCAGGCGGGTGAGAAGAAGACGTCACTCGTGTTCACAACTCGGAACACGCCCGGCGCTTTGTTCCGCGCCCTTAGTGCATTTGCCCTCAGAGATCTCAGTCTGGAAAAGATCGAGAGCCGGCCGCTTCGGGGAAAACCCTGGGAGTACCTGTTCTACGTCGATGTGCTGGCGGATCTTACGGATGAAAAAACCAAGCGGGCTCTAGGACATCTGGAGGAACTGGCGGATTTCCTGAAGGTGTTCGGCTGCTACCCGAAGGCGAAGTCCTAGCGGGAGGGTTGCTGGCCACGAACGAGGGTACTTTCGAACCTTGCAGGTGCGGGGTGCAGTTCTATACGTACCGAGGCTTCTGGTGCTGTGTGACTCAGATTGCGGCTGAAAGGTGCTGACGCTCTGGAGCGCTCATCCAGGCGAGAGTCTCGTCCCAGGTGAGAAGCCCGGAGGTACCGCCGATGGACTGAACGTTGAGTGCGCCGACGGCATTGGCGAAAGAAGCAGCTTCGGCCATCGTGCGGCCGCGTTGCAGGGCGGCGAGGAAGGCACCGGCAAAGCAGTCGCCCGCGCCAGTGGTGTCGATGGCATGCACCGCATAGGCCGGAGCATGGAACTGCTCCGGCCCATGGAACACGACACAGCCGCGCGGGCCAAGCTTCAAAACGATGTCGGAGGCGCCGGCGCTTCGCAACCGCTCACAGACCAGTGCCGGTTCCAAAGTTCCGGTCAACATACGGGCTTCGTCTTCGTTGAGGAACAGCAGGTCGGTATGGGGCAGGGAAGGGCCCAGGACCGTCATCCACTCGCCAAGGGCATCCCAGGCGGTATCGAGCGAGGTCTTCAGGCCAAGGGCGTGCGCTTCGGCCAGCAGGTGGGGCGAGCGCGGGCGGATATGGGTCATCGAAAAGGGATTGCCAAGATGAAACCAGGTGGTGCCTGGGGCGGGCGTCAGGGGTATCGCATCCTTCCACATGATGCGGCTGACGCCGGGGTGGTGCAGGAAGGCGCGTGTGCCGTCGGAACGTACCAAGGCGACGGTGCAGGCGGTGCTGCTGGGCAGAAGCTGCAGTAGGCTGGTTTCGACGCCGCAGTCGCACAGCCGGTGGCGGGCGGCAAGGCCGAACGGATCATCGCCGATGGCGCCGATCAACTGCACGGGCACACCGAGTTTGCCTAAGGCCGAGGAGGTATTCGCACCATTGCCGCCGAGGCTCTGGGTGATGGACTCCACCCACCGCGTGCCGCCCCATTGGATGTCGTCGACCGGATAGGTAAGCAGGTCGATGACGATATTGCCGACACACAGGACGCCGGAAATCATTTCGCGGAGGGGCCTCCCAACAGCGATTCGACGAAGGCCGGGTCCAACGGCCAGGTGCCGCGCAGCCGGCCGCCTTCGTTACGAAACTCGCCCTTGGTGAGGATGCCGCTCAAGGTGGCCGGATCGGGGCTCTGGGTTTCGCGGCCGATGACGCGGGTCAGCATGGTGGTGGCCGCCTGCAATTCGCGAACGGCCTGCACGGCCTGTTCGGTTGATTGGCAGGTGGCGTCCAGCCGCGCCTGCAGTTGCTGCTGTTCGCGGCCCAAGGCCAGGAAAGCAGGGGCGCACTCCAGGGCAGCGGTGGCGAACACGGTCGCGGCCGGCGGCAGCAGTTGCTCGCTGAGGACGGCCTTCGGCAGCAAAAACCACACTGGATCGGCGGGTGTTTCGAGCGGCACCGGCACGCGCGGATCTGCGAGCAAAGCTAAGATCGCGTCGGCGTTGGTGCTGCTGGTGACGGCCAGGGTGCGCCGGTCGATGCGCGCGAAGCCGACGATGACGCCAGGCGTGGTCCCCTTGATGCGGCATACGGAACCATCGCATGTGCCGCCGTTCTGTTCGGCGTAGCGCTGGAACCTGGCGAACTGGAACTTGCCGCGCAGCAGCATGTGCGCCTCACGGGCGCCGTAGGTGAGCAGGACGGTGTCCAGATCGCGCTGGTAGTGGAATCCTGTGGCGGCGACGAACTGCTTGTAGTCGCCTTCCACCGAGAGTGAGTCGGGCTTGAGGACGCCGGCGTTGCGGAGCGAATCGAGGTCGAAGCGTGCCAGCACGCGGCCTTCGCGCGGCAGGCGCAGCATGAGCGTTTCGAGCGGCTGGGTGCGGCCGGTCAGAAAGACGACACCGACACCAATCGCCACCGCAATGAGGGCGGCTGCGATGGCGACGACGGGGCGTTTGGAAGCCACCGGCTTAGACCGTGGCGGCCATGGCGGCGCGCGACTCTTTCCAGAGCTTCACGTAGCCGGCGATGTCCCTCATCATGCGGTCGAATTCTTCCAGATGCAGCGATTGAGCGCCGTCGCTGATGGCGCGTTCGGGGCAGGGGTGCGCTTCGACGATGAGGCCATCGGCGCCAATGGCGACAGCGGCACGGCACAGCGGCGGCACCAGGCTGCGCTTGCCGGTGGCGTGGCTGGGGTCGATGACGATGGGCAGGTGGGTCAATTCGTTGAGCACCGGTACGGCGACGATGTCGCAGGTATTGCGGGTGATGGTTTCGAAGGTGCGGATGCCGCGCTCGCAGAGGATGACGTTGGGGTTGCCGTGGGCGACGATGTATTCGGCCGACATCAGCAGTTCCTTAATGGTGGAACTGAGGCCGCGCTTCAGCATCACGGGCCGGCCGCAGCGGCCGAGCGATTTGAGCAGCGCGAAGTTCTGCATGTTGCGCGCGCCCACCTGCATGATGTCGGTGTACTCGGCTACCAGGTCCACTTCCCCGTCGCTCATGATTTCGGTGACGATGGCAAGGCCGGTGGCTTCGCGAGCCTTGGCGAGCAGTTTGAGGCCCTCTTCGGCCATGCCCTGGAAGTCGTAAGGTGAGGTGCGGGGCTTGAAGGCGCCGCCGCGCAGGACCTTGGCGCCAGACTTGGCGACGGCATAAGCAGACTCCATGATCTGCTTTTCGCTCTCGACCGAGCAGGGGCCGGCCATCACGACCAAGTCATCGCCCCCGATGTCGACGTCGCTGCCGATCTTGATGACGGTTTTGCCGGTGCGGAACTCCTTGCTGACAAACTTGTAGGGTGCCGAGATCCGCATGGCTTTCTCGACGCAGTCCATGGCTTCGAGCGATTCCAGACAGGCGGTGACATCGCCGACGCCGACCACGCCGATCACGACGCGCTCTTCACCTTCGATGGCGTGGATCTTGTAGCCAAAATCGCGGATCCGCTCGCAAACCGAATCGATTTCCGCCTTGGTGGCAAAGCGCTTCATGGAGACGATCATGTCTGGTTCAACCTCGATTGCAAATGAAAAGCCCACTCGTTGCCGAGTGGGCGGTTTGGGGAAAACGGTTGTCGTTCCGGCAACGCCACTCGGGATCTAGGCAAAGGGCCTAAATCGAAAGGCAAACGAGTAGCGGCGGTAACGCATAAAAGGAGAGTATACACCTTTTGACGGTGTTACGGGTGGAGGGCTGGCTGCCAGTGTGCAATGGGCGTAGAATTCGGGGCATGAAGACGTCTTGGTTGTTCTTCCTATGTGCGGTATCGACGTGGGCGCAGGGCATTCCCGGGGCGCAGTTTTTCCAGGTCAAGGAATACCTGCAACTTACGGATGCGCAGTATTTGGATATCTTGCGCAGCAACGATGAGTTGAATCGCAGGCTATCGGAATCCTCGCGGCGACTGTACACGCTGCAGCAGGAGATTGTCGCGGAAGGAGAGAAGGAAGCGCCCGACCCGATGGAGATCGGCTCGCGCTATGTGGAGATCACGCGTGTGTGCCGGGAACTGAGGGCCGAGTATGAAGGGCAGGTGGCACGCAATGCGGGGACGTTGACTGACGCGCAGAAGACGAAACTGCGGGCGTTGGAGGAGTTGGCGAAGCAGTTCGCGGTGGTGAGCGAAGCGCAGGGGTTCCGGTTGATGGGCGATGTGCCGGCACCGCCGCAGTTGGGGGCGCCGCCGCTGGTGTACCGGCTGATTACGACGACGTCGTCGGCGGTGGGATTCCCCGGGTGTCCGTCGCGGTAGGAGTACACTGCCATGATTACGCTACTCTCGTGGGTTTGTTTGGCGTTGCTGGCGCAGACGGCTCCGGCTCCGCAATTCGCGCGGATCCAGGAGTACCTGTCGCTGAGTGAGGCGCAGATCGAGACCTTGATTGCGAACGTCCGTACGCAGGCGGAGGAGCGGGCAGCGCGTGCCCGCCGAATGGAGGAACTGATGGTTGCGCTCCGTGTCGAGATGGCACGTGAAGAGGCCGAGTCGGTGACGCTGGGTGGCTTAGCTGTGCAACGGGAGGAAGTCTGCCGGGAGGACCGCAGCAGTTGGGTGCGGGTTACCGAATGGGCTCGCGCCGAGTTGACGGCGACGCAGCGCACCCGGCTGGACGAACTGGAGTCCGCGCGGCGTCTGAACGCGGCGGTGCAGGAAGCGCAGTCACTGGCGTTGCTGGATGGACATCCGGCCACTGTAATTTTGGGTGGCATACCCATGTTGCCGGGCTGCATGGAGCGGGAGACCCAGGTGCTTGTGCCTGGCAACACGCCCACGTTCGCCGCGAAGCAGTACCTCAACCTCAGCGACGCGCAGTATCGTGTGCTGTCGGAGAACATACAGAACTACATGATCACGATGGCGCCGACCCAAGGGGCGCTGAATGACCTGAGCCGGTCGATAACGCTGGAGATCGTCCGCCAGGATCTGGACCAGGCGGCGCTTGGCCGGCTGTATGCCCAGTTGGGCGGGGTTTGCCGTAGCGCAGAAAGCTACTACCGGGAATTGCGGCGGGCGGCCGAGTCTATCCTGAATGAGCCGCAGAAGACCAAGCTGGCCACGCTCGCCGCTTCCAGGGATAGCGCGCCCACGGTTGGCGAGGCGCAGCGTCTTGGGTTGGTGATCGGCTCTGCAGTGGGAGCAAGCAGCTTCCTGGTGGCAGGAATCGGAATGTTTCCGTTCCTGCAGCCAGTCTGCCCGATCCCCTAGTATTTCGGCGCCTTGGCCGCTGTGTCGATGGGACGTGGCGCGTCGATGGCGTCACCGGAGCCGGCGCCCAGATCATGCATACGGCGGGCGGCGGGGATGGCGCGGGTTTCCCAGGCGCCCAGCACGCGGTTATAACTATTGACGGCGCGTTCCAACTGCGCTCCCAGTACCGCCATTTCCGAAGCCATGCCGCGCAGGCGTTCGTACAGTTCGGTACCCTGCTCGCGGATCTCTTCGGCGCGTTCGGCGGCGCGCTGCTGGCGCCAGCCGTAGGCGACGGCTTTCATCAGCGCGATGAGCGTAGTGGGCGTCGCCAGAATCACCTTGCGATCGGCGGCGTACTCCAGCAGTTCGGGCTCTTCGGTGAGGGCAGCGCTGAAGAAAGCCTCGCCCGGCAGGAACAGGACGACGAACTCCGGCGCTTCGGCGAACTGGTCCCAATAGGACTTCGCGCTCAGGCGCACAATCTGGGCGCGGACCTGGGCGGCATGCTCCTTCATCTTGGCGGCGCGTGCGGCCTCGTCTGTGGCTTCGTTGGCTTCCAGATAAGCTGATAGCGGCACCTTGGCATCCACTACCAGGGAGCGGCCGCCCGGCAGGTGGACCAGCAGATCGGGCCGCTGCTTGCTTTCGCCGTTGGTGGTGACCTGCTCGGTGAAATCGCAACGTTCGGTGAGTCCGGCGAGTTCGGCGACGCGGCGCAACTGCATTTCGCCCCAACGACCGCGCACCCCCGGGGACCGCAGCGCACTGGCCAGCCGTGCCGTTTCCTTTTGCAGTTGCAGTTCGCTGGAGGCCAGCAGGCGGATCTGCTCTTTCAGGCCGGCCTGGGAGCTTTCCCTATCCTTTTCGAAGGCGTGCAATTTCTGCTCGATCTGCTGCAGGCCCTCGCGCACGTTTTCGGCGACTTTGAGGTTGCCTTCGCCGCTCTTACGCAGAATGAGCCATACCACGGCGGCACCCGCCACAAAGGCCGCCACCAATCCGAAGAACAGGAGCAGTTGATCCGTCACCGTTATATTATGGCGAAGAATGAACGGCATGACGAGACGAAGTGCGGCTTTCCTCACCCTGGCGGCTCCGCTGGCGACACAGGCCGCTCCGCCGCGGTCGCAGATGGGAATCGCCACCACCTGCTACATGACGGTGCGGCGGTTCCGCGACACCTTTGACTTCCTGGAGCATTGCCATGGTTTGGGCGCGGCCGGCATTCAGAGCGCCATCACGAATCTGGATCCCGCTTACGTCCGCAAGGTCCGGGCGCAGGCCGAAAAGTACGGCATGTGGATCGAGGTGATGGCCGGATTGCCGCGATCGGACAATGAGGAGCAGTTTGCAAAGACGCTTGCGGCGGCTAAGGAATTGGGGGCGCTGTGTATCCGGTCGGCGTGTCTGAGCGGGCGGCGTTATGAGACGTTCGGCTCCATGGAGGAGTGGAAGACGTTCGTGAAGAGCTCGCATGCCGCCTTGGCGCGGGCAATCCCGATGGCGGAGAAGGCCGGCGTGAAGTTCGCGATCGAGAATCATAAGGACTGGACGGTGGAAGAGCACGTCGCCATCTTTAAGAAGTACTCGTCGCCCAATTTCGGCGTGTGCCTGGACACGGGCAACAACATGGCGTTGCTGGATGATCCGATGGAGGTGGTGGAACGGCTGGCACCGTATGCCTTTTCGACGCATTTGAAGGACATGGGAGTGGCGGAGTATGCGGACGGGTTCCTGTTGGCGGAAGTGCCGTTCGGCGAGGGCATATTGGACTTGGCGAAGATCGTGAAGACGGTGAAGGCGGTCAAGCCGGATGTGAAGATCACGTTGGAGATGATCACGCGTGATCCGCTGAAGGTTCCGTGTCTGACCGAGAAGTATTGGGCGACGTTCCCCGAAACGCACGCACCGCGGCTGGCGCGGGCGCTGCGCATGGTACGCAAAGCGAAGGTGACCAAGCCGCTGCCGATGCTGACCACGTTGCCGGCCAAGGCGCAGGGCGACGTGGAGGAAGACAACGTGAAGCAGTGTTTGAATTACGCAAGAGAGCGACTGGCGCTGTAGTCCGCCTGCTGTTGGTGGTTGGCCAGCAGTTGCGGAAGGCCTTGGGGGATCCGGCCGCACGTCGGCGGGATAAACTGGGCTTTTGCGTACACTCGCTCTCAGCCTGAGCCGCCTGCTGCTCCTTCTCGGCAGCGCTGCCTTCTTGTGGCCCTCGCCGCCTGCGCCCTTGGTGGTCGAGCGCATAGGATTGCGCCAGGGAATGTCGCAAGCCACCGCACGGGCCATGTATCAGGACCAGCGCGGCTACCTCTGGATCGGGACACAAGACGGGCTGAACCGGTACGACGGCTATACATTCACGATCTATCGCTACAAAGCCGGCGATCCCGGTTCGCTGCCCAACAACTCCGTCTCTGGCATCGTTGAAGATGACAGAGGTGTCCTGTGGATCGGCACCACCGGCGGCGGGTTGGCGTCCTTCGATCGCGCTACCGAGCGCTTCATCCCTTATCGCCACGACAAGGCCAACACCGCCAGCATCAGCGATAACGCCGTCAGCTTCGTCCGGCGAGGCCGTGGCGATTATCTCTGGGTGGGCACGCAGTTCGGCGGCGTGAATCGCTTCCACCCGCGAACGGGCAGGTCCGAGGCTTACCGGCATAATCCCGCGGATCCCGCCAGCCTGATCAGCGACGACGTCACCGATCTGCTTGAGGATGCCGATGGGGTGCTGTGGGTGGGCACACGCCGTCACGGTTTGGACCGCTTGGATCCTGCTACCGGGCGTTTCACGCATTTCGGGCACAACCCGGCGGATCCGGCCAGCCTCAATGCCAACTTCGTTCTGCAGCTCTTTCGTGACCGCAAGGGCCACCTTTGGGTGGGCACCGATTGCGGAGCGGCGATGCTGGAGGAGGAGTCCGGCAGCTTCCGGCGTTTCGCTCATTACAATGGCGGGCCGCGCCAGGCGTGCGATGCCGGTGTTTGGGCCTTCCATGAGGAGTCCGATGGGGAACTGTGGTTGGGTACGGATCATGGCCTGGAGCGAGTAACCGCAGCCGGTGTCCACACGAGGTACCGCTTCGATCCCGCCGATGAGCGCAGTCTGAGCAATGACACCGTTCGCCAAATACTGGCAGACCGTAGCGGGACGCTGTGGTTCGGCACCGAAGCCGGCCTCAATCGTTACAGCGCAGCCAGCCGACGCTTCGTCACCTTTCGCCGCAGCCCCAGCAACGGCATGTCCGACAGTGTGGTGAAAGGCATCTATGAACAGCCCGACGGCACGGTGTGGGTCGGTACGGATCAGGGGCTCAACCGATACGACCCACAAACCGGGAACTTCACGGCATACCGGCAGCAGAATGGCAATTCTACGAGCATTCCAAGCGATGTCGTATCGGGAGTGCTCGGCGTTCCGGATGGCACCGTTTGGGTCAGCACGCAGGCGGGGCTGAGCCGGCTGGATCCCAAGACGGGGCGGTTTCGACTGTACCATCATGGTCCGAACGACCCAGCTACACCGACGCCCGGACGCACCGGCTTTCTCCGCACGTATGACCAGGGCAGGACGCTATGGGTGGGTTCGCACACCGGCCTGAATCACCTGGATGTCGCCAGCGGCAAGGTGACGCGGTACGTGCATGATCCCAAGCGTCCCACCAGCCTTGCCAACAATGAGGTCCGTTCGATGGCGGCCGACACCGATGGCACCTTTTGGGTGGGCACGCGGCATGCTGGTTTGGATCATCTGGATCCGCGCACAGGGGTGTTCACGCACTATCCGCATGGTCCGGCGAATCCGAAAAGCATTAGCGGCCCTGCTGTATATGCGCTATTGGTGGATGGGCGAGGCAGGTTGTGGGCCGGCACCACCGCGGGGCTAAGTCTGTTCGATCGCCCGACAAAGACCTTCACTCGTTTCACAGAGAAGGATGGATTGCCGAATGATACGGTCTACGCCATCTTGGAAGATCCCGGCGGATACCTGTGGCTGAGCACGAACAACGGGCTCGCGAGGTTCGATACCGCCACCCGCGTGTTCCGCAGCTACAACATCAGCCATGGCCTGCAGGACAACGAGTTCAACGGCGGGTCGGCGCATTACTCCGCTTTCAGCAAGCTGATGTACTTTGGCGGGATCAACGGCTACAACCGTTTCGATCCGAAGAAGGTGCGCGATAGCGATTATCAGCCGCAGGTGGTGATTACCGGCTTTCAGAAGCAGGGGGTGCCGATGCCGGAGGTGCCGGAGACGGGGCGTGTGGAGTTGTCGTGGCGCGATTCGATGTTCTCGGTGGAGTTTGCCTCGCTGGACTTCACGGCCCCGGACCAGAACCGTTACGCCTACCGTCTGGAAGGCTTCGATAAAGGCTGGCAGCATAGCCGTACCCGCCGCATCGCGATCTATACGAACCTGGATAGCGGCAACTACCTGCTGCGTGTCAAAGGCACGAATAGCGACGGGGTCTGGAGCCCGAAGGAGGCGAGACTCGGTATCACCGTGATCGCACCGCCCTGGCAGCGCTGGTGGTTCCTGCTGGGTGTGGTCAGCCTCATTGCCGGTCTTATTTACGGTGCCCACCGCCTGCGCGTGGAAGGCTTTCGGAAGGCACAAGCGGTGCAGGAGGCGTTCAGCCGGTTGCTCATCGATTCCCAGGAGAAGGAGCGGAAGCGCATCGCGGGCGAACTGCACGATAGCCTGGGTCAGAACCTCATCGTCATTCGTAACCATGCGCTGATGGCGCTGGCCAAGCCCGGCGATAGTGAAATAGCAGCTCGAAAACTGGATGAGATTTCGGCTGCGGCTTCCGAGGCGATTGATGAAGTCCGGGAGATTGCGCGGTCGCTGCGGCCGCCCCAACTGGAACGGCTGGGCCTGACGAACTCCCTTACCTCTCTGGCAAGGCGTGCAGCGGCGGCCAGCACGATCCTCTTCAGCGCGCAGATTGATCCGATTGACGGCCTGTTGTCGAACGAAGGCGAAATCAATCTCTATCGCATCGTGCAGGAGGCCGTGAACAATATTCTGAAGCATTCCCGGGCCGCAAGAGCATCGGTGGTTGTGGAACGCAACGAGGGCCACATCGCGGTTCGCATCGATGATGATGGAGAAGGTTTCGACCTTCGTGCCCAGGACAAGCGCGGCTTCGGGCTGACCGGCCTCGCCGAACGGGCGCGCATTCTGAAGGCGCGCTACGCGCTGCAATCAGCCCCCGGGCAAGGCACTATGTTACGTTTGGAGATCAACCTGGAACATGCAGGCCCTGCGGATCCTCATCGCTGACGATCATCCTGTCTTTCGCAAAGGCTTGCGTCAGGTTATCGATGAGGAGCCCGGATTGCAGGTGGTGGCCGAAGCCGAAGACGGGGCCGCGGCACTGGCGATGGTGCGGGAACGCCGGCCCGATGTGGCGGTGCTGGATGTGGACATGCCGCGAATGGATGGCTTTGAAGTCATCCGCGCTATACGCGGCGAAGGGCTGCAGGTGGCGTTGGTGATCCTGACCATGCACAAGGACGAGGAGTTCTTCAGCCAGGCGCTTTCGTTGGACGTACGGGGCTACATTCTCAAAGACAGTGCCGTCACGGACATTGTCGGCAGCATCCGTGCGGCGGCCAGCGGCACCTACTTCATCAGTCCATCCATCTCCAGCTACCTGGTGAACCGAGACCGCCGCATCGCGGAGTTCGAGAAGTTGAATCCCGGCCTGCGCGAGTTGACGCCCACCGAACGCCGTGTGCTGAAACTGCTGGCCGAATATCGCACCAACAAAGAGATTGCCGCCACACTCTCCATGAGCCCGCGCACGGTGGAAAATCACCGCGCCAATATCTGCCAAAAGCTGGATTTGCATGGCACGCATGCATTGCTGCGTTTCGCCCAGGAACACAAGAACGAGATCCTTTAGGTAAGACCGCTCCGTCCGCTAAGGATAAGCTATTGCTGCTATGGTCACGCCATCGCTTACCGTGGACGGAGCCTGTGATACCGTGGCTCCATATGCAGATCAAGCTGGCCTTCGGTAAGTCAGGACTGGATGTGACGCTGCCGGAAGGCTACGACTATAAGTTGTTGGAAGCGCGGTCGGCCAAGCCGCTGCCTGATGCGGGTCAGGCTCTGGCGGAGGCTATTGCCCGCCCCGTTGCGTCGGCATCGCTGACGGAGTTGGCGCGCGGTAGGAAGACGGCCGCCATCTCCGTTTGCGATATCACGCGTCCGGCGCCGAACCGCGTCGTGTTGCCGCACGTGTTGCGGGCTTTGGAGGAAGGCGGCATCTCGCGGGAGAACGTAACGGTTTTGATCGCCACGGGCCTGCACCGTCCGGCCACCGATGCCGAGATCCGGGAGATTGTTGGGCCCGAGTTGGCCGGCACGTTGCGCGTGGTAAATCATAACGCGCGGGAACGAAGCGAGCACCGCTACCTGGGCATCACGTCCACGGGTACGCCCGCCTATGTGGACGAGCGGTTTATCGCGGCTGACCTGCACATTACGCTGGGGTTTATTGAACCGCACCTGATGCTGGGCTTTTCCGGCGGCCGCAAGCTGATCGCACCAGGCTTAGCCGCACAGGAGACGATCAAGGTTCTGCACAGTCCGAAGTTCATGCGGCAGCCGCTGTCGGTGGAGGGCTCCATTGCGCAGAACCCGCTGCATCGCGAACTGCTGGAGATCGCCCGCATGGCGCGGCACGATTTCCTGGTGGATGTGGCGCTGACGCGTGACCGGCAGATTGCCGGAGTGTTCGCGGGCAATGCGGAGGAGGCCCATAAGCACGGAGTCCGCTTCGTGCAGCAGGTGATGCTGGAAGAGATGGCTGAGCCTGTCGATGCCGTAATCACGACATCGGCGGGCTATCCGCTGGATCTGACTTACTACCAGGCCATCAAGGGCGTGACGGCGGCGTCGCACATCGTGAAGCCGGGCGGCCGGATTCTGCTGGTGGCGGAGTGCCAGGAAGGGCCAGGCGCGCCGGAGTTTCGCCAGATGCTGAAGGATAATCCGAACGCGGCACAGTATCTGGAGCGCATTCGCAACACGCCGGTGATTGTCGATCAATGGCAGATCGAGAAACTGGCGCTGGTGATGGAGAAACTGAGCGTGCTGTTCTATGTGCCGGGGCTGGATGCCGAATACTATCCGACGCTATGGGGTCCTGCGTATTCCACTCTGCAGGGGGCTCTGGATGCGCTGTTCGCTGAACTAAAGCCCGGTGCGACGGTGGCCGTGATTCCCGAAGGGCCGTATGTGCTGGCAAAGGTGGCCCAACGTACCTGACCCTCGTGTTGTCTTATAATCCACTGATTGGGCGAAATCACGGAGTTACTGAAAGCGGCTGCTGAAGGCGAGCACGGATCACAGGATGCGCTGTTCAATGCGGTGTACACCGAGTTGCACCGTCTTTCGGTGGCAAACCTGCGAAAAGAGCGGGCCGGTCACACGCTGCAACCGACTGCACTGGTTCACGAGGCTTATCTGCGCCTGGTGGGCGGCAAGGCGCTGCGTTTCGAGAGCCGCGCCCACTTTTTCGTCACCGCGGCGCGCATCATGCGTCGGATCCTGATTGATCATGCCCGTTCGCACTGCGCGGCCAAGCGCGCCGGCGCTCTCAAGCGCGTGGATCTGGACGAGATCAATGTCACGGTAGAGGAATCGGCCGAAGACCTGCTGACTCTGGATACGGCGCTGGATCAATTGGCGGAACTTAACGCCCGCCAGGCACGTGTGGTGGAGTTGCGGTTCTTCTCCGGGTTGGACATGGTGGAGATCGCGCAGGTTCTGGGCACTTCCGAAAAGACTGCCAAGCGTGATTGGGCACTGGCGCGCGCCTGGCTCGAGAAAACCTTGCGCGGATGACTCCGGAACGGTGGGAACGGATCGGCGCCATCTTTGGCGAGGCCGCGGAGTTAGCCTCGTCCGAGCGCGAGGCGTTTCTCGATCGCACCTGTGAGGACGATGCGCAACTGCGGGCGGAAGTAGCGGAATTGCTGGCACGTCATGATCGTAGCCAGGTGTTTGTGGATAGCCCTGCCGGCGGTGAGGAATTCGCGAAGCGCTTGGCGGCGGCGGGCGCCTCTTTCCACCGTACGTTCCAGCCGGAGGAAGTGATCGGGGGGCGTTTCCGGATTGAGAAGTTGATCGGCGAAGGCGGTATGGGCGAGGTGTATGCGGCCTTCGACAACGAGTTGGGGACGCGGGTGGCGTTGAAGACCTTGCACGGGCATCTGGCCGATGATGACCGTTTTGCGGCGCGATTTCGGAAAGAAGTGCAGATCGCCCGGCAGGTGACGCATCCGAACGTGTGCCGGATCTTCGACGCGGGCCGCCAGGGCGAGACGTTGTTCCTCACCATGGAACTGCTGGAGGGCGAGACTCTGGCGGCGCATATCCAGAAGAGGGGGCATTTGGAGCCGGGGCAGGCTTTGCCGATTGTGCGGCAACTCTGCTCCGGGCTGACCGCGGCGCATGCGGCCGGTGTGGTGCATCGGGATTTGAAGCCGGGCAACGTCATGCTGATCGATGGCCGGGCGGTGATCACGGACTTTGGTTTGGCGCGGATCAGTGGAACGGCCAATGCCGGCATGGTGACCCATTCGGCAGGTGTTGCCATCGGCACACCCGCCTACATGGCGCCGGAACAGATGGAGGGTGCCGCGTCGACGCCGGCGGTGGATATCTACGCGCTGGGCGTGGTGATCTACGAGATGCTGACGGGTCACCGTCCCTACGGCGAGGATCTGTCTCCACTGGCGCTGGCCGTAAAGAAGGTGAAAGAACAACCCACGCCGCCGCGGCATTGGAAGGACGTGCCGCCCTTATGGGAGCGAGTGATCCTGAAGTGCCTGGCTGGGGATCCACAGTTGCGGTTTGCCACGGCCGGCGAAGTGGTGGAAGCGCTGGAAGGCTTGCGTTCGGTGCGGTTGGCAGCGAAACGCGATTGGCGGAGGTGGGCGTGGCCACTCGGCGGCGCCGTTGCTGGCGCGCTGTTGTTGTGGTTGGGCTGGGCGCTGTTCGCCGGCCGCCTGCAACCGCCTGCGGGCGTGGAGTCCTGGTATCGGGAAGGAGTGCACGCCCTCCATGACGGCAATCCCGCGACAGCGCAGCGGGCGCTGGCACGTGTGGTGGAACGTGCGCCGGATTGGGCGGCCGGCCATGCCCGCCTGGCGCAGGCCTATAAGGAATTGGATCAGTTGGATCTGGCGCGCGAGTCGGTTCTGCAGGCCCTGCGGGTGCAGAAGTGGTTCGACCCCGGCGCGGATCTGGTGCGGGCCGTGCAGAGCCTGGTGACGCTCGATTTCCGGACAGCGGCGGCGCGCTTCCGGCGTGTTGCCGGCCGGCAGCCGGGGGCGGAGCGCTGGGATGGGTTGCTGGATCAGGCGCGCGCGCTGGAGCAGGGCGATCGGCCGGCCGAAGCGATGCGGGTGGTGGATGAGATCCTGACGGCCGATGCCGATGCGCCCAGTGCCAACCTGCTGCGAGCGCAATTGGCAGCGCGGATGAAGAGTAAGCCCGAGGCGATTCGCCCTTACTTCGATAAGGCATTGGCGGGCTTTCGTTCGCTGAACCGCATTGAGGCGTTGTCGCAGGGGCAGACGGAGTTGTCGCTGTGGCTGTTCCGGCAGAAAGAGGTGGATGCGGCTCAGGTGCAGGCGCAGCAGGCGTTGGTGTCGGCTCGCGCGGCGCAATCGCCGTATGCCGAGGCAAAGGCGCTGCTGCATCTGGCGCGGATTGCCGATACGAGTTCGGATCCGGCGCAGGCGGAGGCCTATATCGAGCAGGCGCAAGCCATCGCCGCACGAGAGCGCTTCGGGGAACTCGAGGTGCAAGGATTGATTGACCTCGGAATCCAGTGGAATACGCAAGGTAAAGCAGAGATGGCCTATGCGGAGTTCCAGAAGGCGGTGGTCCACGCCGGGCGTGTGCGCAGTCCGCGCGGGATGGCCCGGGCGCAGTACTGGTCTGGCGTGGCGCTACGGCAACTGCGGCGGAATGAGGACGCCTTGCAGGCTTACCGGAAGGCGGCGGCGGGTTACCGGGAGATCGGTTATCCCAGAGAAGCGTTGCGCGCGAGAGTCGGCGAGGCGGCGATGCTGCAGCGGCTAGACGATTGGGCGGGCGCCAAGGCAGTGCTGCACCAGGCGCAGGAGGAAGTGGCGAACCTGGGCGATGTGGATATGACCGTGACCGTGACCGTGGCGAGGGCGAACCTCGCGGCCGATACGGGCGATTATCCTCCGGCATTGGTGGGTTACCTCCAATGGTTGGAGTTGGCGAAGACACATGGCATTCGGCAGGACATCTGCACGGCGGGTGTGGAAGCGGCGCGCACGGAGGTTAACCTGGGCCGCTTTGCCGATGCCCGGCAGCACCTGCGGGACGTCGCGGCCAATGATCGCTGCCAGCAGGCGCAGCAGGTAACGGCCAGGGGACTGGTAGAAGGCCTTTTGCTGGTGGAGGAAGGGCAGTATGCCAAGGCTCTGGCCCATTACCGCGAGATGCTGCGCGTGGCGGAAGAGAACAAGCAGGCCAGCCGGGTTACGTCGTTAAAGAACTTCATCTGCACGGCGTCGGTATTCGGAGAGCCGCCCGAGAAGGCGCGAAAGGAATGCGGCGAGACGTTCCGCAAGCCGGCGAACGCGCGTGCTTCGGCGACGTCGCACTATGTGGCGGCGGACTTGTTCCTGCTGGCCGGCGAGTACGATGAGGCGATCCGTCGAGCCAACATGGCACGGGAGGCGTTGCGGAAACAAGGCAATCTCGACGACACGCTCTACTCGACGCTGATTCGGGGACAGGCGGAGGTGCGGGCAGGCAAGGATGTGCGGGAGACGCGGCAGGAGTTGGAAAGGCTGCGGGGGCTGTTGGTGGCATCGTGGGGCGAGGGGACCGTGGCGCAGTATCTGAAACGGTCACTTTATGCGAAGCGGTGGGATGAGGTGTTTGGACCGGTCCGGCAGTAAACGAACAATTACATAAAGAGAAAGGGACGTTCGGATGAAGATTGAGATCTCGGACGCAACACTGGAACAGATACTGACGACCGTAGTAAAGCAGGAGGTCGAGTTCCTGACGCAGGAACTGGTGAAGGATCCAGGCGTACGTAAGGCGCTGTGGTGTTGGCTCTTGCAGAACTTCCGAATGCGTGCGGTGCGCGGCGCGGGCATTGAGGATAGTGGTCTGGATACCACCCTTCGGAAGTATTTCGAAGAAACGGGCGTCCCCGTGCCACTGGGAAGCCGTCCGTCTGGCCTTGGTGGAAGCGGGGGAGCCGGCGGTGGGGACTCAGGTGACCGGGAGGGGGAGGGGAGTGGCGGCGGTGGTGGCGGCGACGACGGTTCGGGCCGGGAGGAGAATCCCAGTGGCGGTGGCGGCGGCAACGGCTCGAACCCGCGCACTGGAGAGCGTGTGAAGGCCGGCTCCTGCAACCCGAAGGAAGACAAGACAGCGCCACCAGATCAAAAGCCCAATGACGACGATGAGGTTGTAGACGGTGTGACCGTCTAGACCTGGTATTGAAAGGGGGTCTTGGCCAACTTCGCAACCTTGCCGAAATCCAGGACTCCCGTTCCGTGAAGCTCCGTCCAGGTCACTGGAAAATGCGGCCAAATGGAAGGTTGCCAGCCGATGCTGGTCTTGTCGACGGCCACCATCACCGCCTTACGAATATCCACCGCTTTGGCCCCCTGCCAATGATGATGAAGGTATCCAGCGGCGGCCGATACCATCGGCGCGGCCATCGATGTGCCAGTCATCCAAGCCACCCTGTGTTTGCCGCTCAACTCGGTGATGTTCTGATCTCCCCCCATGTCGTCATGTGGGTTTGCGATCATCGCACCCCAAATCATGCGTCCAGGGGCCATCAGGTTCACCAACGGCCAGCGGCCTTCGGCATTCGCTTCGGAATCGTTGCCATCATACCCGGACTTGCCCCATGTCGAGAACCGCGAGAACGAGTCGCGGCTGGAATCCCTTGCCGCGGCGCCTACGGATAGAACGCGCAGCAACCGTGCGGGGTAGCGGACGCGGTACCTACTGTCGTCGAGGGCAGGGTCGCGCAAGGGCTTGTCGAAGTTGTTTCCCGCGCACACAACCGGCACCACTCCGACGCTCGCCAATTTGTCGATCTCATCCCGTAGGTCCCAATCCGGCAGACCCGCCATCCAGATGCTCAGGTTTACAACCTTGATATGGGTGTAATAGTAACGGATCGCAAATAGCGCTGTCTTCAGTTTCTCCATGTCGACATTCGTGACGGCGCGATCGCGGAAGATGCCAAAACTGAGGACCTTGGCGTTGGGCAGCACGCCGCCAGGCACATCCAGACTGCTTCCATTTGCCGTGACGACGGATTTTGGACGTCCGGCAACGATGGACAGGACATGTGTTCCGTGCCCGTACCGGTCGATCTCCGAAAAGGGGAAGTCGCCTGCTAGAGGTAGTGTGTAGGCGCCACCCAGACATGGATGGCCGGTGGTATCGATGCCGGAATCCAGCACGGCGATGTTGGTTAAGGCAAGGTTGGAGTCGAATTGGCTAGCTGTCTTCGTGCTGAGGTCGCTGTACCGCCAAGCCGTCATATCCTGCCACCATGTGGGGTGATAGATGTTGACCGTCTTGGTATTTGGAGGAGGCGGAGGGGGAGCTTCGGTGGAGACTCGGGTAGCGTAGCCACAGGCGGGCCGCTCCACCCGCAGAATATTTGGCACGGTGCAAAGGAAGTCCGCTGCCGCCTGGACCTTCGTCGCATCCTGGAACGTCAACTGGACACGGCTTGCCATCTCGATAGCGGCCTCTTCGAACCTGACTTCCCCGGAAACGGCAGCAGGGAGTGTGCCGTGGCGAAGGGGGACGACGAGTGCTTGCAGTGCCGCCCTTTCGGGGGCCGTGAGTCCCTCTGGTTGCACGGTTGCCGGCGCGAGATAGAATGGGTGCCCGGTTTGAACGATCGTGTCCACGCGCTGCAGTTGGAACGCGGCTCGCATGAATGCGAATGCCTTCATGATCTCCGGAGGCAGGCCGATCGGCCGTTCCTTGTAAGGGCGCCGGACCACTTCCGGATTCACTAAAAGCAGGAGGCGGTCGGCCTCGTAGACAGGGTTGCCCTCCGACAAATCTACGTTTGGATTCGCACCTTTATTGCAGTTGCGGGTGATCTGCTTGATTGGCTGAAGCTGGATGCCAGGGTCAAACGCCCCTCCCCCCGGACTCTTGATCAGTTCCTTGCCTAAGCCACCAACGCCGACACGTTTCCTCGTTGCCATATCCGGAAAAGCGTATCAGAAAGTACGTGCCTGAAGCGAGGCCACCACGGAAAGCCCCGTTTTCCGCCATTCGCCACTGTCATCGAGATCCGGATTGTAGTTGGTCACCCCAACTGCGGCAATCGGTAGGGTCTCTCTAACCAACTCCACCAACCGCGCCGGATTCTCCACGCCCGTCACAAAATCCAGGTCGATGTGCAGGTAGACCGCGTCTACGTTTGCCCGCAACTGATCCAACGCCACGGGGAACAGTGCCAGGTTCTCGGCCGGGTGCGCGTTGATCCAGGAATCCGCAAGACGTTCGCGCTCGCCGGGATCGACGTCCCAGAACCCCGCCAGCACGGTGTGCGACGGCTGTACCGGCTCTTCCATGCCGATGCGTTCGCGAAACTCGGCGTGGCAGCCACCAGTCGCCACGGCCAGAGCCATACCTTCGAAGTTCCCACTGATGCTGGTTTGCGGCGTGTGAAAGTCCGGATGTTGGTCCAGCCAGACGATGCCGATGCGGCGACCATCGCCCTGGATCCCGGCCAGTGTGCCAATGCACGAGTTGCAGTTGCCAGCCAGCACCACGGGAATCGTTTCCTGTTCGGCGGCTTCCTTCACGGCATAGCGCAGCATGCGGTTGATGTCGACCACGGCGTCCATGCCCTGGCTGCGCAGGTCCCGCGGGCGGACGTGGTTCACCGTGGCCGGCATACCGCGATAACCCAGCACCTGGTCCAGGCCGGCGGCCAGAAGGCGCGACGGGCCCTTGCCCATGGCCACATCCTGCAGGCCCATATGATACGGAACTTCAATCAGCGTGTAGACCGGCACATCACTCTCCGGCAGACACTTTGCGCCGAGCCTGCAGTTTGGCGAGTTCCTTGCGGAACAGCGGATTCTCGGGAAACTCGCGATTCAGTTCGCCCAGCAGGATCTCGGCATCCAAGGGGCGCTTCTCGCGCAGGTGAATGACGGACAACAGTACCTTGGCGAAGGGTCGGAAGTAGCGGCCCTTTTGGGCTACCAGCGTCAGGTTCTTGACGGCCTCCGTCTTGGAACCCTGCGTCTGTTCGAACTTCACGAACCACTTCACGAAGAACGGCATGGACCCCATCAGGTACTCGCTCACGCCGGTGGTGAGGTAAGCGTCGTAGTAATTTGGATCTACCTTGAGCAGCTTTACCGCCCAACTCTGGCTCTCCTTCGCGTAGCTCAGGCTGCCGAGTTGCCGCTTTTCGATCAGTGCCAGGTAGTCGGTTTGCACACCCAGGGCCATGCAGAGCGACAGCAGCGCCTCGCGATGGTTGGCGTCTTTCGCCAGCAGCGCATTCGAGATCGACTTGGTCTTCTCGATGTTCTGCATGACGCCTTCCTTCACTTTCGGATCCGGCACCGCCTTCTTCTTGTCGAGGATGCGCTTGTCATCGTTGAAGAACTCGCTTTCGAGAATCTGCAGGCGGTCGAGTTCGTAGAACAGGTAGGCGGCGGCTTTCACAGCATAACCCAGCGGATCATCGGGATGCGCGGCGATGTGTTGCGCGATCACCTCCTGTGCGCCGCTGAAGTTGTGGCGGTACATGCGGTCGAAGGCCTGGTCGATCAGCGGGACCGGTTGCGCCTGGCACAAGGCGCCGGCGAGCAGCAGGAGAATGGGAGAAAAGCGGGTCATGCGGCGGCAAAGAGACGGTCGAAGAATTCCCGCGTGCGTTCGCGGATCTGGGCCACTTCGGATTCGAGCGGCTGATCGTGCAGATGGTCCGGAGTCCATCGCGTCACCAGCGCGGTGAGCGAATCACGCAAGGCGGGAGACTTGGGGAGCGTGCCTTCGGCATGCCCGGTAAGCACGCGCAGGCCGTGATCGATAGCACGATACAACCCGGCGGCATCGCGCAGAAACGCCGCGTCGGCCCGCTCCAGGTGCCCCATCTTTTCGATCACATCAATCCGTTCCGGTGTGTTCAGCACCTTGAAGAAAATGCCCGCGCCTTTCAGCCGCAGGTACATGAGTGCGAAGTCAATATCGTAGTATCCCCCAAAACCAGCCTTGAGCGGATTCTCGGCGCCCTGCTCGCGTTCCAGCCGCAGGCGCATGAGGCGCAGTTCTTTCTGCGAGCGGCCGCTTTGGCCGTAGCGCCGCCAATCCACTTCCTGCAACTCGTTCAGGAACCGGGTGGCGCGGTCGGCCTGTCCGGCCACCGAGCGCGACTTCATGTAGCTGATGCCTTCCCAGGCTTCGGCGCGGGAGGTGAAGTAATCCTTATAACTGCTCTCCAACTGCACCAGTTCGCCCTCTCTCCCATTTGGACGCAGCCGGGTGTCAATGGTGAACATGAAACCTTCGCGCGTGTAGGCCGATACGCGATCAATCATACGTGCGGCGACGCGGGTCCAGAACTGGTGTTCGGGGGCCTGCTCGTCGGGAAGGACGAACAGCAGGTCGGCATCGGAGCCAAGGTCGAACTCGCGCATACCCAGGCGGCCGAGCGCGATCACCATCATCTGATCGAGGGGTTCGTAGTCGTCATCAGCCGGTGGATGGGACAGGCGCACTTCGTTGACGGCCATGCGGTAGGCGCATTGCAGGGCGGCGTCTGCCAGTGCCGTAGTGCGCTCCAGGGTTGTGAAGACCGGGGCATTTAGCACGATGCTTTCGGCCTGGATGCGGAACATCTGGCGGCGGAAGAAGCGGCGCAGATCGTTGGGGTCGTCAATCTGCAAGGCCTCGCGCAGGCTTTGGTCATTGCCTGGACGCTGGCGCGTCGTCTTCAACTCTTCCAGCAGGTCCGGGAAGCGAATGAGCTGTTCGGAAAGATGAGGGCTGAGTTCGAATAGATCCAGCAGATAGCCGGCCAGCACTGCGTCTGAATCCAGCCAGTGCAGCCAGTCCGAATGCGGGACCACCCATTCCAGATAGCGTTCAAAGGATTTGGCGCCGCGTCGTAGCTGCGCCTTGCTGACGACTTGGGCCAGGTGCGGTGCTTTCTGGTCGAGGAAGCGAACGAGGTTGGAATCCAAGGTGTCGAGCCGCTCGGCGGCAGGGCCGGTCTCAGGCCGCTCCGACCGGGGCGCGGTGGGGATTCCGGAATAGTAAATCGGTTTCTGGGAATGGATGACGCGCTCGTAGACCTCGCGGACATCCTCCAGATGCTCGTTGAGCCGGGCGAGCAGCGTGCCGGGGGTCGGGGCGGCACCAAGTTCGGTGGCCGGCATGCGCCTGGCGAGCACTTCCAGGGTTTCGCGGTCGCTGGGCAGCAGGTGCGTCTGGCGGTCCTCGTCTACTTGCAGACGATGCTCCAGGTGGCGCAGGAATTCGTAGGCCGAGCAGAGCCGCGAGTACTCCACGTCCGACAGCAGGTTCTTGTCACGCAGCCGGAACAGCGCCAGGAGGGTACCTCCGTGCCGTACCCAGGGTTCGCGGCCACCATGCAGCCGCTGCAGGCACTGCACCAGGAACTCGATGTCCCGGATGCCGCCGCGTGCCAGCTTTACGTCCACCTCGCCCGGGGTGTTCTTGCGTTGTTTGAGCTTTTCCTGGATGCGCTCGCGGGTAGCCGATACCGCTTCGACCGCGGAGAAATCCAAGGTCGTGGAATAGATGCTGGGTTCCACAAACGCCAGTAGCGCATCGCCGGGGCCGGTCTCCCCGGCCGCCACGCGCGCTTTGATCAGCATCTGCAACTCCCAATCGCGAGCGCGATTGGCGTAGTAGTGGCGCGCCCCTTCCAGCGAGATGCAGACTTCGCCCAGGCGCCCGTCTGGCCGCAGGCGGAGATCGACACGGTAGCACATGCCTTCGGAGGTGTAAGTGGAAAGCAATTCCGTGTAGCGGTTCGCCAGCTTCTTAAAGAACTCCTGGTTGCTGATGGGCTTGGCGCCGTCGGTCTCGCCGCTGCCGGCGTAGACGAACATAAGGTCAACGTCGGAGCTGTAGTTCAGCTCCTGGCCGCCCAGTTTGCCCAGCGCGAGTACGCTGAACTCGCACCGCTCGCGGGCGCCCGAGGCTGCTTCCACATAGGGGGTCCCGTGTTTCTGTTCCAGATCCTTCCGGATATAGCGGTAGGTGGCTTGCAGGATGGCGTCGGCCAGGTTCGACAGTTCTTCGGTGGATTCGGCCAGCGTGCAGAGGCCGGAAACGTCGCGCAACAGAATACGAAGGAGCTGCAGCCGGCGGAATTGGGCGAGTTGGAGCGCGGTGGGGATGCCGTTGGAGTAGCGGGCCAGGTAGGTGCCCAGTCGCACCTCCAGGTCGTCTGCCGAGAGCAGCCGGTGCAGATCGCCGTCCAGAACCGTGGCCTCCAGCCACTCCGGGTGCTGGATCACCTCGTCGGAAAGGAAGCGGCTGTTGGCGAACACCGTCACTAAAGGCAACAACAGGCTGGGGTTGGCCACCAGGCGGGTGAATTCCTGTGGCTTCGTTTGTTGAAAACGAGTGAGGAAATGGAGCGCACTATCGCCATCGGCGGAGGCTTTCACCAGCGAGGCCATCCGGAGCAGCAGTTCCGAAGGGAGGTAACGCGCCAAGTTGGTGAGATTGGCCATCGCGCGCTCGCGATGCTGGAAATTGGCGGCCTCAAGAAGGTGCATGCAACAGGGAAAGCAGGGAAACCCCGCTGCTCATTATATCGTCAGGCGGGTGGAAAACCTTTTTGCGTGTGCGGTGGGTGGGGCAGAATCCCCAAGGGTGGGAAAATCCACAGGTAGTCAGCGGGCAGCGGAACGGATTTTCAATAACTTACGGGAGTTTTGGTGCGTTTTGGGCTTGGCATACTGCATGCACTACTATAGACAACTTACATAAGTCTTCATCGACTTATAGCATCCTCAGCGGCGAGACCCAGCTCGCCGCCATAGCCCCTCGAGAGCCCCGGGATTCCCAGACCCCGGGGCTCTTTTCCATTTGGGGCATCATTTTTCGAGTCTCCGCACAGTTGGTGGTGTTCCCAGACGGTGGTAGGGGCAAGCTGCGCAATTGCGGTTTTTCACCCACTGCTCTGGTTGGTTTATTGCTTTATTTTCAATAGGCTAAGTTTGGCGCGCGACGTGCCCCTTAATAGGGCAATTCGGTTGAGTCATCCTAGACTCATAGCATCCTCAGCGGCGAGACCCAGCTCGCCGATCATAGCCCCTCGAGGGCCTCGAAGATCCCAGCTTCGAGGCCCTTACCTCTTTTAGGGGCCTGCTTTAACTGCTATACGCGGCCGCCACCTGTTTCTTCAGGAATTCCAGGTCTTTCGCGATGGCGGCATGCTCATCCGGCGTATCGTATTCCAGGTGCAGGGAAAGGGGGCCCGTATACTTGGCTTTCGCGAAGGCCCCGAAGACGGCCGGCCAATTCACCATACCTTCCCCCAGCGGGGTCCACTCCACTACCCACTTGCCCTTCTTCTTCGCCCAGACGAAATCCTTGATGGCTACCATCTTCATGCGCGGCAGCACGATCTCCGTACTCAACTTCCAGTTATGCAGGCCGCCTTCGATAGTGGCGTGGCCCGGATCGAAGTAGTATCCGGCCCATTTCGGATCCGTACCCTCCAGAATGAAGCGGGTGTCCCAGATAGCCGAGCCCACATAGTCACCCGAGTGGTTGTGGAAGCCGAGCTGGATGCCGTATTCCTTCCCAATCGCCACCAGGCCGTGGGTGGCCTGCTTCACTTCACTCAAGAGGGCCTCGGCGCCGCCGGTCTTCTTGTAGCGCCAGTAGCCGGTTTTGAAGTACGTCACCTTGCCCTTGGCCGCGGTGCTCAGGGCCGGGCGCGCGGCCGGGTCATCGGGCTTCAATAGGCCGGTGGTGATCATGGGCACTTCCACGCCGTGCGCGCGAATGGCGGCCAGCGCCTTCGGCAAGTCTTCGGTTACCCGGGCGGGTTCGACGTGGCCGCCCGCACGGACTGCCAAGTCCACGCCATCAAAGCCGAACTCCTTGGCTGCCTTGCCAAGCTGGTCGTAGTTCAGCTTGGCAAGGTGTTTGGAAAAGACGCAGAGCGGCGGTCGCCCTGCTGCCGCCAGCAGCGAAGGCGCGGCGGCGGCCGCGGCAACGAAACTACGTCGAGTCATTTGAGAAGCCTCCTCAGCCCAGTTTGTACGGGGCCCGATACGGATAGTGCAGCAGCCGATTCGCCGCGGCGTTATTAGTGAATTTCTCCGCCTTGCCATCCCATTCGAGATAGCTTTTCGTTTTCAGCGCGATGTTGCCGATGAGCGTGGCGGCCGTGGAGCGGTGTCCTTCCAGGATGTCGCAGTTGCACTTGGCACGCGACTTCACGCAATCCAGGAAATTGCGGGCATGGAAGGCCGTGTCGGCGCTGCCTTTGCCCGAACGCGGTTCCATGGCTACCTTGAACGACGGGCGGTAGTTCTTCTCCAGATCGCGCTCGACGGGCGAACGCGCGGGCAGCGGCAGGTCGGTGTTCTTCTCCGGTACCACTTCCCAGCGATTGCTGTGCAGATACATGGTGCCTTTGGTGCCGCGGATTTCCATGTCAGCTGCCTGCGCGTTACCGGGCGCGGCGTTGGCGTTGTATTGCGAGAAGATGACCATGGTTCCGTCGAAGTCCCACAACGCTTCCAGCGTGTCGGGAATCTCGCGGTTGTCTTTGATGGCGTACTTGCCGCCCATGACCGTCACGGCGCGTGGCGACTCCTTGCCCAACGCCCATCGCAGCATGTCCATGTAATGGACGCCGAAGTTCGTCAACTGGCCGCCGGAATAGTTGTAGAACCAGCGGAAACGATAATACATGCGGTTCTGGTTGTAGGGGACTTTGGGCGCCGGACCCAGCCACTGATCCCATTCCCATTCGCTGGGCGGGGGGCCGTCGGGCGGTGTGCCGACACCGGCGGGAAACTCGTTCTGCAAATGCCAGCCCTTGGCCACCGTAATGTGCCCCAGTGCGCCGGAGCGGACGTAGTCGGCGGCTTCGCGGAGGAACTTGCCGGACCGGCGGTGGATGCCCACCTGGGTAACGCGCTTCGACTTCTCGGCCACCTCCACCATGCGGCGCCCTTCCACCACCGTGAGGGACAGGGGCTTTTCGACATACACGTCTTTGCCGGCATTGCAGGCATCGATGAATTGCAGGGCGTGCCAGTGGTCCGGCGTGGCGATCACGACGGCTTGCACGTCTTTGTCTTCGAGCAGCTTTTTATATTCTTTGTACTTGCGTGGCGTTGCGCGGGAGAGGCGCGCGTTGTGGTCCATGTAGGGCTCGCGTAGGTCGCAGAGCGCTACGGTGACCTGATCACCGTGTTCCAGGAAGGCTTCGTGCACCTGGGTGCCACGATTGCCGACGCCGATGTAGCCGATCTGCAGCCGATCGTTGGCGCCAAGGATGCGTTGGTAACTGAGCGCGGTGGCCGCCGCCGCGGTCTTGGAGAACTGGCGGCGGGTAGGAGTAGAAGAGGAAGAATGAGAAGGATCTACGGACATAGGAAGGCTCCGACACAGAATCGAGACATTGATTCGCTATGCTTTGCCCATGATACTGTTTTTAACTCTCGGAGTCGCCGGGATGGTGTGGGGCGCATCCAGCCGGATTGAGGTGCACGGGCATCGCGGCGCGCGGGCGGTGCGGCCGGAGAACACCATGCCGGCGTTTACGTACGCCATCGACTCCGGTGTCGACGTTCTGGAGTTGGATCTTGCCGTCACCAGGGACAACGTGCTGGTGGTGTCGCACGATGCCCGCATGAACCCGGCCTACTGCAGCGGTCCGGCCGGTTCCACCAACGTGATTCGGGAGATGACCATGGCCGAGTTGCAGCGTTGGGACTGCGGGGCTCGGGCCAATCCGGCGTTTCCTAAACAGGTGGCTGTACCGGGGACGCGCGTGCCGGCTCTGGATGATGTGCTGGCGCTGGCATCGAAGGGCAGGTTTCATTTCAATATCGAGACCAAGATCTTCGCGAAAGAGCCGCAGTTGACGCCGCCGCCGGAGGAGTTCGCGCGCCTGCTCGCCGAAGCGTTGCAGCGCCACAAGGTGGTGGAAAGGACCATTGTGCAGAGCTTTGACTTCCGGACGCTCCATGCGATGAAGAAGCTGCTGCCACAGGTGCGTTTATCGGCCCTCTACGCCGGGATGCCGCGGGACTTTGTTGAGGTGGCGAAAGAAGCGGGTGCCGGCATCATCTCTCCACACTACACACTGATAACGCCAGAGCAGGTGCGGAGGGCGCACGTGGCGGGGCTTCGCGTGGTGCCGTGGACTGCCAACACCACGGAGGATTGGAAGCGGTTGGCCGATGCTGGCGTGGACGCCATTATTACCGATGATCCGGCCGAACTCATTGCCTACCTGAAGACGCGGCGTTAACGCGCTATCTCCAGCGGCACGCCGCGGGCGGCGAGTTCGTCGAGCAGTTGGCGGACGGCAGCCGTCGGCTCGCACTCGCCGGGCACGATCCATGCCCAGGTGAGATCTTCCCGGAATTCCTTCGTGCTGATGCGCCACGGGCTTAGGTGTTCCGGCGTCCCCGCGCCGATACGGATGATAGACCAGTGGCGAACCAGCGCACGAGCCGTGCGGGCATCGGGTTTTGAGCCTCGGACAATGAAGTGGTTATCGCCGTGAACGATGATGCCAACCATTGCTGTTCCGCTACGGCTTCCGTGCCAGGAAGTAATTGCGATGCTGGCCGATTTCACCGGCCATGCCGAGCTCGGCCGCATCCTGTACGCTGATGCTGTCGAAGCCGGATTCCACCAGACCGGCCTGGACGTCCGCCTCCGGGTAATAGCGTTCGCGAATGGTGTAGTCGGATCGGAGCCAGAGGCCGTTCTCGCGCCGGAACTGGGTGAAGCGGCAGGTGGCCAGCTGGCTGACATCGTCCCAGGTTGGCTGCGCGACGCTAACGAGATCGATGTCCACGATGTGCGGCATATTGGGCCAAAGGTCGCGGAAGGCTTCGATGCGGTTCATGTCGAAGGCGAACCACCCGCCAGGTTTGAGGCAGGCGTGCGCATTGCGGAATACCTTTCGCAACTCGTTGCGGCTGAGCATGTGGTTCATGCTGTCGCCGGTGGAGATAATCGCGTCGAAAGGTTCGGGGAAAGTGAAGTCCCTGGCATCGCAGGCCACGAACGTGACTTCCGTGGCACGGGCGCGGGCGAAAGCCAGCATCTGCTCGGAGCCGTCCAGGCCGGTTACCTGGAAGCCGTTCTGCCGCAGGAGTCTCGCCAGCCGGCCGTCGCCGCAGCACAGGTCCAGGATGGCGCTCCCCGGCGCCAGGTTATGAAGCAGCAGCCGGTCGAGAACGGGCATGGCCTTGGCGTGATAGTCGCCGGCCCAGTGGCGGCTGTAGAGGCGGGCAAAGGGGTCGTAATCGCGGTAGCGCTGCTCACTCATCTTCTGGTTAGAAGTTTACCCGCATACTCACCACAAGGATGCGGTTACCGTCGGAGGTGCCGGTGATGCGTCCGAAGTTCGTTGAGTTGATATCGCCGTTGGGATTGGAGAAGTTCGGGCGGTTGAGGGCGCTGATGGCGTCGCCGCGCAACTCCACGGTTAAACGTTCGGTGGCGCGGATGCGCTTCACCACGTTCAGGTCAAAGCGCAGCGCGCCGGAGCCTTCCAGAAAGGCCGGTGACATGGTGCCGGGGCTTCCCGGCGAGGCATTTACGAACAGGAGTTGTCCGGAAGCGTTGGCCACCGCCTGCAGCGTACTGCGCGAGGCCAGTGCTGGCATCAGGGTGGCTCGCATCGGGTCGGGCACCTGTTGCAGGCCCGTGAAGTAGCGCACCCCCTGACCCGTACGTTCCACGGCGCCCAGACCCCTGTCCACATCGGCAGCCGCCGTCGCCGGGGTGCCGGCGGTGTTGAAGCTGTTAAACGACGCCCTTCCGGAGAAGATGCCGATGGGCTCGCCGCTGAACCAGTTCACGATGTTGCCGATCTGCCAGCGCTCTACCAGGCGCGCCAGCAAGCCCCTGCTGTTTCCCAGCAACGGCTTTCCCGGCCCGACCGGCAATTCAAACGTGCCGGAGGTGCGAATGACGTGGGTGCGATGGAATCCGAGTAACTTTTTGTCCAGGCTGCGGTCGCGCCCGCTGCGGTAACTGCGATTGAGCTCGTCTCCATCGCCGTCTTCTTCGCCCAAGGTGTGGCTCCAGGTGTAGTTACCCTGAAACGTCCGACCCTTGACCCAGCGTCGAGTCAGTTCCACCTGAAAGGAGTTGTAAGTGGAGGTCGCGTAATTGCCCGCCAGTCGGGCGCTGCTGAACTGCGGGTTGGCGATGACGAAGTCTTCCGGGAGGGCGGCGCGGCGCAGCAGTCCCCCACGGGTGCCGGTATATTGCGTCGAAGTGGCCAGGTAGTCCGCAAAGGAGGCGACGTTATTCAACGCTAAATGCGCCTGGGTAGTGGTGTTGGTGCGGATGGCTTGCGAACCGGTGATCGTGGTGCCGTTCACTGTGCCCAGCCCAGCGATGTTGATGCCCTGGAATATGCGGTCGAGCAGCGCAGCGTTGCCGCCCGCCTGCGTAGTGAGAAAGGCATCCAGGATCCCGTCTTCGAAGATGTTTCGTTCGTTGATGTCGGCGCCCCGAATTAGCTTCGTTGCCTTCAGGCCGACGTATCGCACATCCAGGACCATGTTCCGCATCACCTCCCGCTGGAGCGACACGTTCCAGTTCTGGATGTAAGGTGTGCGCAGATTGGTGTCGAAAACGAGCAAGGTTTGTGTGCGATCGGTTACCGGAATGGTAGTAAGTGGCGCGCCCTGCGGCGCCAGCGGGAACCGGACCGAACGCAGGTCGAAGTAAGTGGGGCTTTGAAACAGCACCCGCTCGCGGAGTCCGGGCTGATCGCCGGAAACCACATCGATCAAGCGCAGGGACTGGCGCTCGTAGTTGAATCGCATACCCGGCGCGCACAATTGTCTTGCGTTTCAACCCGGGCAAGGCATAGCTGAGGCCCACTGCGGGGCCGACGTTGTTCCAGTCCTCGTTGTAGAGCTTGCGGGTTCGGACTGCCCGTTCCCGGCCCAATCAACTCCACCGTGGAAAGAGTGCCGTTCTGCCGGCCCGGTTGATAGAGGTCGGCAAAGGAGGTGCCGGACAGGCCGAAAATGCCGCCGGTCCCACCTGCCGTCGTCGCCGTTCGCCCCTCCGGATCATACGGGACGCCGTAATACTCTCACCGGACACCTAGATTAAGAGTAAGGTTCGGAGTTACTTTCCAATCGTCCTTGACGAAGAGACTAATTCCGGCCGCTGCCATTTGCGGTATTTGTAGAGACCGGGCTGATACTGCGGGTTAGTGCCGCCGGTGGCGTTCAGCGCCTGCGCGACGCTGGCAAGGGATCCGCTCAGGTCGGTCAGCATCGAGGTGGCGTTGGCCAGGTTCTGTCCGATGCCTGCAATGGAATCCAGGCCCGTGACCGGCACTGCCCCTGTGCCGAGGTGTACTCTTGGCATTACGTCGGACGAGTTAAAGCTATCGGTGGTGGACAGCCGCAGATCACCTCCCAGCTTAAAAGCATGCTTGCCCCGGATGACGGTGACCGCGTCGGTGAACTGGTAGAGCGGACTCTTCAACAGCACGGGGTCGTCGTCGGATACCACGACATCGGAAACGAGGTTGAACACCGGAATGTACGGCTGGTTTCCGGCGCGCGGCAGGAAGCCGGCGTGTTCTGCGATCTCCCATGGCGCTCGTCCGCGGGTGTTTGGCCGCAAGGCGCCGAAGCGGAACTCGTTCAGCACGGTAGGGCGAACGGTGGAGACCAGCGAGAAGGTGTGTAGCCGGTCGCGGCGGGTGAGTGTGCCGCCCGGCGAGTCGGGGAATGTTTGCTCGTAGCGCGTGTTGTACTCGGCTTCCTGTTCCGCGTTGTAAGTGTAGGCGGCGCGGTGATGCGTCCGGAAGATATGATCCGCCTTCACGTTAAGAACGTCGAAGTCATCGGTACTGCGGCGTTGCCACGTATACCCGGCCGTATTTAGTCCGTCACCAGTGCGGAAGTTATTCGGGAGCGGCATGGGCTGATACAGACTGGTAAGTAAGCCGGTGGGGTCGGCGGCGCGGCGGTTAGGGTCGCGGTTGAACAGCGATACGGTGGCCAGGGCGGCGCCGGAGGGTGGGGTTCGCGGCATTCCGTTCAGATCGACGGTGGGTACCGCCGCGTCGGCGTTCCCGTTGCGTACGCCCGGAAAGTAGCGGAAGAGCCCCTGCCGGGCACTTTCCGTGTAAACCGTGCTGGTTACCGACGACTTCTGGCGGATCCGCTGGGCATCATACAGGAAGTGAAAGAACGTCGTGTTCTTACGGATGGGGCCGCCGATCCGCCCGCCGAACTGATTGCGGATCAGGTTGTTTCTCGGGCTTAGGAGTGCTCCCGTGCGGGCGTCGGTGCCTCTTAGGTTGTTGGAGAAGGTGTTGGCATTCAGGACCTGCCAGGCCGGCTTGGGTATAAACGAGGCTCAAGGCGTTGCGCGCGGGGATGGGTAGATCTAGTACTTTCTATCCGCTTATGGTCCCTCCGACGCTGGCGGTGTTGTACCCGAGCAGGTTGTCTGACTCGGCAGTTACCTGGAGGCTCTCGGTCACCTCTCCCAACTCTATTTTGAGGTTCAATTGCAGCCGCGCGCCCACCGGTAGTTCCACTCCTTGATAAATCAACTGGCGGAACCCCGGGCCGATGGCCCGGATGCGGTAGGTGCCCGGCGGCAAAGCAGCGAAAAGATAGCTCCCTGTTTCGTTGCTGATTGTGCGATTTTTTACACCGGGTAGCGATGTTTTCCGCATCGATTGTGGCTGCTCCCACCACCGCCGCTTGTGGGTCGGTAACCGTGCCGGATAGCACGGCGTCGCTCTTTGAGCGTAGATCAGGCCCCTGGCAAGAACCGCAAGTTGAATTACGGAAGACATGGAATCGGGATTGTAGCAAAGCGTGACTTCCCGTGTGTGGGAACGCACTTACAAGTTCCGTCGTGGATGGGTTATGATAGGAATTTCCCACCAAGACGTGGATCCGCGTATACGTTGCACGGGTTCTTCTAAAAGTAAATACAGTAACTGATGTAGTTATCCGCCGGGCGGGAGTATTCTAATTCCCACAAACTTGCCCGCGTCATGAAAGAAAGTTAATATTGTTGAGTCTTATCATGGATCGGAGTTTCTTTTCCGCATCTTGGCGACTGCTTACCGTTGCTGTACTCAGCAGCCCGTGGCTACAGGGAGATCCGCTCACTCTGTCGCGTGCGCTTCGTCTTGCCGATGAGTCCCACCCGCAACTGCGGGCCGGCACGGCGCAGATCGACGTGGCGCGGGCTGGTCTTATCACTGCTCGTACTTATCCGAACCCGGAGGTAGGGTTTCAGGTGGGCCGGCAGATGGTCCGCATACCGGGCAACGTCCCCGGCATGGTGTCGACCTACAGCTTCACGCAGCCACTGGAGATCGGGCCGTTGCGTCCGGCGCGCATCGAATTCGCCGAACGGTTCGTGAATAGCTCGGAACTGGCTCGTGCCGAGGTGCGACTGTTCACCTTGACGCGGGTGCGCCGCAGCTTTTTCGAGGTGCTCCGGCGGCTGGGAGAGATTACGCTGGCAACGGAGAACCTACGGTTGGTAGAGGACCTGCGCAAGCGGATCGCTGTGCGGGTGGATGTAGGTGAGGCCGGGCGCCTGGAACTGATTCGTGCCGACGCCGAGGTTGCCACCGCGCGGACGCAGGCCAACAGTGCGCGTCTGCGCCTGGTGAATGAAGAATCGCAGTTGCGGGCGGCGATCGCCGCACCCTTGGAACCGGTGCTTTCGCTGGAGGGGGCTCTGGAGCCGGCCATCACGCTACCGCCGCTGCAGGAGTTGTGGCAAGAGGCGTCGGAACGGCACCCGGCGCTTGCCCTGGCCAGAGCGGAGGTCCGGCGCGCCGAATCGCGCATTACGTATGAACAGGCACTGCTCCGGCCGCAGCCGGCGATTCGCTCCGACATCGAGCGCTATCCGGACGTTCCCAACTACCGGGTGGGGGTTCAGTTCGCGCTGCCGTTCTGGAATCGCCGCAAGGGTCCCTTGGCGGAAGCCGCCGCCGAAGTGCGGCGCACCAGTGCGTTGGTACAGGCTAGGGAACTGGAGATCAAGGCGGCACTTGAAAGTGCGTACGGCCGCTATCAGTTGGCGAGCCAGCAACTGGCGGCATTCGAGGAAGGGCTGCTGCGCGAGGCTGCCGAGGCCGTGCGCGCGGCCGAAACGGCGTACCAGTTAGGCGAGCGCGGCATTTTGGAAGTGCTGGACGCGCAACGTGTGTTGCGCACCGTCCGGCTGGATTTCCTGAATGCGCAGTATGACCGCCAGGCTGCTCTTATCGATCTTGATGAATTGCGTGCGCTCGATCTGGGGAGGCTGATGCCATGAAACGCTCCTATCTGTTGCTGTTGCCGGTGGCGGTACTGTTCTGCGGCTGCAAGGCGGCTCCGCCGTCAGCGGAGGCCGTGACGGCGGCTGCTGCGCCGCGGGATCCTTCCCGCATCACGGCCACCGGGCCGATTCTCAAGCGCATCAAGCTGGGGCAGCCGGCGTGGGCGAGCGTGGGGTCGACACTGACGGTGGCGGCGCGGGTGGAAGTAGACGAGACGCGCGTGACCCGCGTCGGTTCGCCGGTGATGGGCCGTATCAACTCCCTCTCGGTCCACGAAGGGGAGGAGGTGCATCGCGGGCAGTTGCTGGCGCTGTTGACTTCCACCGGCCTATCCGACGGCCAGTTGCAATTGCTGAAGGCTCTATCGCAGCGCCAGGTGGCGCAGCGTGCCGTAGAGCGCGCGCAGTTGTTGCTGAAGGCCGACGTCATCGGTTCGGCGGAACTGCAGCGACGCGAGGCGGAACTGGCCGAGGCAACCGCGGAACTGGCGGCGGCGCGCGATCAATTGATGCTGCTGGGCATGCCGGACGACGCCATGAAGGAGATGGAGCGAAGCCGTACCTTAAATTCGGTTTCGCGCATTGTGGCGAGCATGGACGGCACGGTACTAGACCGCAAGGTTACCCTTGGCCAGGTAGTACAACCGGCGGATACGGTGTTTGAGATCGCAGACCTGAGCAACGTTTGGCTGGTGGCGGACGTGCCGGAGGCGGCGGCGGGCCATGTGGCCGCCGGCCAGACCGTGGAGGCTGAAATCGGCGCATTTCCTGGCCAGGCGATTCACGGCAAATTGTCGTTCGTCAGCGCCACCGTGAATCCGGAGACACGCACCGTGCGGGTGCGCATGGACTTGCCCAACGCCAAGCGCCGGTACAAGCCGGCCATGCTGGCCACCATGACGCTGAAAGACAATCCGGAGAAGAAGATGCTGGTCCCGGCGGCGGCGGTGGTGCGTGAGGGCGACACCGAGTACGTGCTGGTGCACGTCGATAGCGACACCTACCAGTTGCGCAAAGTGGTTCTCGGCCAGGAGCATGGCGGCCGCCGCGTGGTGACCGAGGGGCTTCAGGGCGAAGAGAAGATTATCGTGGACGGTGCCTTCCACCTGAACAACGAGCGCCGCCGCCAGCTAACCGGAAGCGACGGAGCATCTTAACATGGTCGATACACTGGTGCGAGCCGCGCTCAAGCAGCGCATCATTGTTGTCGTTCTCGCCGTAGCCGCCTTGGCATTCGGTCTCGATGCGACGCGCAAGCTCTCGGTCGATGCCTTCCCCGACGTGACCAACGTGCAGGTACAGGTGGCGACCGAAGTGCCCGGCCGCTCTCCGGATGAGGTGGAACGCATTGTTACGATCCCGGTTGAGATTGCGATGACCGGCCTGCCGGGCCTTACGGAACTGCGCTCTCAGAATGAGCCGGGCCTGTCGATTGTCACTCTCGTTTTCACCGACGACACGCCGGTTTACTTCGCACGCCAGTTGGTGTCAGAGCGAATCGGCGACTTGCAGGGGCGCGTTCCGCCGGAGATCCACCCGGTGATCGGCCCTGTCTCCACCGCCCTCAGCGAGGTCTACCAGTACACGATCGAGAATCCAAACGATGGGGAACGGGCGCTGACGAAGGACGAATTGGTGCAGCGCCGCATCATCCAGGATTGGGTGGCGCGCCCGCTGTTGCGTTCCATTCCGGGTGTTGCCGAGATCAACTCCACCGGCGGTTACGTAAAGCAATACCAGGTGCTGGTGGACCCGGTGAAGATGCGCTATTACAACGTCACCATACACGACGTTCATGAGGCGCTCTCCCGCAACAATGCGAACTCCAGCGGCGGTATCCTGCCGCAAGGTCCGGAGATCTTCCTGGTCCGCGGCCTGGGCCTGATCCAGAACATCCAGGACATCGGCAACATCATGTTGAAGGAGGTGGGTTCCACACCCGTCTTCATTCGCGATGTGGCCGAGGTCAAGATCGGTGAAGAAGTCCGCTATGGCGCCATGATCAAGGGCGGTTATACGGAAACCGTCGGCGGTATCGTGATGATGATTGCCAGCGGCAACGCCAAGCAAATTGTAGAACGGATCAAGAGCCGCGTGGACGAGATCAATAAGGGCGGCATGCTGCCCGACGGCCTGCAGATCACCCCTTACTATGACCGTTCGGAACTGGTGGACGCCGCTCTGGCCACGGTGAGTAAGGTTCTGGTGGAAGGCATCCTTCTGGTGGTCGTCATCCTGTTCCTGTTTCTGGGTGACCTGCGGTCGAGTGTCATTGTTATCGCCACGTTGATTCTGACGCCGGCGCTGACCTTCCTGGTCATGAACCATTTAGGGATGTCGGCGAACCTGATGTCGCTGGGCGGGCTGGCGATCGCAATCGGCTTGATGGTGGATGGCTCCGTGGTTGTGGTGGAGAACGTCTTCGGGCGGCTGGGGCACAACCCGCGCGCCGACCGGCTGAAGGTTGTCTATGAAGCCGTCATGGAAGTGGGCAGCCCGGTGGTATTCGGCATCTGCGTCATCATCCTGGTGTTCCTGCCGCTCATGACCCTGGAAGGCATGGAAGGCAAGATGTTTGCTCCGCTTGCCTATACTATTGCGATTGCCCTGGCGATTTCGCTGGTCCTTTCGTTGACGCTTTCGCCGGTGCTGTCGGCGTACCTGCTGAAGGGCGGCAGTGAGCACGACACCATCCTGGTGCGCCTGTTGAAGACGCCCTACCTAAAGGTGCTGCGTTGGGCAACGCAGCACGAGTTCCTCACGGTGGGTGCTGCGCTGGCGATGTTCGTCGCCGCGATGTCGCTGTTCCCCTATCTAGGCACATCATTCATTCCGGAGATGAAGGAGGGGACTATCTCCCCGAATGCCGACCGTGTTCCCAACATCTCTTTGGAAGAGTCCATCCAGATGGAGATGGAAGCGCACCGCATGGTGAAGGACATCCCGGGCATTAAGTATGTGGTGTCGCGCCTGGGCCGCGGCGAGTCTCCGGTGGACCCTGCAGGCTACAACGAAACCGACGCCATGATGCAGTTGCTGCCGGAGAAAGAGCGCGGCGGCCGCACGCAGGATGACATTGCGGACGAGGTTCGCAAGCGAATCTCCACGCTGCCCGGCGTCAATGTCGTGATGGCGCAGCCTATCTCGGATCGCGTGGATGAGATGGTTACCGGCGTGCGTGCCGATGTTGCCGTCAAGATCTTCGGCGACGACCTTACTGAGTTGCGGCAGAAGGCGAATGAAGTGGCCAAGGTGGCCAACACGATTCGCGGAACCGGAGATATCAAGATCGACCGTGTCACCGGCCAGCAGAACTTGAACATCGCCATCGACCGGCAGGCCATTGCGCGGCACGGCTTGAACGCGTCCGATGTGCACGATGCCATTGAAGCCGCCGTCGCCGGCAAGGCCGCCACCGAAATTTACGAAGGCGAGCGACGCTTCCAGGCCGTGGTTCGCTATCCGGAGGCCCTGCGCAACAGCATCCGGGATATCCGCGGCATCCTGCTGCGGGGTAACGGAGGCGCGGAGATCGCGCTGGGTAACCTGGCGAAGATTGAAGTAAGCGAAGGTGCCTCGCAGATCAAGCGTGAGCAGGCCAAGCGCCGCATTGTGGTGGGTATCAACGTGCGCGACCGCGATCTGGGCGGCTTCGTCGAGGAGTTACAACGGACTGTGCGCAAACAGGTGCAATTGCCGACGGGCTACTACTATGAGTGGGGCGGCCAGTTCGAGAACATGACCCGCGCCCGGCGCCACCTGATGATCATCGTGCCCATAACCATTGGGGCGATCTTCTTCCTGCTCTTCCTGCTGTTCGGCTCGGTACGATTCGCAGCGCTCATCATCATGGTGCTGCCGTTCGCATCAATTGGCGGGATTGCCGCGCTTTACTTCAGCGGGGAGTACCTCTCGGTGCCGGCGTCGGTAGGGTTTATTGCGCTGTGGGGCATTGCGGTGCTGAACGGCGTGGTGCTGGTCAGCTATATCCGCGGCTTGCGGGAGGCCGGCATGGTGCAGCGTGAAGCAATTCTGCAGGGCGCCAGCATGCGTTTCCGGCCCGTCATGATGACGGCGACGGTGGCGGCGCTAGGATTGGTGCCGTTCCTGTTCGCGACCGGACCGGGTGCGGAAGTGCAGCGGCCGCTGGCCATTGTGGTGATCGGCGGGCTGGTGAGTTCCACCCTGCTCACGCTGGTGATGGTGCCGGCGCTGTATCGCCTCTTCGAAGGCCGGGAGCGGCCGCGAACGGAGCCGGCGATGGCTACACCTGCAACCACGGCGCATTGACGATTCCCAGGGCGGCGGCGGTCATGACCAAACCAACGACAGTGATAACCGCCGCGGAGACGACTGGCAACATGGTGAAGGCCGGACTGCTGCGCACGCGCGGCGAATCGGGCAGCAGATTCTTGGCATAGAGCACCATCACGCCGATGGCGATGAGCACCACCGCCAAACCCAGGCTGAACGCGGTGAGCAGCGCCAAGCCCAATCCGATGCGGCCGATCGCGATGGCACTCAGCAGCAGCACTAGCGCCGAAGGGCAGGGCACGAGGCCGCCGCTGACAGCCAGTCCCGTCAGGCTTGCCAGCGTCACTTCGCCTTCGATTGCGTGGGTATGGCCACCGGGACCGTGGTGATGGTGACCGTGATCGTGGCCGTGGTGATGGTGATGATGGTGGTGGCCGTGCGAGTGCGCATGCGCCATGGCCAGTTCCGGTTCCCGCAGGTGGGCGCGTTCGTGTTCCAGGTACTCCACCGCGGCTTGCAGGCGTGTATAGAACAGCGTCGCGCCAATCCAGACGATGGTCAGTCCGGACACCGCGCCGAGAATGGGATAGATTCTATCCGGGACAACGTAACGTGACAGGAACAGTGTCCCCAGCCCCAGCACGAACACGCTGATGGTGTGGGTGAACGTCACCATGGCGCCAAGAAACAGTGCATGTCTTAGCGTGCCGCGTGACCCTACCAGGTATGCCGCCACAATCGTCTTACCGTGCCCAGGCGACAGCGCGTGCATGGCGCCGAATCCGAACGCCAGAGCGAGGGCCGTTAGCATGGCCGCGAAGCCCAGGTCCTGCCGGCTCAGCAATCGCGAGAGTGCGTCGTTCTTCTGAACCGTGCCCGGTGCTGCCTGCGCTGCGGCGGGCGATGTTTGCGGCTGCGTGGCCGGCAGTACGGGTTTCGGCTGTTCCACGGGAGCGATCACCGGCGCGGGTGCCACCTTCTGGCTGACGGCTGGTATCACTTTCCACGTGAGGTCCGCGCGCAGATCCTGGGGCGGCGTGATCGTTGGGTCTTCCGGATAGGCTGTCAACGCCTTGCTGCTATCGCGATCCGTGTGGCTGGCCCGTTCCAGTGTCACCGGTGCCTCGCCGGCAACGACAACGATCTCCTTCCAGCCGGCGCGATCGGGATAATTGCGGTCCTCGTAGGTCAATCGCCCGGGCTTCGCCTTCGCCGTCAGGCGCCCCGTAATTCGCAATACCGGCAGGTTGCCCGCGCCGTCGGCAAACACCCACTGCGGCTCTGCCACTTTCAGTTGCAGCGGTTCGCCGGCAGCGGTCACCAACAGGTTGCCGGCCCAGGTTTCCATCTGCTGGCGAGCTTTGGCGTCGAGTTCCGGCTTCGGGCTGGTGCGATCCAGATTCCAGTCGCGCAGCAGTTCGAAGGTGGGAATCTCGGCCAGATCGAGCGCGTACACGATCTCCACACGGTCCGGATGGGCCACCAGTTTCGCGTAGTGACTAATGGAGAAGTTCCCCATGGGGTGCGCGAGCAGGGCGGTTACGGTCAGCACCAGTAGAGCTAGAGGTCGCAGCGTCATGTCAAGAGCAGATACGAAAGCGGAAGCGGTTTGGATGGGGCTGTCCGCCTGGGAACGCTCCTATTTTATCGCGGGGCCGCAATGTGGTCCTATGTTACGATACTCTCCATTGGAAACCTTTGAAATCGCGCGATATTTCGATCACACGGCGCTCCGCCCGGACGCCCGGAAAACCGACATTCTGCGGCTCTGCCAGGAGGCCCGGGAGAACGGTTTCGCCGCCGTGTGCGTGAACCCGGTTTGGGTGTCGCTGGCGGCCGCCGAGCTTGCGGGAACGAAGGTGGCTACCTGCACGGTCGCCGGCTTTCCCCTGGGCGCATCTACCACCGCCGCCAAGGTTTTCGAAGCCGAACGTGCGATTCGTGATGGCGCAACGGAAGTCGACATGGTGTTGTCGGTGGGGCAGTTGAAGGATGGCGATCACGCCGCGGTTCGCCTGGACATCGCTTCGTTGGCGAAGGCCTGCCATGAGCAGGGCGCGATCCTGAAGGTGATTTTGGAGACCGCACTGCTGACCGATGAGGAGAAGCGCGTCGCCTGCGAGCTTTCGCGCGATGCCGCTGCCGATTTCGTGAAGACATCCACCGGATTTGCCAAATCCGGCGCCACGGCCGCCGACATTGCGCTTATGCGGGCGGTGGTCGGGCTCGGGATGGGTGTCAAAGCCAGCGGCGGCATTCGCACGCTTGCCGATTTCCACGCAATGGTTAACGCCGGTGCCAGCCGCATTGGTGCGTCCGCCAGTGTTGCCATTCTTGCCGAGGCCCGCGCCTAGCGGCTTCGCTTCAGCCCCATGAGCCGTAAACCCATGACCGGTCCTACTCGTGGCCAAGTTCGCTTCAAGGAGCGGGCCGACCTGCTGGACTATCTACTGGAAGTCGCGGGCCTGATGTCGGAGACTATCGATCTGGACGACCTGCTGGAGAGTGTTACCTCCGTCATCCAGCAGGTGGTGCCATCGCAGTTGTTCGCCATCCTGCTGTTCAGCGAAAAGAAGCGCCAACTGCGCATTCGTCACGCTGTCGGCCATCGCGAGGAACTCGTGAGGAACATGGTGATCTCGCTGGGCGAGGGACTCACGGGCATCGCCGCCGAGTCGCGCCAGCCGGTAGTGGTCAACGACGTCCTGGGTGACCCGCGCTACCTGATGACCATGGACGCTGTGCGTAGCGAGATGGCCATCCCGATGGTGATCGGGCGCAAACTGGTAGGCGTCATCGACCTGCAGTCGATTGAGCTGAATGCGTTCTCCGCTGATGATCGGGCGTTGATGGTGCTTCTGGCTTCGCGGATTGCGGCGTTCATCCAGAACGCACGCCTGTACCGGCGCGTGCAGCGCCAGATGCGCATGCTGCGCACGCTGAAGAAGATCTCCGTGGAACTGTCCTCCATTCTGGCGGTGGACGAACTGCTGAAGAAGATCGCCGACCGCCTGCGCCGGCTGATCAACTACGACGCGATCAGCGTGCTGTTAGTGGACGAGGAGAAGAAGTTGCTGCGCCACCGCTTCAGCATTCGGTACGACAAGCGCGTGGAGATTGACAATATTCCGATGCACTCCGGTCTTACCGGTGCCGCGATCCAATCCGGCCGCCCGGTGAAGGTGAACGATACCGCGGCGGACCCGCGCTACATCGCCTCGCATGAGGATATCCGTAGCGAGGTGGCTGTGCCGCTGATTCGCCACGGTAAACCCATTGGTGTGCTGGATTTGGAAAGCGACCATCTCGGATTCTTCACCGATGACCACGTGCGCATTCTCACGCTGCTGGCTCCGCATGTGGCCACCGCGATCGAGAACGCCCGGCTATACGAAGAGCTGGCGCAGCGCGAACAGCGTTTTGACCAGGATCTGCGCGCCGCGCGAAAGCTGCAGAAGATTCTGCTGCCGCGCGTCGCCCCGCCGATCGCCGGATTGGAAATTGCGCTGGGGGCGCGCCCTGCTCGCGAGATCAGCGGCGACATCTACGATTTCTTCGATTGCGACAAGTGCGGCTCACTGGTGTGCTTTGGCGATTCCAGCGGCAAAAGCGCGGCGGCAGCCTTATACGGTGCGCTGGTGAGCGGATTGCTGCGTTCGCTGGCCGGCGTCTGCCAGAAGCCCGCCGATCTGATGGCGCATTTGAATGAGACGCTGCTGGAGCGCCGAGTGGAGACGAAGTACGTCACTATGCTGCTGATGCTATGGGACGCGCCGTCGCGGCGCTTCCATATGACCAACGCCGGCAATACGCCGCCGATGGTGTGCCGCGGGGACAAGGTCTTCTCCATCGATGTGGCCGGCATCCCGCTGGGCCTTTTGGATGGCCGTGCTTATGACGAAGTCGTCTTTCAGGCTGAGCCCGGTGACCTGATCCTGCTGCACTCGGACGGCGTGGCCGATCAACTTCGCCATACCGAAGAAGAGGATGAAGAGGCGGCTGATTACGGCGTGAAACGCATCGAGAAGCTGTTGGCCAAAGTTCGCCACAATCCGGTGAACGAGATCGTCGGCAACTTCTTCGACGAGTTGAATGGCTGGGCCGCGGGCGCGCCGATCACCGACGACCAGAGCATTCTGGTGATGAGAGTTTTGTAAGTACAAGGAAAATGGAAACACCTTTCACCTATCGGGATAACGTGCTGTACGTGGAGGAGGTGGCGCTGGACAGCATCGCCCGCCGCGCTGGCACGCCGTGTTACGTCTATTCCTCGAACGCGATTCTGGGCCGCTACCGCGCCTATGACCGCGCATTTGGCGACCTGCCGCATAAGGTCTGCTACGCCGTGAAAGCCAATAGCAACCTGGCGGTGCTGAGCCTGCTGGCTCGCGCCGGGGCGGGTTTCGATATCGTCTCGGCCGGCGAACTGCATCGCGTGCTGCGTGCGGGCGGGAAGGCCGATTCGGTGGTGTTTTCCGGCGTTGGCAAGACCGCCGATGAGGTGGAGTTCGCGCTGGAGAAGGGCATCTACAGCTTCAACTGTGAGAGCGAGGCGGAACTATCCCTGATCGACGCGCTGGCGGCGCGGGCAGGCATCAAGGCGCGGGTTGCGTTGCGTGTGAATCCAGACGTGGATGCTTCCACGCACCCATATATCTCCACTGGCTTGAAGGAGCATAAGTTTGGCATCTCTTACAGCGAAGTGGAGGGGGTGTACGGACGGGCGCGCTGGCACACGAATCTCGAACTGGAAGGGGTTAGCTGCCACATCGGGTCGCAATTGCTGAATCCCGAGCCGCTCATTGCCGCCGTGGACCGCATGTTGGAACTGGTGGAGCGACTGCGCGGCAAGGGTATCGCGATCCAGCATCTGGATTTGGGCGGCGGCCTCGGTGTGCCTTATCGCGAAACCGACACCGCGCCGTCGATTCCGGACTACATCACGCGGATCGTGAACAAGGTGCGCGGTACCGCATTGACGCTGCTGGTGGAACCGGGGCGCAGCCTGGTGGCCGAAGCCGGGGTACTGCTCAGCCGAGTTCTGTATCGGAAGAAGAACGGCACCAAGGAATTCATCATTCTCGATGCGGCGATGAATGACCTGATCCGGCCCTCTCTGTATAGTGCTCACCACGAGATTGTGCCGTTGAAGAAGGATGACCGGCGCGGGACGGTGAAGGCCGATGTCGTGGGGCCAGTATGCGAATCAGGCGACTTCCTGGCCAAGGATCGCGAGATGGCGAACGTGCTGCCGGGCGACCTGGTGGCGGTGCATACCGCAGGCGCCTACGGTTTTGTGCAGGCTTCGAACTATAACTCGCGGCCGCGGGCGGCGGAGATCATGGTGGCGGGGAACGGATGGCGCGTCGTGCGGCAGCGGGAGAGCCTGGACGATCTGGTGCGTGGCGAGATGGTGTAGTGGACGCCGGTCATGGCGATCGAGTGGGAAGCACTCGCCTCCAGACTAGGAACACTGCAGGAGTATGGTGAGAGCGGCGGCGATAGTGTCGCCCGCCGCGCGCTCGCGATCATCCTCGGTCCCGAAAAGATAAAGGATGCCGTCCAGTGCCACCTGGATGTGTCGACCAGGGTACGAAGTCGCGCGCAGCGTTCTGATTCTGCTTCGTTCCGATGCCGATACGGGTAGCGCGAACTGGGGCGCCAGTCTGCTCGGTCAACTGGTCTACAAAGAGGAAGTGGACCTGGTGACCGCCGAGCCTTACATCCAAGCCTGTGAAGCCCATACGCTGGAATCGGTCCGCTGCGCAGCTGCCCAGATCCGCGAGTGCATCACCCAGTTGCCGGGTGACGCACCCGCCTGATTTTCGCGGTTGTTTGGCTTTCAAATCCCCGTCCGCTGCGACCACACCTGTGCCTGTAGTGCGGACACTGTCGACACCAAGTGGCCCAGCATCCCTTCCAGGTTACGAATCCGCGACTCGTGCTCCGCAAGCTTGGCCTGCAGCGCGGCAACCTGTCCGGCGGTAGCCATCCCGCCGCCCCCGGATTGCGGTTCGGCAGTCATTTGCTGCCCAGGCTTCATGATCTGTATCTTGCTAATCTGTTGGCTGATCGGGCCCATCGTCGTTGCTCCTTTGCTCCTGGCGATCACGGACACAGAGCAAGCGGAGAAAGCGCTTCGTTTTTTCACCCTCCACTCAGTTTCCGAGTTTTTTTCGCAGACGCGCTTTCGGCAGATCTGGAAATACGCTTGGCGCGGCCGCCAGCCGGCTCCACCGTTCCCAAATCCTCACAGCCGTTCGCCAGTGTCCCACTGCCCCGCCGCGATCCCCACGCGCCGCCGCTAGGTCACCCTCCGCTTCTTCCACATCGGCGAAGTCCCTGAGAAAATACAGATCCTCTGGCAGCCGCTTGACGAGTGCATCCGCCATCTGCCAGGCTTCGCCAAGATGCCGGTTGGCCTGCTCCCATTGCCGCGTCCCGGTATGGGCCATTCCCAGCACCCAGTGCGCATGCAGCGCCACCTCGAAGCTTGCCAGGTCGTTGCCATAGCGCGCCAGCGCTTCCTTCGCCGGCACGGGCTCCTGGGTGTACTGGGCGACGGCGTTGGCTGCTTCGCCCGCTGCCAGGTACGCCCACGCCAAGCTGGTTCGGGCGCTGCCATGAATCTGCGCATGCCGCAGATTGCCCGGATCCATGTCATGCAGTTGCCGAGACAACGCGACAGCTTCGCGCGCTGTTGTGATCGCTGCCCGCGGGTCCACGCGCAGGCGGACGCAGGCCATCCGCTGCAACGCCAGAGCCAGATTCTCCCTCGCATGCACGTTCTTGGGATCTGCCGCAGCCGCATCGGCTTCCATCTTGCGGGCCCGTTCCAGCGCGGCGAGCGCCTTGGCGGGCTCGTTCAAATGAAACGACTGTGGATCTCCCAGCACGCCACCCATCTGAATCAAGAGCGCACTCAGCACTGGCCGGAGGGCCGGGTTCCGCCCGTTCTGATCGAGAAGCGGCTCCAGAAGAGCCAACCCCTTTTCGAGCATCGCCAGTCCGCCGCGTGGATCGCCGAGGCTATGCAGGGCCCTATGGATGCGTGCGCAAGTCGTCGCCAACTGGCGCCTGTCGTCGATTCCACCTCCGGCCCGCAGCAAGGCCTCCCCACGCGCCAGAGCCTCGCGATAAATGGCCACCGCTGCCTTTGGATCGCTACCCACCATCCGGTCCGCCTGGCGTCTCAGCAATACAAGATGGTGTTGCTCGTCACCGGGTTCCACCTTCGTTTGCCTGTTCAACAAACGCTGGGAGTACTGCACCGCCTGTTGCAAGCTCGCCGCGCTGGACGTTTGATCCCTCGCCACATTCCCTTCAATTTCGGCGCGCTCCCCAAGGCTCCTGGCCAACAGCCGTAATGCGGCCGCATCCCCAGGGTTGACGTCTAGTGGCTGTTGCGCCAGTTGAACAGCTTTGCCGTAGCTCACCAGTGCTTCCTTCCACTGCCCCAGGCTGGCCACGCCAAGCTGTCCTTGCACCGATCCCAGCCGCGCGTATGCCGTTGCCAGTTCCAACTGCAATCTGGCATCCCCGCCGGACTCGCGGGCGAGCGAATCCAGGTATTGCATGGCCGTCGACAGGACGTACTGACGGGCCTCGGTTGCGCCCTGCAAGTTCTGGATGCGGTCGTGGAAGTCGAACAGAAAGGTGTTCGCCAGTTGCCGCACCTGCTGGAAACGCCGTTCGGCCCGTCGCGCCTGCACAAGCGACATCACCGTACCGCCCGCTACGCTGAGCCCGATGGCGAGCCCGGCGGCAATGGCGATACGGTTCCGCTTCACGTACTTCGACAGCCGGTAGCCCCGTGTAGCCGGCTGCGCCGATACCGGCTCTCCGGCAAGGTAGCGCCGCAGGTCGTCACTGAGCGCGCTGACGGAGGCATAGCGGCGCTCCGGCTCCTTCTCGATCGCTTTGGCGATCATGCAGTCCAGGTCGCCTTTCAGCAGCGATGCCGTGGGCTCTTCGGCCACTTCGCTGGGCGGACGCGCATCCGTCTCGCAAACCGAGCGGTCCAGTGCCAGCGGCGACGAGGTGTCGGCTACCTGTGCGGGCTTGCCGCTCAGCATTTCATACAGAATCAGCCCAAGTGCGTAGACGTCGCTCCGTGTGGTGATGGTCTGCCCGCGCAGCTGCTCCGGGCTCGCATAGTCTGGCGTCCACAGGGCGATGCCTGTTGTCTGCGACCCTGTTGCGGCGGAGTCCATGAGCTTGGCGATGCCGAAGTCGAGCACCTTGGGCCGTCCGTCGGCGGTCACCAGAATGTTTCCCGGCTTCAGATCGCGATGCACGATCAGCCGCCCGTGCGCGTACTCGATTGCCTCGCAGATCTCGCGAAACAGCTTCACGCGGCCGGCGACAGTCAGGTTGCGCTCCCGGGAGTACTGGGTAACGGGCAGGCCTTCCACGAACTCCATGGCGAAGTACGGCAGGCCCTGCTCGGTGCCGCCGTCTAGGAACCGCGCGATCCGTGGATGTTCCAGTTCGGCCAGGATCTGCCGCTCCTGCAGGAATCGTTCGCGTAACGCGTCACGATGGCGGAGTGCTCCGGCCACTTTCAGCGCCACGCGCTTGCTGTACTCGGCGTCGTCGCGGATGGCTTCGAAGACGATGCCCATGCCGCCCCGCCCGACCTCCCGCAGCACACGATATGGGCCGAAGCGGCGCCCCGTCCAATTGGCTTCCGGCACGGCTTGCGCGGCCGCCTCGATTGCGGCGGAGATTCGCTCCTCGGCGCCGTCGGCATGCTGCAGCAGGTCCAGCAGTTGTTGGCGCAGTGCGGGGTTATCGGCCGTTTCCCGGATTACCAAATCGGTTCTGGTCTGGCCGCTAAGTTCCACCGCCGCGGTGAAGATCTCTTCCAGTCGCCGCCAGTTGTCGTTTGCGGCCGTACCGGGTCCCGTTGTCTGATCCATGATGTCGCTCTTAACGAGCGGATTCGGGGTCCGTCTTTTTCATGGTAGGCGCAGGTTCCGACATGATTTGACTCAGCAGTGCCTCGCCCAGCTTTTGGTCGCGGCTCACGGTGGCGATCGAGATGTCCAGCAGCGCCGCCACATCCTCCAGGCTCAGCCCGCCAAAGTAGCGCAGTTCCAGCACGCGGGCATGTCTGGGATGCCGAGCCGCCAATTGGTTCAGGGCTTCATCCAGAATCAGGAAGGTCTCCGGGCTTGACGCGGAGGCTCCTGCTGGTCCCCACTCAGCGAATGCCAACTCCGGGGCACCGCCGCCGCGTTTGGCGGATCGCGCCGCCCGCGCATGATCCACCAGGATCTGCCGCATCATCTGGGCAGCCAGTGCAAAAAAGCGCCGGCGGTTGTCGAACTCCAAGCCATCCTCCTGGACCAACCGGATCCAGGCTTCATTCACTAACGCCGTGGGCTGTAGTGTGTGTCCGCCACGCTCGCGGCGCAGATAGGCGTCGGCAATCGTGCGCAATTCGCGGTGTACCTGGCCGGCAAGGGACGATAGCGCGGATTCATCTCCTCTCGTCCACTGCTTTAGTAAGAACGTAACGTCCCCACCAGGATCCACCATGGTATACAAGCATATCTCGTTAGCTGCTTATGCCGTGTTAAGGGGCTTGCCTCCGGCTGGCATGCCGCCTCGACGACATTGCCAGCGCAACGCCGCATAGGAGCCAGGTGGATGGCTCCGGAACTGGTTCCACGTCCACCTGCGCCGCCGCCGTTACGAACAACGGGTCATCGAGCGGAAATACCTGGGACCCGCCATTGTTTGGATCGCCATCGTAGAGGTCGTAGTAGATGTAGAGGTTGCCGAACTCCTGCGCGAAGTCCGGCGCATCGGGGCGGATCAGGTAGCTGGCCAGGCCCGTACCGGGGCCGAAGGCCTGCGTGAAATCGCCGCCCGGCGCGATGGCAAGGGAGTTGGCAAGGAAGTAGCCGCTGGCAATGTCGGTAACGGCCGGCGCATCACCCCCGAGCCCGCCCGGGAAATCGGGGAAGTCCGACTGCACGCTGGTGATCACCATGTGATACAGGGGATCGCCCTGCATCGTGTAGCCCCAGCCAACGGTTTGGCCGGCCGGACCGGATAGCGCTGCCGGCGACAGCGCGATGGACGCCGCGGGCAGAGTCGCGGCTAGCACGAGGAAGAGAGAGAGGAAACGCATAGTCAATCGCTCCAAGAGAACTAAGGTGCCTGATTGGCGATGGCGAGCCAGTTCGACTGGTAGGTGCCTGCGGTGAAGCGCACGCTTAAGGTAAAGCGCGACGTCGTGAAACACCCCGACGTATTCAGGCTCACCCCGAACGTCGTATTCGTGCCGGCCGCGATGTTGCCCAGCGTGTACAGCGGCGGGTTCACCAGGCTAACGGCGGGCGAGCACGCCGGGCCCCCCACTTGCGCGATCGACACCTCTGCTTGCGTGCCCGCAGCCATGGCGGTGCCAGTGTTGTTGGCGCGGACGGTCCAGGTGCGGTGGGTGCTGATCTGCGTGCCGCTCTTGCCGATCACCTGCACGGTAAATTGCGGACTGACAGCCGTGAAGTTCGCGGTGATGACGTTGCTGGAGCCCACGGTGTACGACGTCGGGATGCTTGTCCCGCTCGCCGCGCCAGAGAACGATTGGAAGGCAAAGCCGGCATTGGCTGTAGGTGTCAGGGACAGCAGTTGATTCTCGACATACCAGCCTGATCCTGGTGACACCGTGCCGGCACCCGGAGGCGAGACGTTCATCGTTACCAGATACTCTCCGTTATAACGGGCGTGATACGAAGTCGGCGTGTTCGGAGCCGTGATAGCTTGCACCCGCGCACCGCCGTGGTCCCAGTGCGAGAACCGGTGCCGGTAGGTTGGCGTACCGCTATAGGTGACGATGTCGGGCGCCTCTACCGTATGGGTCTCCAAGGGTTGCCAACTGAAGCTTGCCGGCGTTGTATAGCTCAACCCATCCACCAGCACCGTGCGTCCTAACGGCGTCGAGGTAAACGTGATCGTGATGCCCGGCGGCGCCACCGCCAGCGGCATCATCCAAGGTTCAATCCCGTTCGTGATATCGTCGGCGGCGAAGTAGAGGGTATTGCCGATCTTCGTCACCGACGACAAATGCGAGTTGTTGCCGTAGTCACCCGGGCCGATGTCGGAGAGGCGGGTTGTCCCGCCTTGCGTGCCATCGCTCTTCCATAACTCGCGTCCGTAGACGGGTGTTGCCGCCACAAAGTAGATGTCGGTGCCCGCGCTCTGGAGATCGCTGATCTGGCTCGCGCCAATGGACGCCACCGATACGGTTCCCGCCACGGTACCGTCGGTCTTCCACAGTTCGTGAACCTGCGGATTGACATTGCCGCTGACTCTGGCGTTGAAGTAGACAGTTGGCCCCGCCGCGGCCATCGCGCTTGGCGCCGCGCTGGCATTGCCGGCTGCAATATCCTTCAACAGGAACGTCCCGGCGGCGGTGCCGTCGCTACGCCAGAGTTCACCGCCTTCCGCGGCGGTGAGAGCACGGAAGTACAACAGCCCTCCGCTGGTGAAGATCTTTTGGCTGACGAAGTCGGCAGGCTGGATATCGCTACCCGCGGCACCAGGGTTGATGTCCTTTACCAGCACCGTACCGGCGGCGGTGCCGTCGCTCTTCCACAGTTCTTCGCCGCTGACGGCATCGGTGGCGACGAAATACAGGCTGCCGTTGAACGTAGTCAGATGGCGCGGATTGCCGCCCGGCTGATTCGAATTGATGTCCAGCAGTCTGGTTGTGCCCGCCGCCGTCCCATCGCTCTTCCAAAGCTCGAAGTCCTGAAACGCGGAAGCTGCTCGGAAGTAGAGGGCGTTGTTGAAGACAGTGAGGAACGAGACCTCGCTTGTATCCAATCCCGGGTAGATATCGGCCACCAGGCTGGTTCCGGCTGCGGTCCCATCGCTGACCATCAACTCGCGGCCCGTTCCCGGCGATTCTCCCTGGAAGTATAGCTTGTTGTTCCATACCGCCAACCACCCGTTGCTGGTGCCGAAGCCCGTGTAAACCTGCGTGATGGCCACGGTGCCCAACGCGGTGCCGTCAGAGCGATACAAATGGGTATTGCCGGTGCTGTTCACCGCCAGGAAATGAAGCGTTCCATTGAAGTCCACCATGTTGCGGATCTGGCTTCCGGCGGTTCCCGGGCGGATATCCGCCACCAGGGAGGTGCCTGCCGGGGTGCCGTCGGTCTTCCAGAGTTCTTCGCCGTTGACGCTGTCTGTCGCCGCGAAGTAGGTCATCGCGCCCACCTTCGTGAACGCCCGTGGAAAGCTGTTGCCGCTGGCGTGGAAGATGTTCTTCACCAGCACGGTTCCCGCCGCGCTGCCGTCGCTTTTCCAGAGTTCAGCTCCTACGACGCCGTCATTGGCCTGGAAGAAGAGCGCTCCGTTGATATTCGCCAGGTTGGCCGGCGTGCTGCTCAACGGGCCCGGGCGGATGTCCTTCACCTCGAACGTTCCGCCGGCGGTGCCGTCCGTCCGCCACAGTTCACCCCCGGCCATCGTGAAGAACAGCGCGCTGTTGGTGGCTGCGACAAAGATGGCCGACGGGTTCAGCCCCGCACTGCCCACCACCGTCTCTTTCACCAGCATGGTTCCGGCCGCCGAGCCATCGGTCTTCCACATCTCACAGCCTTCGGCCGCCGTGCAGGCGACGAAGAACAATTGGTTGTTGAAGGCTGTATGTTGGAACGTCGCCGTGTTCCCCGTGCCCGGTGTGATGTCCTTGGTGATGCCCGTACCGGCGGTGGTTCCGTCACTGGACCAGAGTTCGATGCCATTTGCATCGTCGCGGCCCCAGAAGTAGATCCGCGGCCCCGCCACCATCGTGAAGGGACCGAAAAGCGGCTGACCGGAAGTCGAGGAGAATGACTTGACGAGGGTGGTGCCGGCGGGGGTCCCGTCTGACTGGTACAACGCACCCGTGGTCGCCGGTGTACCGTAGATGGTGAAGTAGAGCGCCCCGCCCAGATTGACCAGATTGCCCAACATGGGTCCCGCGCCCAGCGTGCTCAGATTCATCGCCAGGTACGTGCCCGCTGTTGTGCCGTCGCTGCGGAATAGCAACGTCGAACTGGTGAAATAGAGCGTGCTGCCCACCACCGCGATCTTCTCCGGCGGCATCCCGCTGATGGGGCTCAGGTCCTTTACCAGATACGTACCCGCCAAAGTGCCGTCGCTGCGCCAGAGTTCCACGCCGTTGACGCCGTCGTCCGCCCAGAACAGCAGGATGCCGTTGAAACTGGTCAGGTTCCGGGGCGAAGAGCTGAATGGTCCGGGGTAGATGTCTTTCACCAGAACCGTGCCCGCGGGTGTTCCGTCGCTTTTCCACAACTCCGCGCCTTCCCCAGGCGCCGTGGTGCTGAAGAACAGTGTCCCGTTCACATTGGTCAGATTGCTGACGCCGGAGTGCGCTGGTCCGGGAAGAATGTCCTTCACCAGGGTCGTTCCCGCCGCGGTGCCATCGCTTTTCCAAAGTTCGATACCCGCAAAGCCGTCATTGGCGGTGAAGAACGCCTGTGAGCCGATGGCGGTGAGCAGCGCGGGCGCGCTATCCCGGTTGCCGGTTTCGATGTCTTTCAACAGCGTGGGCGTTTGTCCGGCGACCGGATACGCCAGCACGAGGGACAGAAGCAACTTGTACATAGGAATCCTATCTACAAGTGCGGTTTTGCTGCCTCGCAGGGGCCAACGATTCTTCGAATTGCCGGAGGCCTGGCGCTAATAGAGGACGGTTCGCTGGCCTTGCATCACCCGCGCCGTGATGTGCCCGACGCCTTCGATGCGTCCGCCCACCACATCGCCAGGCTTGATGCGCGCGCCTTTCGGACAGCCTGTTGAAATCAGGTCGCCGGGATACAGGGTGAAGAAGTCGCTGTGAAACCGCACCAGTTCGTACGGCCGCGTGCGCATGTGATTCACGAAGTCCCGCGAACAGATGCCGCCGTTGTGCTCCGTGATCACTTCAAGGCTGTCCACATCCGCGATCTCATCGGCCGTCACGATTACCGGTCCAAAGCTGAAGAACGTGTCGATGCTCTTGGATCGGGTCAGGTAGCGCGGGTTTTTGCGCAGCACGTCCAGCGCGGTCAGATCCAACGTTACCGTGTAGCCGTAGATGACATCCTTCACGTGCTCGGCAGGCACGAACCGGCATTTGCGGCCAATCACCACGCCCAGTTCGCCTTCGGCATCCACGTCATCCGATACCTCGTGCGGCGGCAGCACAATATCGCCGCCTGGGGGGAACAGGCAGGAGGCGGGCTTCATGAAACTGCCGGGCTCCTCCGGTTGCACGGCGTTGATGTCTTCGGCGTGGGAAAGGTAGTTCAGGCCGATACACCAGATCTTCGGCGGCACGTCATAGGGCAACGCTGGGGTGATATCACCCACCGGGATCCCGGCGACGCCATCGACGGGGAGGCTTTTCACCTCCGCCTGGATGAGCGCCAGAACATCGTCAGGGTAGGTGGTGTCCCGCTTTGCGTTGATGGCGCCCACCGGGACTACCTCGTCCGCGCGTAGCACACCGGCGTGCCGCGTCCCGTTATGCCAGAAGCTGATCAGTTTCATGAGAGATCCTTACTGGAATACCACACCCCTGCTGCTCCGCGCCCGCCAAGGCTGGGATACCATAACTGCTATGCGCTTCGTCCTTCTGTTTCTGTGCCTTTCCCTGATGGCTGTGGCGGAGAACTGGCCGCAGTGGCGCGGTCCCTCGCTGGACGGCTCCAGCACCGAGAAGAACCTGCCTGTAACGTGGTCCAAGACCGAGAACATCACCTGGCAGATTCCAATGCCCAGCCGCAGCGGGTCCACCCCTATCATCTGGGGTGAGCGCATTTTCCTGAACGTTGCCGATGGGGACAACCTGGAACTGTGGTCGCTCAATCGGGAGAACGGGTCCATCCTCTGGAAGAAGCCGGTTAGCGGGGGTAACTATAAGATTAATAAGCAGAACATGTCGTCGCCTTCGCCGGTGACCGATGGCACCACCATTTGGGTCCTGTCCGGTACCGGAATTCTGAAGGCCTTCGACTTCCAGGGCAAGGAACTCTGGTCACGGGATATCCAGAAGGACTATGGCAAGTTTGGGTTGAACTGGGGCTACGGATCGAGTGCGCTGCTTCATGGCGGCTCTCTTTACGTCCCCGTGCTGCACGGGATGAAGACCGACGATCCGTCCTATGTTCTGCGCATCGACGGCAAGACGGGCAAAACGCTTGCCCGCCAGGAGCGTCCCACCAAGGCCCAGGTGGAATCGCCGGACTCCTACATCACGCCCACGCTGGCCAAGGCCGGCAACCGCATGGAACTCATCCTGAGCGGCGGCGATATCGTTACCGGGCACGACGTGAACACACTGGCCGAACTCTGGCGCGCCGACGTCCTGAACCCCACCAACTACGCGATGAACCGCATCATCGCCTCGCCCTTATATAAGGACGGCATCATCTACGCCAGTTCCCGGGTGAAGCCTTTCGTTGCGCTCAAGCCCGGTGGTAAGGGGGACGTTTCACAGTCCGCCAAATTGTGGGAGTACCAGAACGGGCCGGACGTGCCCACCCCGGTCAGTGACGGCCAGCTTGTCTATATCGCGAACGATCGCGGCATCCTCTTCTGTATCGACGCAAAGACGGGGCAGGAAGTGTGGGGCTCGCAGCGGATTGCTCCGGCCATCTACAGTTCGTCGCCGGTATTGGCGGACGGCAAGGTGTATATCACCAATGAAGAGGGCACGACAACGGTGATCCGGGCGGGGCGGCAGTTTGAGAAGCTGGCCGAGAATCGCTTGGAGGAGTACACGCTAAGTTCGCCTGCCATCTCGGAAGGGCAGATATTCATGCGTACCGAAAAAGCGCTTTACTGTATTGGAAAACGGGTGCGAAAGTAGGCTGGGTGTCGTTTCACCCAGTGAGGGGTGATACTGGGGCAAAGGCCCCAGGTGGTTGGGAGCGGATCCAGGTTTTCGTTCCTAACTGATAGATCCACCGTAGGTTAAGCTTTGGCCACAGGCGTGCATTCAGCCACGATGAAAGGATGCCGCCATGCCGGATCTCAGCAAATTCACAGTACATTTGGTTATTTTCGCTGGACTCGTCCTCACCACCGCCGCTCTCGCCATCTATCGGTTGATGTGCGATCGCGACAATGACTATCACATCCATGCCACCGCCGACGAAGCTGGCAGCGTAGGGAAACAAGACGCGGTTGCCCATCGCGTCATGGCCATCGAAAAGTGGGGCAAGACCCTGACTACCGTAACGGTCATCTACTTCGTGGTGCTTGTGGGATTGGTGCTGTATAACGAATGGCTCCGTTCCTCCAGCACGGTAATGGTCAACTAGTCTCAACGCAAGCCGTCAGTGCAAGTTAGAAAACAACAGAAAGGCGGAATGCCGTGGGAGTCGCAGTCCTGGATGGAGTCGCCATGACCTCCAGCAATTTCGTTCTGCGCCGGCTTGCCCCATCGGACCTGATGCGCCTGGGGAGAGTCCGGCCGCCGGCCGTGACCGTGCTTCTGCCCGGCGAGCAGTCCGCCAACCGGCCTCTTGCGATGCGTGTGAAGCACGCTGTGGATAGTGTGTTTCACCGCATGCTGGCCGATTCCTGGCACCCGCACGAGATTGCCCGTCTCGTTGCGCCTGCCCTCGCTTTCTGTGATGACCCGCTGCTCGATACTGAATCTCATCGCGGATTGGCCCTCCTGCTCGACCGGCAGACCTTCTCGTTGTTTGAAGTGCCGCCGTCGGTGCCGGAGCGTGTCACCGTTGCTTCCACGTTTCTCACTCGTCCTCTACTCGAATGGTTGGGCCAGCCCCGCGAATTTCTCATTCTCGAACTGGGAAATCGCGGTGTGCACCTCATTCGTTGTTCGCAGGACGGTATCATTCCCCTGCCACTGCCGAGTGATCTGCCCGGCGCTGCCGGTGGTTTCTCCTTTGCGGACGACACCGAGTCCGGCGCTACCGGACGCGATCACTGCGGGAGGGGCAAAAGCCCCTGTGGGGCCATCTCCTATTCCATGGGGTCGGCCAACCCGGAAAGGCGCCTGCGCTTCTTCTGCATGATGGCCGACCGCGCCATGCATGTGGTTCTGGACGAACTCGGTCTCCCTCTGGTGGTGGCCGGTCCGGAATCGGTGGTCCGCGCGTATCGCAAGGAAAACACCTACCACACCATGGTGACGCTGGTCCCGCGGGTCAGTCTGGACTCGCTCCCGCCGGCTCAACTATTGGAAGACGCCCGCCAACTCATCTTCAATGAGCGGCGGGAAGAGGCGGTTCGCCATTTGGTGGAGATGGAGGAATACGCTCCAGGCGACCGCTGGTCCTCTTCCCTGGAAGGCATTATCCGGGCCAGTGACGAAGGCCGTGTCTGGCGCCTGTTCCTCAATCAGTCGGCTCTGGTGGAAGACGACTACCTTGGCCTGCTCGGCCGCCGCAACGGCTGCCGTCCGCTCAAGGAAGACCTGCTGAATGCTGCGGCGTTTGCCACCATCGTCCATGGAGGCGAGGTTTTCCCCGTGGATGCCTCTTTGCTGCCGGACAACTCTCCGATCGCCGCCATCTTCCGCTAACGCTAAGCCGGTTGGAAGCGAGCCGTGTCCTCCGCCTCGCGGCGGATTACGATAACAGGTATGCTTCGCCGACTCTTCCTCACCGCTCCCTCCCTGCTGCTGGCCGCCGGCGAGCAGCCACAGGCACCCGCCGTCACCCGCCCGCGCGCCACCGCCGGGGATCCCGTAGAACCCAAGTGGGACGAACGCCTCACGATAACGGTCGGCACTAGCAGCGCTGACCTGGTCGGGACCGACCATCGCGTGGTGCAAGCCGGCGTGGATTATGTCGCCGGATTAGGGGGTGGAACCGTGCGTCTTCTGCCCGGCACCTATCGCTTCCGCAACGCCGTGCAACTGCGTTCCGGAGTGCGCGTGGCCGGCAGCGGTCCGGAAACGGTGTGTCTGAAAGAGCCGGGCGGCAAGACCAATCTGGTGGAGAACTCCGATTGGTATGACCGCGAAATCACGCTGCAGGATCCGTCCGGCTTCGCCGTCGGCGATGGCATCGTGCTGCGTGCCACCAACCCGCACAACGGTGGCGAGGATATCTTCCGCCGCACACTGGTCGCCCGCAGCGGCAATCGCTTCAAGCTGGATCAGATGCTGAGCGAGAACTTCTGGACCGCGCATAAAGCGGTGGCGTCCAAGACCCACTCTCTGTTCGAAGGGTGGCGCATCGCCGATGCGGCCATTGAGAACATCTGCCTGGATGGCAACCGCGCCAACAACGAATTCCTCAACGGCAACTACGTGGGCTGCATCTTCCTGCGCGAATCCAACCGGATCGCAATGAAGCAGGTTCTGGCCCGCAATTTCAATGGGGACGGCATCAGCTACCAGGTTTGCCACGATGTCCGTGTGGAGGACTGCCAGAGCGTCGGCAATGCCAACTACGGACTGCACCCCGGCTCGGGCTCTCAGCGCACGGTGGTGACCGGCTGCCGGCTCGAAGGCAACGATATCGGCTTCTTCTTCTGCTGGGGCGTGAAGTGGGCGCTGGTGGAACGCAACGTCATGGCCGACAATCGCCGCTTCGGTGTCTCTATCGGCCACAATGATACGGACAATGTTGTGCGCAACAACGAGGTGCTGCGCAGCGGCAAGTTCGGCATTTACCTGCGCCAGGAGCACGGGCCGACGTTCGCACCCAGCCGCAATCACATCGAAGCCAATCGCGTAGTGGACAGCGGCAATGAGACAGGCGCCGCCGTGGAGATCGAAGGCGTCACCGAGCAGGTTACGCTGCGCAACAACGTGCTGCTCGAAACCCGCCTGCCCGCCGCCCGTGCCGGCGTCCGGATTCACAAGGAAGCCAAGGCCATCGAACTGAACGGGAACCGCATTGAAGGCTTTGCGCAATCGGTTGCCGATCTGCGCAAGGGGTGAGCGTTTCAGCGCAGGGCTTTTTTCGGGATCTTGACCGCGATCACGCCGGCCAGCGTGACGACGTCGTATTTGGCCTGATGGCCGATCAGCAGATGCGCGGCCACCGGCTCGAGGCCGTGCTCTTCGACCAGCCAGCGGAGCATGTCCGCGTTGGCTGTGGCCAGCGCGTCATTGAGCGAATTGGACTGCGCCGTACGGCCGCCCACGCTGATCAGATACTCCGCGTTCTCCAGTCGCGGTCCGGTGAGATTGGCGCGCTTTTGCAACTCCACGCGGAACTCCACATCGAGCGACGTTTCGATTCCGGAGCCGACAGCCTCCCCATCGCCTTCGAGCGCATGGCCGTCGCCGACGAAGAAGTAGGCGCCCGGCAGCGAGACGGGCAGCATCACGGTGGCGCCTTCGCGCACTTCCTTATAGTCCATATTGCCGCCGTAGGTGCCCGCCGGCCCTGAGGTGGGCGGCTTTGCGGTGTCGGGCGCGACGCCGATGCACCCAAGCATCGGCGATACCGGAAAACTCAGGCTCACCTTGCTGCTCAGTTTCTCCTTGGGCCGTGCCGTGCCAGTCTTGCGGTCGATCACAAAGGGAATCAGATCCGTGCGACCCGGCAGTACGGCCCCTTCCTGGTAGGGCGGCGGCGCGTGTTTGTCGCGCGCTTCGGCCGGGACCGCGCCCACGCGAAACGCCGTATAGCCGGTATCACGATTCAGCCGCACCTTTTCCAAGTGGATGATCAGCGCGTCGCCAGGTTCGGCGCCTTCGATATAAAACGGGCCTGTCAGCGGATTGCCATGCGTCTTGGTGTGGCGCACGCCGGCGTAGTCGAAGCCGGCGGAGTCGACGGTCTTCGTAATCACACGGTCCCCGGACTTCAGCCTCGCCTGGACGGGATGCTCTTTGGAGAACGTGTGATAGTTGACCTCGTTCAGCACACGATGCGTTTCACCATGCGCCGTTGCCAGCGCGGTCAGAAGCAGGGGGAACAGCATGGCTTACGGCCTCCGGTACTTGGCGGGAATGCGATAGGCCAGCCCGGCATAGCGGAACTCTTCGGCGGCCTTATAGGCGGTACCCTGCGCGGCTATGCGCGCCAGACCTTGCACGTTCTCATGAACCAGTGCGTTGATGCTGGCGTCATTGATGGTCTGCAATGCGGGCAGCCGGCGGTTGGTGGCGTCCAGCCGAGCTTTCAATCGCCGCGTCACGGCGTCGTTGGTTGTCTTCAGTGCCTGGGCCGCCTTCTCCTTGGTGGCCAGCGTGCCGGCGATGTCCATCTGCTTCAGCTGCGGGACGAAGGTCTCCGTGCTTTCGGCATCGCGGCGCCGCGGGTCCACCGGTTGCCCGAAGTAGTACACCTCCGGAACCAGATGCGGCTTCAGGCCGCTGGCCGTGAACGGCGGCAGGTGATTTTCCAGGGCCGCGGCGTTCCAGGCATCCTCGGCGGCGCGCCCGGTGTGATACCGATCAAAGACCCGCTCATATTCGATGTAGGGGTTGGGCAGGAACAGCACGCCCGGCTTGTAGTGGCGAATGTAGAAGATCAACTTGTCGCGCAAGGTGGTGAAGGGAATGTCCGCCAGTTCGCCGGCGCGGTAGCCTAGCGAGATCACTTCCTTCACGCCCAACAGGCGCGCCGCCGCTTCGCTCTCTGTTTTGGTGCGCAGCGCTGCCTCTTCCGGCGACAGGTCCCACGCCTCCTTTTCTTCGTTCGACACGCGGATGACGTGAATGGCCGAACCTTTGGCTGCCATGGCGGCCAAGGTCCCGCCCGCGGCCAGCACATAGTCAGCGGAATCCGCCGTGATCACCAGGACCGTGGGCTGCTGCGCAAGCGCGCAGACTTGCAGGAAGAGTGCGGCAATCAGCTTCATTGCTTTTGGATGTTCCGCTGCAGATAGTCTTTCAGGCCGGGCAGATGGTCGAATTCGTCCATGAAGTAGTAGTCTTCGGCGTACTTCGCGCCCGCCTGTTTGCCGATCTTGCGCGACTGCCAGTTCATGAACCACTCTTCCATCTGTACGGCGATGGCCTGGTCATCCAGGTTGGCGAACTCGGGTACAGTCAGATTCTGCTTGGCCAGCGTGGCTTTCAGGGCGCGAGCAGAGGCCGGATGCGCGTACACGTTTCGATGCGTCTGATAGGCAATCTCCTTGCGCCGCTGCTGCGCTTCGTTGAAGGAGAATGCCCCGTTCGGGGTATGGCCAAGGCCCCAATCCAGCCGCGCCTTGCCGATGAGATACGCGGCCTGGTGCGGCTGCACGTCCAGCTTGAAATGCTCCGGATGCACGTTGGCCAAGCCCGCCATCCAATAGGCTTCCGCCATCGCGCGGCCCACGTTCCGATGATCCGGATTCTTCTGGTAGTGCTCCCACGGATTATGGCCCACCACGATGTCCGGCCGCAGTTTGCGAATCAGGAAAATGAGTTGAGCCCGCAATTCGTTCAAGGGAATGGACGCCGTATAATCGTTGCGCCAGTTGAGGCTGATGACCTCCTTCATTCCCAGCACCTTTGCTGCCGCCACGCTCTCGCGATGGTTGATGTTGTCGTTCTCGGCCGGCAGTGCGACGCCGTCCTTTTCGTCATTGGAGGCGCGCACGTAGTAAACGTCGTAGCCTTCGTCCACGAAGCGTGCTATCAGGCCTCCCATGCCGTAGTCGGTGGTGTGGTCGTCGTGGTGCGGTTGCGGCACCAGCACAACCTTGCCTGGGGGCAACGGTAGTTGTGGCAGCGTTTGACCGAAGGCCGCGGCCAGAAGAAATGCGAACAGAAAAGCCATGGCGGTTGGGGGACATCGTAGCACGGTTCCCGCGTTACACTTGGTTTTCTCTGCCTATGCGCTACCTGCTTCTGCTGTTGATGCCGCTGCTGCTTCCCGGGCAGTCCAAGAGTGTCCTGGTGATCACGTCTACGCCCGGCGATTACCTGATGGCGGCCGGTGGGACGTTGGCCTCGCTGATCGAACAGGGCTACACGGTGAACGTCGTGCAGGTTGGCAATGATGAAAAGCGATCGCTTGGGTTGAGCCCCGCCGACACGCGTCTGGCCAACAACCGCGAGGGCGAAGAAGCCGCGCGCATGCTGGGCATCCGCGAGGTCTTCCTGCTCAATCATAAGAGCGGGGAACTTTCGCAGGCTGGCGTGAACGAACTCCGCAACCAGATCTTCGGCATGGTGCGGCATTACAAGCCGCAGATCATCTTCCACCCCGACCCTTGGATTCACTATGAGCCGAACCACGACCACTTCTTCACGGCTCGGCCCGCCGAAGAGTTCAGCTACGGCGGCGGACGCTACGTGGGCGAGGAGTTCACCAAGATGGGTCTGGCGCCGGTTGGCGTGCGGGAGACGTATTACTACTCGCCCTACCGGCCGTATCGCCCCGGCGAAGGTGGCCACAACGCCGCCAAATTCCGGCCTGTGGATATCACGAAGCACTTCAACCTGAAGGCTGCGGCACTGCAGAAGCTGGAGACGGCGAATCGTGTGTACGCTTCACAGGTGAAGCAGCGGCTGGAAGCCGCCGGCAAACCCTCGCGCCTGCTGGCCGAACTCAACCGCGGCTCCATTGCGGAACTGGTACGCGCCTATGTGGAGGAACTCGCCGAAACCATCGGACAGAAGCATGGCTTCCGCTATGGCGAAGAGTTCAACTGGCACGGTGGCGGCGGGGGCATTCCGGAGCATATCCGTGAAAAGGCGAAGGAAATCCGTTAGCCATACGATGAGGTGGATCGCGATCGTGGTTCTCCTGGCCGGCATGGCGCGAATGCAGGTCACGCTGACCGAGGCCCCCATCGTCTACTTGACGCCCCCTACCATTTCGACAATTGCCGGGAACCCGTTGCGCGGGAGTTGGCCCGTCGCGGCTGCCGCATCCCGCAGGTGCCGATGCTTAAGAAACGGCACAACGTCATCCAGGGCCAGTTCGCCAAGCCCGGCCAGACGGATTGGGCGGTGCTGTGCTCCGTCAAGGGCTTATCGTCCATCCTGGTCTTCTGGGATGCGGAACCGCTGAAGCCTGCCGTGCTTGCTCCCACGCGGAAGACAACCGCTTTCTGCAGGGCATGGGCAACGGGAAGATGGGCTTCTCCCGGGCCATCGGCGTCGCTACGAAAGCGTTTATCCTCGAACGTTACAATGCGTATGGCGGCCCCAAGCCGCCGCCTATCAACCACCAGGGCATTGACGATGCCTTTGTCGAGAAGGCATCCTCAGTCCACTACTTCTACTTCTATCGCGGAAAATGGATCGGCCTGCAGGGATCTGACTAAGCGCTACGGCTCCCGCCCAGGAAACTCCGCCCGGAAACTCACGATCCGTTTCTGGTCCGCATCGGTGACATATACGGTGCGCCCATCCGGGCCGCCGAAGGTCAGGTTGGTTGGCATCTTGCCCAGCACGTCGATCTCGCGCAGCACCTTGCCCTCCGGCGATAGCACGACGACCGTGCCCTTGCCGTGCCGCGTGATGTAGAGATTGCCCTTCACATCGCAGCGCATGCCGTCGAAACCGAAGTCCGGGAAGTCGGCGAGTTTGCGCTTGTTCGTGATGTCGCCGTTCGGCAGAATGTCGAACACCCACACGTTGCGCTGCACGCTCTCGTTCACATAGAGCTTCGACCCATCCGGACTCACCTCGATTCCGTTGGTGGTGCCCATATCGGCGGCGATCTTCTTGATGCGTCCCTTGGTGTCGATGCGCCACAGTTGCCCGGTGCTTTCCTTCCAGTTCGGATCGCTGGCGTACAGCATGCCGTTTGGTGCCATCGCCAGGTCGTTCGGCTGGTTCATGGTGGGCTCATGGGCGAACACCTTGAACTTGCCCGTCTTGGAATCCATCAGCAGGATGTTGTGGTTACTGTAATCGGCCACGAACATGCGCCCCTTGCGGTCAAAGCGAATGCCGTTGGCCAGCGAGCCCTGCGTGAACTCCACCAGGATGGTGCCTTTGCCGTCGGGAGTGAACTTGCCGATGGTCGGCTTGCGCTGGTAGCTGACGGCGTAGATGTTGCCGGCCTTGTCCACGGCAGGCCCCTCGGCTTCGGCCGTGAAACTGCCCGCGGGTGTGAACGGCGTGGCCTTGTACAAATCCTCAGCGAAGGCGGAACCCATACAGAGAAGAGCAAACACGGAAATGCGCATTTGTTCTTCATGGTAGCGCTGCCGTGCTCTACTGAAAGCGTGTCAACCCTGTGGAACGCCTTCCAGGCTGAACGGAAGCCTGTGATCGGCATGCTGCATGTCCCGGCGCTGCCCGGTTCGCCGCGCAACTCCCTGAACCTGGGCGCTATTCTCGCTTGGGTTTTGCAGGATGCGCGGACGCTGTCCGAAGGCGGTGTCGATGCGCTCATCATCGAGAACTTTGGCGACGTGCCCTTCTACCCGGACCGCGTTCCCGCGCATACGCTGGCCTTTCTGACGGTGATCGCGCGCCAAGTTCGCCAAAACGTGGATCTGCCGCTGGGGATCAATGTCCTGCGCAACGATGGGGAAAGCGCCATCGCCATTGCGGCCGCCGTTGGCGCCGAATTTGTGCGCGTCAATGTGTTCACCGGCGCGCGGCTTACGGACCAGGGCCTCATTCAGGGCGCGGCGCACCAGTTGCTTCGCTATCGCCAGACCCTGGGAGCCGCGGTCAGGATCCTGGCCGACGTGAATGTGAAGTACTCCGCCCCGCTTGCCCCTCGTGACCTTGTCGAAGAGGTGGAGGAAACCATCGGGCGCGGCTGCGCCGATGGCATCATCGTGACCGGAGCCGCCACGGGCAAGCAGACGCCGCTGGCGGATCTCCGCACGGCGGTTGCCGCGGCTCACGGCACGCCGGTGCTGGCGGGCAGCGGCGTCGATGAGCACACCATCGCGGCGACGCTAGCCATTGCTGACGGAGCGATCGTCGGGACGGCCTGCAAGCGGGGAGGCAGTACCACCAACCCAGTAGACACCGGGGCTGTGCGCAGAATCGTGGCGGCGGCACGAGCCGGACTATCATCGTAGGATGACTCGCCGCCAGTTTACGACCCTTGCCGCGGCAACGGCTGCATCGCATGCGCTGGCGCAAACGCCGGGCGCTCCTGTGGATATCGCGGACCGCCGCGAGTTGTTCGTCGACCGCCAACTCATTGACCGGCTTGGCGGGTCGGCCCTGCTGCGCTTGCATCATCCCCAACCGCGCGAGATCGCCCTGGTTCACGACGCGCCTTGGGAGGGCACCGGCAGCGGCTACCACAGCGTGTTCCAGGACGGCGGCCTGTACCGCATGTACTACAAGGCTTGGCACATCGATGTTTCGAACGGCAAGATGCGCAGCGACTCGCATCCCGGCTTCTGTTGCTATGCCGAGAGCAGCGATGGCATTCGTTGGACCAAGCCGCAGTTACACCTGGTGGACTTCCGCGGTTCGAAGGCGAACAACATCGTGATCGCCAGCGGGCCGGTGGGCAAGCTCAATCTGGATGCCGCGCATCCGGCGATTTTCAAGGATGAGAATCCCGCCGCACCTGCCACCGCCCGCTACAAAGCCTTCCTCCGCTCGGCCGCGAAGACAGCCCATGGGCTGATCCCCATGCAGTCCGCCGACGGTCTGCGATGGACGCCGATGGCCGAAGGTCCCGTGATCACCAACGGCGCTTTCGACTCGCAGAACCTTGCGTTTTGGGATCCGGTTCGCCGCCAGTATCGCGCCTATTGGCGCGGCTTCACCGAAGGCGTCACCACCGGGGAGACATGGAAACCCTCCGGCCTGCGTGCCATCCGCACCGGCACTTCTTCCGACTTCCTCCATTGGAGTGAGCCTGATGATCTGCGTTACGTGGATTCACCGGCGGAGCAGCTGTACACCAACCAGGTGAAGCCCTATCATCGCGCGCCGCATCTGCTGATCGGCTTTCCGACGCGCTATCTGGAACGCCCGTGGTCGTCTTCGCTCCGCGCCCTGCCCGAACCCGAGCATCGTCAGCAGCGTTCCGCCGCCAGCCAACGATATGGCACCGCGATCACCGAGGCACTGCTCATGGCCAGCCGTGACGGCGTGCTGTTTCATCGTTGGAACGAGGCGTTCCTCCGGCCCGGGCCCGAACGCGAAGGCACCTGGAACTACGGCCATCAGTACATTGGCTGGCACCTGGTTGAGACGCGCTCCCCGTTCAGCGGTGCTCCCAACGAACTGTCCCTCTATGCCAGTGAAAGCTACTGGACGGGTAACAGCAGCGAGGTCCGTCGTTACAGCCTGCGCCTGGATGGCTTCGTCTCTGTGAACGCCGGTTGGAACGGCGGAGAACTTGTCACCCGCCCGCTACGCTTCACTGGTGGCCGCCTGCATTTGAACTTCGCGACGTCCGCCGCCGGTGTGGTGCGCGTGGAGATCCAGAACGCGGCAGGGCAGCCCATCGCGGGATTCACGAAGACCGACTGCGATGAGATCTTCGGCGACGCCGTAGAGCGGCCTGTGTCCTGGAAGGACTCGGCAGACGTCAGTAAACTCGCCGGCACGCCCGTACGCTTGCGATTCGTGTTGAAGGACGCCGACCTCTATTCCTTCCGCTTCCACGCATAGCGTTACGGCGTCACCGGTTTGATCCAGGTGCGCCCCGGCATGACGGAGATATCCGCCGGCAGCGCGCTGATGCCCGCCGTTAGCGCGAAGCCCACGCCGATGATCTGCGGCGTCCAACCGGGCAGCGATACCGACGGCGGCCACATGGTTACGGGCGGCGCGTTCAGAATCATGATGCCGGAGACTGTGAAGATGCCGATTCCCATCTCGACCGCAACGCTGATACTGTCGCCGGCGAGCGTTGCCGACGGTGTGCCGAACAGCAGGCAGACCTGGTCGCCAATGGAAACGCCCACATTGGTGACATACCCCAGCGACACCGAACCGTAGAGTCCCACCTGCCCCATCGGTGGCTTGTTCCAGGCATAGATACCGGCGCCAACGCCAGCCGCCGCGCCTGCCCCAGCCTGCGCCGCCAAACCGAACGTTACCGTAAAGTCCGGTGCGGGGGCTTTGATGATGGCGCCCGCAACGGAGCCCATCACCGACAGTGTGGCCACCGGCGACGTGGCCACTCCCAGCATACTGGTCATGATGCCGCCCTTGCTGGAGAGTCCACCAATGGCGCTCATCCCCGCGCGCACCAACGTCTCCTCGCCCGGCAGATTGCCTTTGGGCTTGGGCACGTTGATCTTCTTCGCGGTCGAAAAATCCAGGTATGTGAAGTTTTTGAATGTTACTTTGTATTGGCCTGGCATAGCTTGCCTCCGTCCTCAATGGAACAGGCGCAAGTGCCCGACTCAATTTCGCACGGTTGTGACCGATTTCACGTTTATTGGGAGATTGCTACGGTGACGCCCGTCTGTGCGCTCACCCCGCCGATGACTACGTTCAGCGGTACCGCTGCTCCTGTCGGAGCGGCCGGCGGTACCACCGCGTTGATCTGCAATACGCCTGCGGTTACGCCGAAGATAGCCCCTTTGTACACCACAGGAGCACTGGCCCCGCCAATACTCACGGTTACGGAAGCCGAGGCCTGCGGCTGATCCAGGCCGACGATCTGTCCATCCTCCTGCGGAGGTGTTAGCAGGCCTTCACCGGTCACGAATAGCACCACCTGGCCTCCGCGCCGCGCCGGATTTGACGCCCCATTTCGTGTCAGATCCTCGTTGAAGATCGCTCCCTGGCCCTTGCCCGATTGATCGGCCGTGAAGATGCCCGGTGCCGTATCGGAGATCCGCAGTGCCATCGCCGCCGAGCGCCTGCCCTGGTACTCCACAACCACCGGGACGCTCATCTTGCCCGATGCTCCATAGGGCACGATCGCGCTCAGTACATCGGCGCGTACGAATACCAGTGGTGCCGCCACGCCATCGAACAGCACTCGCGTTCCGGCAACCTCCGTTTTCAAATAGCGGCCATCGGCGGTGAGTTCCGCACCGGCAATCTCGAATGGCCCGAGTTGTGAGCCGAAAATCGCCACCACCTCCCCCGGCGCGGCGCTGCCGGTGGCATAGCTGGCGGCGTTCGTGATGCCGCTGATGACCGGCATCAGCGTCGCGGCCTGGCGGATGGTGAATACCTGGTCATTTACCGTGATGCTGCCCAGCCGCGATGTTGACGCCGTGTTTGCCGCAACGCGGTAGTTCACCGTGGCATTGCCCGTGCCACTGTCGGCGCTGGTCAGCGTGATCCAGGTGGCGGACGGCGTCGCGCGCCATGTGCATCCTTGCGTGGTGATGTTGAAGGAGCCGATGCCGCCGTCTCCCGGGGCATCTACCGAGGTGGGCAGCAGGCTCAGATTGCAGGCGATACCCGTCTGGGTCAACGTGAAGACGGCGGTTCCTACCGTGATGGTGGCCGCGCGCTCCTGGGTCGTCAGGTTGGCGTCGTAGTTGTACTGCAGCATCACCCCGTTGCCCGAACCGGCAGTGGGCGTTACCCGGAGCCAACCGGCGTTGGACAATGCGTTCCACTGGCAACTGCTGTTCACTGTGATAGACCCACTGCCGGCAGTGTTGGCGACCCGCGCCGATAGCGGCGACATGGAAAACGTACAAGTGCCCCCAGCCTGATTGACCGTGAACTGAGCCGAACCGATGGTGATGCGTCCAGTTCGTGCCGATGCTGTTCGATTGGCGTCCACGCGGTAGCCGACGGTTCCGTTGCCGGTTCCCGTTGTTCCAAAGGAGATAGTCAGCCACGGACTGTCACTCGCGGCGTTTCGTACGCAGGTCCCGGAGGATGCCGTGACCGTGAAACTCCCCACCGTGTCCGTCGCCGCTGGTGCGTTAACGAACGATGGGGACAGGGTGAACGTGCAGGTCTGCTGCGCGGCTGCGGGAACGATGGAAGAGAGCAGAAGGAGGAGGGCCCCAAGTAGGCGTGGTATCATCAAAAACTACCTGTAGTCACATGATACGCTCCTTTCGGGGCGCTGTTCCCAAGATAGCCCCTTCCTGTTATATAGACCCCAGCGCGCAGGTCATCGGCGATGTCACCATCGGCGAACGCTCCAGCGTCTGGCCCAACGCTACGCTCCGTGGCGACGTCGCACCCATCCGCATTGGCGAAGGCAGCAACGTCCAGGACAACAGCGTCTTCCACGCCGACGACGGTTTTCCGCTCACGTTGGGAGACCGCGTCACTATCGGCCATTCCGTCGTGCTGCACGGCTGCACCCTGCATAACGACGTGCTGATCGGCATCGGCGCCATCGTGTTGAATGGGGCCGTGATTGGCCAAGGGTCTGTGATTGCCGCCGGGGCGCTGGTGCCCGAAGGCATGCAGATTCCGCCGTTCAGCCTGGCGATGGGCGTACCGGCCAAGGTGCGCCGCGAAGTGACGCCCGAAGAGCGCGAACGCTTCCGCCTGAACGCCGAACACTACGACGAACTGCGCCAGCAGTATAGGGAAGAACCGTCTTGATCAAAGCCGTTAAGGGTACCCGCGATATCCTTCCGCCCGACAGCCGTGTCTGGAATCGCGTCGAAGAGACCGCGCGCCGCGTGTTCGCCGCGTATCACTATGGCGAGATCCGCACACCTATCTTCGAAGAGACCGCGCTGTTTGCCCGCGGCGTCGGCGAAGAGACCGATATCGTCAGCAAGGAAATGTACACGTGGGAAGACCGCGATGGCTCTTCGCTCACGCTGCGTCCGGAGAATACCGCCAGCGTCATCCGGGCTTACATCGAACATCGTCTGGACCAGCGCCCGGGCTTGCAGAAGCTTTATTACATCGGCCCGATGTTTCGCCGCGAGCGCCCCCAGAAGGGGCGCTACCGCCAGTTCTCGCAGATCGGCGCGGAGGTTATCGGATCGGAATCGCCGGCCGTGGATGCCGAAGTGATCGAGATGGTGCTGGAGATCCTGAGCCAGTGCGGGCTCAGCGGCTTCCATCTGGTGATCAACTCCGTGGGCTGCAAGAACTGCCGCCCGGCTTTCCTGGCCCTGTTGCGCGAACGCCTGCAGGATGTGAAGGGGCAACTGTGCGGCGATTGCCAGCGCCGTGCCGATACCAATCCCCTGCGCGTTCTCGATTGCAAGGTGCCGCAGGATCAGCCGGTGATTGAGACGCTGCCTTCGATCCTGGATCACCTCTGCGAAGTCTGCAAGCCGCACTTCGCCACGGTGCGCCAGTTTCTGGACGATCGCGGCATCCAATATGAAGTGCGCCCGCGCCTGGTGCGCGGCCTGGACTATTACATGCGCACGACCTTCGAAGTGGTGCACGGCTCGCTCGGTGCGCAGAACTCGGTGCTGGGCGGCGGCCGCTACGATGGCTTGGCCGAATCGCTGGGCTCGCGCGTGCATTCGCCGGGCATCGGCTTTTCCATCGGTGAGGACCGCTTGGTGATGAGCGTCGAAGAGGCCAGCCAGAATGCCTCCGGCGGCGCGCTGGACGTGTTCATCGCGCCCCTGGGCGCCGAGCCGTTGCGCCATGCCGCCGGTTTGGCGCATGAACTGCGACGCCACAACGTGCGCGTCGAAATTGCGTTTGAGGGCAAGCTGAAGCGCGCCCTGGAACTGGCCAACAAGCTGAATGCGCGCTACACGTTGATTGTCGGTGAGACCGAGATGGCCGCCGGCGTGTACGCGTTGAAGAATATGACTAGCGGCGAACAGGAGACGATCAGCCGCGAACAACTCGCGGAGCGACTGTATGCAGGAAAGTAACGAACAACGTCAGATTCCCCTCGACTTCCTTGGTGACCTGAAGCGCACCCACAACTGCGGGCAGTTGCGCGCGGCTGACGCGGGCAATCGCGCCCTGGTGATGGGATGGGTGCATCGCCGCCGTGACCTCGGCGGGGTGATCTTCATCCATCTTCGCGACCGAGAAGGCGTCACCCAGGTGGTGTTCCACGAAGACGTCGATGCCAGCGTGCACGCCAAAGCCGAAGTGCTGCGCTCCGAGTTCGTGGTTGCCGTGGAAGGCAAGGTGGAGCCCCGCACGCCGGAGACGGTGAACCCCAACATTCCTACGGGTGAGGTGGAGATCGTCGCGGAGAAGGTATGGATCCTCAACGAGAGCAAGGTCCCGCCGTTTCCCATGGACGAGTACGGCGAAATCGCCGAAGACGTGCGCCTGGAGTATCGCTACCTGGACCTGCGCCGGCCGCAGATGCAGCGCAACATCATCATGCGCAGCCAGGTTTCCTTCGCTACGCGCCAGTACCTCTACTCGCAGGGCTTCCTCGAAATCGAGACGCCGTTCCTGACCAAGTCCACGCCGGAAGGCGCGCGTGACTTCCTGGTGCCCAGCCGCCTCAATCCCGGTACGTTCTATGCGCTGCCGCAGTCGCCGCAAATCTTCAAGCAGTTGCTGATGATCAGCGGCTACGAAAAGTACTTCCAGATTGTCCGCTGCTTCCGCGACGAGGACCTGCGCGCCGACCGTCAGTTGGAATTCACCCAGATCGACCTGGAGATGTCCTTCCCGCAGCAAGAGACGGTGTACGGCGTGATTGAAGGCATGCTGGCGGCGATCTTTGACGCCGCCGGGTCGCCCATCACGCTGCCCATCCCGCGCCTGACGTACGACGAGGCGATGCGCCAGTACGGTAGCGATAAGCCCGATATGCGCCTGCCCGCCTTCCGCGAAGTGCAGGACCTGTTCGAGGGTTCCGGTTTGACGAATGGCGATCTGCCGATGGTGGCGATCGTGATCCCGAACGCCGCTGGTGCCAGCCGCAAAGAGCGCGACGAATTCAAGGCTGTTGGCCAGGAGCGCGGTCTGCGCGTGTTTGACGACTCCAAACGGTTGGAGCGCGACTTCCCCGAAGTGATGGCGAAGGTTCGCGAACGCACCGGCGCTGGCGACGGCGACCTGCTGGTGATTGCCACCTGGGCCGGTGAGAAGCAGGGCCATCGGCCGGAGTACACCGTGCTGTTGGCGTGCGGGCACCTACGCCTGGCGTTGGCAGCCAAGTATGCCGATAAGCACAAGGCCTTCGAAGGCAAGGTGTTCAAGCCGCTGTGGGTGGTCGACTTCCCGATGTTTGAATGGGATGAAGAGGACGGCCGCTGGATGGCTGCGCACCACCCGTTCACGTCCGTGCATGACGAGGATCTGGACAAGCTGACCACTGATCCCGCGCACTGCCGTGCCAAGTCGTATGACGTGGTGTTGAACGGCATCGAACTCGGTTCGGGCTCCATTCGTATCCACCGCCAGGACATCCAATCGCAGGTGTTCTCCGCGCTGGGTCTGTCGAAGGAAGAAGCGCAGGCGAAGTTCGGCTTCCTGCTGAGCGCGCTGGAGTACGGCGCTCCGCCTCACGGCGGCATCGCGTTGGGCCTGGATCGACTGGTCATGCTGCTGGCCGGCGAGAAAACCATTCGCGACGTGATCCCGTTCCCGAAGACGGCCAAGGGTACCGACCTGATGGCCGATTGCCCGACGCCTGCCGCGGATAAGGCGCTACGGGATTTGGGGATTCAGTTGCGGAAGCCGCAGCCGAAGTAACCTCACACGCACGCAGAAAGCCTTCGTGCGGGGCTCCAGATGCAGTCGGAGCCCCCCGCCGAGGGCATCGGGATCACCAGTGGAAATCCGCATCGACTTTCGCTACGGCGTCCTTGCGAGCCCTCATGGCATCGTCTGGAAAGTACTTCGTCTGACCGATGCAGAGTACTTCCACAGCGAGTACATGCAGGGACCTCAATTTGACGTCGAGGATCTGCCGCTGAATGACGACCCACGCCGTTACTGCCCTGCCGAAGAGCGATCCCGCGTGCGTTACGTTGCGATTCGAATGGCAGACAACCTGGATCATCACAGGCTCCTGCAGTTCACGTATTGGGGTGTCGACAGCCATATGGTGGAGGTCGTCAATGCCGGATCGGACTCGTGCTTCCAGAGCCTCATTGTGTCCTCCAAAATCGCTGAGGAACCGCGAGTTACCACATCCTGCGATTTGAGCGGGCGACCAATCGGCAGCCGTGGATTCCAGTGCTTGACGACGTTATGGACGAGTGGGCAGACGGCCGGGAGACCTGCCGACAATTCGCGATTGAACTATTGACGGAGCCGGAAAGCGCAGATGAAGCCCAATAGGGTCATTCTTGATTAATGCTCATGAATACAGGTCGGGAACTCGGATAAGACCGTGTTCCCCTTGTATCCCAGCGCGTCCACCAGTCCCGCCTTTGACGTGAAATACCCGTCCGCGGTCATGCTCTTGAACGCTTTCATGAAGCGGACTTCCAGCGCCGGCGTGCTTTTGCTGCCCGTCTTCCAGCGGTCCGCCGACTTCACAAGAGGCGTGAGAATGCCGATCTGCGTTTCTTCATCCAGCATGTGGAATCGCTTGCCGTTGGAGATGCCCGCGGCCTCCTCCAGCCACGCCAACCCCTCGCGGAAGAGCTTCTTCCACGATTCATTGCTGTTCACCACATAGTCGATGTAGAACGGCACGCCGGCCTGAACGGCGCCAGGCGTGTCGGTGGGAGGAATGATCAGGTCCGCCAACGCCTTCACCGTATCGAACTCCTTGTCGGTAAAGAACACGGGCTTGGCGGGCATCGCCGCAGCCTGGGCCGGTGTCTCCGAGGCATGATCATGCGCGGGCGCCTGCTGTCCGTACAACTCGTCCGCGCTGAATGGGAATGCGCACGTGGTCCCAATCGCGCCAATAATCTTCAACGTATCGCGCCGGTCCGACATCGCTACAGGGCCCCCTTCTTCAACTGCTCAGCCATATACACCGCGGTCCGCGCCGCCAGTGCCATCATCGTATGCGTCGGATTCTTCTCGCTGGCCGACGGAAACACGCTGCCATCCACCACGAACAGGTTCTTCACATCGTGCGACTGGCACCACTCGTTCAACACGCTGGTCTTTGGATCCTTGCCCATGCGGCAGCCGCCCAGTTCATGGTTCGTGCGCGGTTCATCGCTCACCGCCAGAATCTCTGCGCCAGAAGCCTCCAGGATGCGCCTGGACCAATCGGTCATGTCGTGGAAGATCTTCCAGTCGTTGTCGCCCCAGAAGACGTTGCGGCGTGCCAGAGGCAGGCCCCAGGCGTCCTTCTTCTCCCAATCCAGGTCGATGAAGCTCTTCGGATTGGGCAGCATCTCGCCATAAGGGGAGAACGTCAGGAACGCCGGATAACGGTCCTTTACCGCCTTCTTGTAGCTGGGGCCGAAGCCGGCAATGTCGCGCGCCCAGCCGACCGCGCGGCGGTTCTGGTAGTTGAACTGGATGCCGAAGCTGCGTGCATAGTCACGTTTGCGGTTATGCATGAACGACGGCACGTAAGCATGATCCAGAAAGCCTTCGTCGTTCGTCACCGGCTTGCCGATCAGTTCTCCCAAAAAGCACTGCACGCCGCCGGTGAAGTGCGGAATGAAGTTCTTGCCCAGGTGTCCGCTGGAGTTCGCCAATCCGTTCGGATACAACCGCGACTTTGACATCAGCAGCAGCGCCACGCTCTGCACGCAGGCGCAGCTCACTACCACGCTCCGCGCGCTCACCTCGCCTTCCGCTTTCGTCTCGCGGTCGATGTAGCGCACGCCGGTGACCTTGTTCTCGTTGTTGACGATCACCTCGCGGGCGATGGCGTTGTGCCGCACTTCCAACTTGCCGGTGCGCTGCGCGGGAACGATATGCACGTCAGCAGAGTTGTACTTCGCCACTACATCGCAGCCTGCCATGCAGTTACCGCAGAAGTGGCAGGCGGGGCGGTTGAACGCGGCCCGGCTCAGCGTGGCCTTCCGAACGTGAATCACCTTCACGCCCAGCTTTGTCGCGCCCTTCTTCACGATTTCATCGGAGCACTTCATTGGCACCGGAGGCAGGAACTCGCCGTCCGGCAGGTCTTCCAACCCGTCGCGGTTGCCGCAGACGCCCACTTCCTTCTCGACGGTCGAGTAGTAGGGCGCAATGTCTTTATATTCGAAAGGCCAGTCTTCGCCGGCGCCTTCATAGGTCTTGCCCTTGAAGTCGCGAGCGCTGTAGCGCCATGCCACGGCATTCCACGTGAGGCTCTTGCCGCCAATGCCGCGCGTGCGCTCCGAATCGAAGCCCGCCTTGCCCGGCTTCATGGTCGGGATGTGGCGATTTGGGAACTGAAACGGCATGGCGTGGGTGTTGAAGTCGGTCCGCGTGTTGACTTTCGGACCGCCTTCCAAGAGGAGAACATCCACGCCCTGCCGCGCCAAGTGGGCGCTCAGCGTGCCACCGGAGGCACCGCTGCCGACGATGACAACGTCATAGGTCTTTCCGGGCATGCAGTGGATTTTACCAGTTACCCGGACTCGTCCGGCGATTAGCTTAGCGCCTGCGGTTGTTGCGGGTGGCCTGATCGTAGATCACACCGCCAGCCGCTCCGGCCGTGCCGCCGATTACCGCACCCTTCCAGCCGCCAAGCACCGCGCCCACGCCCGCGCCTGCCGCTGCCGTACCGCCGATGATTGCCGCCGACGTGCCAGCCGAACGCGGTTCCTGGTACCGGTAACCATTGTTGTTGGGGTAGGGGTTGGCGCGGTAGTTGCCGTTGTAGTAGCCGCTATCGCGATAGCCGTTGCCCCGGTAGTTGTCCCGATAGCGCACATCGTTATAGCGTTGCTGTTTGAAATGCCCGTGGGCATTACCCCGGCCGCGACGGTCGCAGCGGTCACCCGCGGAAGCCAGGTCGGGAACGCCGAACATTGTAAGCGCCAGCGCTGCTGTCAGTACTTTGGGAGTCCATTGGGAACGGAACATCGTGTCACCTCGCCCTTACAGATGGACGCCGTTTGTATCCGGTTCCCTCATTAATGGAAAGTAATGTCTGGCTTAGTCGGTACGCATTACACCGCTGATGATACGCTTCGGCACAGCGCCTACGCCGATCCTTTTCACAACCTCAAATGTGCGGTTGTCCACCACCACTGTCTGGTCATCGCCGGCGACGGCGACGTAGACGTGCTTGCCGTCGGGTGGAATCGTCAGCCAGTCCGGGTGCGATCCAACTTCCACCATCTTCACGAACCGGTAGTCGGGCAGCGAGTAGGCCGCAATGGCTCCGTAGTGTTTGCTTGTCGACCACAGCAGCTTGCCGTCCGGTGTGATTGCCAACCCGTGCGACGGTGATCCCTGCAGGCCTTCGAGCTCCTTTTTCTTTCCCGGCGGATCCGGCAATGGAATGCGTCGGATCTCCTTGCGGGTAGCGAAGTCTACGAGTGCGAAGCCGTGATAGTCGGAAAGCTGCACGATGATGTTTTGGGTCGATCCGTCGGCGTTGCGGGTGAACGCCATGGGCCGGATGCCCGCGCTGAGTGTCAGTGTCCAGGCCAGCGTCTGCGACTTCGCGTCGATCACGCTGATGGTGCTGGCCGCGATGGAGCCCGCCACCACATGCTTTCCGTCCGGCGTGACGTAGACGTTATGAATCTCGCCCTTCACGGGCACGCTCTTGATGTTGCGGTTCGACGCACTGTCGATGATGTCCACCGCGCCCGGCGCTTCGCGAATGCCCACGTACACGTAGCGGCCATCGGGCGAGATATCGACGTTGTTCGGCTTTCCACTCAGCGGAATCCGTTCGACGACCCGGAGGTTGGCGCAATCGACAACATCCAACGTCACCCGCGATTCGTTGGTCACATACAAGCGGCGCCCGTCGGGAGAGAGCACCAGCCCATGGGGGACTTCGATCCCGTCGATTCGCGCAACCACGCGGTTGGAAGCCGGATCAATGATATGGATGTCATCGCCCGCGGCGTTCGATTGCAGTACCTTTACCCCGCTCTCGATTGGCTTCGTTTTACCATTCACCCAGGCCGCCAGGATCTGCCATTCCGGGTCTTCCTGCGAATGCCAGTGCTTCCCTCCGGCATGGAAATGATCGCCGCCGGCATGGTGAGACAGCGGATGCAGCAGCATCTTGCTCTTCAAGGGCTGGCCGGGAACGACGAATCCCTTCCATGCAGCGAAGTTCTTCTTCGATTGCTCTTCTGTCCACGTGGAGGCGCCCGGCGATAGCGGCTGCAGCGGCGGCACGCGATGGGTGTGACAGGAAACGCAGCGCGCATGCCCGTCACGCTTCTTCAGCAGAATCGGCTGAACCTGGTCTTTGAAGAACCCATAATCAAGGGCGGGCAATTCGCCCGCGAACAGCAGCAATGGCAGGAGTGCGGTCATAGCGTCCCTTCCCCAGAGACGCTATCACACTCGACTGCCCGTTGAGGCTAGACTATAGGCCGATTTCTGCGATAAACTCGGCCAGCGCTTTTTCGAGTTCCTGGACCGCGGGGCCTCGTCCGATACCCAACCCTAGACGGGCCAGTTTATTGAGGTCCAGCGCCACCTGCACCTGATCGCCGGCTTCCAAGGAGATCTGCACAGAATCGAAAAATGCCCTGGTCCAGTATTGCTGCAGAACCGCAATCGCGCCAGTGACGCTCTGGTCTTTGGCGAGGTTAGGATTGTAAACCGATTTTGTCAGGAAGTCGTTCCAAACGCCGAATAAATCCAGGCGCGCCTGTTCCCGCCGGATTTGGCGAAACAGCGCGCGGGCGGCCGGATTCGCCAGGATCGTTCAAATGGATCGTGCCATTGCATTGGGGTTCATCGAATTGGAATGCGCGGTTAGCGCAAGGTTTTGCGGAATAATTTAGCGGCCTGATTGCAGAAGTGTGAGCGTGGCCGGGTCAGGCTCGCCCGCGAAGTACTTATCCAACGCCTGTTGGAATACCGCACTCGCCCCCGGCACTTGGCCGAACAACGTCATCGAAGACCGGAACTTCAGGTCATCCGGTGTTCCAAAGATCTGTCGAATATGCCGGCCTTCCACGGCCATCACCAGTTCGGTGCATTCCACAAGCCGTGCGCCCAGCCGGGGATGCTCCAGATAGGCCTTCGCCTCGTCCAGCGACTCGATGCCGTAGTAGTGCGCCATCTCGCTCAAGCCCAGCCCGCGCAGTTGCGGGAAGACGTACCACATCCAGTGCGTGCGCTTGTGCCCGGCGCGCAACTCGGCGCAGACTTCGTCGTAGATCGGATCCTGGGCTTCAATAAAACGGCGCAGGTTGAACATGGTTTATGGCGCGGGAATCCCTGCGATACAGCGTACCGTATCCCGTGCGATCAGCAACTCCTCGTTCGTGGGAATCACCCACGCGGGTATGCGCGATGTATCGGTCGATACGCAGGCGTCCACGCCAATCGCGTTTGCGTTGCGGGTGGAGTCCACGTCGATGCCCATGGCTCGCAGCGGTTCCAGGATACGTTGCCGGATCGCCGGGGCATTCTCACCGATGCCGCCGCCGAACAGAATCGCATCGCAGCCGCCCATCGCGGCGATATAGGCGCCGATGTACTTGCGGACGCGGTAGCAGAACATGTCCACGGCCAGCTTGGCTCGCTGGCTGCCTTTCGCCTCCTCCTCCAGCAGCACGCGCATATCGCTGGAGATGCCGGACACGCCGTAGAGACCGCTCATACGGTTTAACATCGATTCCAGACCCTGCGGATCCATCTGCTCATGCCAGATGATGTGCAGCACTGCCATGGGATCGACATCGCCGCACCGCGTGCCCATCAGCAGGCCTTCCAATGGAGTGAAGCCCATCGATGTGTCCACCGAATCGCCCCGGTCGATGGCGCACACCGAACAGCCGTTGCCCAGATGGCAGGTGATTAGCTTATAGTCGTCGCGCGACTTGCCGTGCAATTGCGCGAACCGGTAGGAAATATAGCGGTGCGACGTGCCATGGAAACCATAGCGGCGGATCTTGAAGCGCTCGTAATAAAGATACGGCAACCCGTAAAGATACGCGTGCGGCGGCATGGAACTGTGAAATGCCGTGTCAAACACTGCCACGTTCTGCGCGTTCGGCAGCAACGACTTTGCCGCATAGAAACCCTTGAGATTATGCGGCGTGTGCAGCGGCGCCAAATCGATGGAGTCTTCAATCGCGTCCACCACGTCTTCGGTCATCAGCGTAGACGAACGGAAGCGTTCGCCGCCGTGCACAATGCGGTGCCCCACTCCTTCAATGCCGTTCGGGCCCTGGATCTCATCGCCCCAATGCTGCATGCAGGCGTCCAGGATGGCCTGCACGGCGTGTTCGGCCTTGTAGATGGGTTTGGGCTCTTTCAGCTTCTTGCGGCCCGGAATTCGTTCAGGAGCCTCTACGTTCACGACGGAGTAGGGCGTGCCCATGCGGTCCACGGTGATCTTGGCCAGCAACCGGTCGCTATTGGACGCGATCATGTCCGGGCTGGTCTCGATCAGCTGGCTCTTGGCCGTGGAACTGCCGAAGTTTAAAACAAGAACCTTCATATATGTTTTGTAGGAGGAATGGGGACGGTGCCGACGATCTCGATTCCGAACCCTTCCAAGCCGGCAACTTTACGTGGGTTGTTGGTGAGAAGCCGGATTCGCGACAGGCCCAGGTCCACCAGGATCTGGGCGCCGATTCCGGTATCGTGCTGTTGCCGCCGTGCGCCCTGGGGCGTGGCGGGGGCCTCATCCAGGCCGTGCGTGAGCAGGCGTGTGCCGTTCGGGTCGGCATGCATGCGGATGCCGACTCCGGTCTGGTGCAGGTAAACCAAGACGCCGGCGCCTTCTTCATCAATCGCCTTCAGCGACCCATGAATCGCCTGGCCGCACTGGCAGTCCACGCTATGGAAAACATCGCCATAGGTGCAGCGCGAGTGCATCCGCACCAGAACACTGTCGCGATTCCGCACATCGCCGCGCACCAGCGCCATGTGCGTTTCGCCATCTACGTTGCAGGAGTAAGATATCGTGCGGAACTCGCCGTGCGTCGTGCGCAGGCAACCTTCGGCGCGCCGCGTCACGATACTCTCGTGCTGCAGACGGTAGCGAATCAACTCCGCCACCGAAATCATCTTCAGCCCGTGCTTTTCACAGAACTGCATCAGTTCGGGCACGCGCGCCATGGTGCCGTCATCGTTCATGATCTCGCAAATCACGCCACCCGGCCGAAGCCCGGCCATCCTGGCCAGATCCACGGCGGCTTCGGTCTGCCCGGTCCGCACCAGCACGCCGCCCTGCTTCGCGCGCAGCGGAAACATGTGACCGGGGCGCGCCAGGTCTCCGGGACGTGCCGCCGGATCCATGATCACCTGAATGGTGCGGGCGCGATCGGCGGCGGAGATGCCCGTTGTTACACCGGTTGCCGCATCTACCGACTCGCAGAAGGCGGTGCCGAACATGGAAGTGTTCCGCGGTGTGATCAACGGCAGATGCAACTGCTCGCAAATCGCCGGCGCCAGCGCAACGCAAATCAGTCCGCGGCCATGGACGGCCATGAAGTTAATGATCTCCGGCGTGATCTTTTCGGCAGCAATGGTGAGGTCGCCTTCATTCTCGCGATCCTCGTCGTCCACCACAACCAACATTCGCCCTTCGGCGAAGTCAGCGATGGCTTCCGGTATCGACGCAAATGGCATAATGATTAACTCGATTCTAGCGTGGGCGCCTAACCGCGCCCGAGGTTTTGATGCATCAGGTAGCCCGTCCGAAGAACCCGCGCAGCCCGGAGCAGGAGGCGCGTGAGCGTGTCCGCTATTACATCTTCGCGGGCTTCGTCGGCCTTCTCCTTCTGCTCAACCTCACGGGAATCTTCAAAACCTTTCTTGGCATTGACACCGCGGCCTTTGTGGTTGTTCTGGCCGGCTACAAAACGTTCTATCACTCTATTGTTTCATTACTTGACAAGCAGGTCACGGCCGACCTGGCGATCTGTATCGCGGTGGTCGCGGCGCTTTCAACAGGCGAATATCTGGCGGCAGCCGAGGCGTTATTCATCATCCTGGTTGGGGAAGGACTCGAGTCCTACGCCGCGGGCCGCACCGATGCCGCCATCCGCAAATTCGTCGAGCAGATGCCGCGTCGCGCCCGCCTGCTGCGCGATGGCCAGGAGGTCGACGTGGCGGTCGATGACCTGAATCCCGGGGACCGCATCCTGGTCCGTGCCGGCGAGCGCATCACGGCCGACGGTTGTGTCGCCGCGGGCCTCTCCAGCGTGGACGAAAGCACGATCACGGGAGAACCCGTGCCGCGCGACAAGAAGCCCGGAGAATCCGTGTTTGCCGGGACCTTGAACGGCACCGGCCTGCTGGAGATCTTGGTTACGCGTGCGGGTTCCGACACCACGCTTGCCCATGTGGTCCATCTGGTGAAAGAGGCCAAGGATCGCCAGGCGCCAGTGGAGCGCGCCGCAGATCAGGCCGCGAAGTACTTCCTGCCCGCGCTGCTGCTGGCCGCTGCCGCCACCTTCTATTTCACGCGCGATTGGCTGCGAACGGTTGCCGTTTTGATTGTTGGTTGTCCGTGTGCCTTGATTCTCGCCACGCCAACCGCCATGGTTGCGGCGATCGGCGGCCTGGCGCGCAAGGGCATCCTGGTGCGAGGCGGCGCCATCATCCAGAAAGCCGCCAGGGTGAATGCCGTTGTTTTCGACAAGACGGGCACCGTTACGGAAGGCAAGTTCGAGATCCTGCGCGTCATCCCCGCAGCACAGTCGGAGGGAGCCGTGCTGCAGTTGGCGGCGATGGCCGAACGCGGGTCTGACCACGTGCTGGCTCGGGTGATTGTGGACGCTGCCCGTGCCAAACAGATGGACATTCCCGCCGTGGAGAATGCCCGCGTGCTGCCGGGACGTGGTGCGGAGGGCGTCTTCCAAGGCCGTACCATCCGCGCCGGCAATGCCGCCTATCTGAACGAACACGGCGTGACTGATGTTGGGGGCGCCCTGGAAGAGGCGGACCGACTGGGCGCCACCGCCGTGCTGGTGGCCGAAGACAGCACGCTGGCCGGCGCGATCCTTCTGCGCGACCGTATTCGCCTTGGCGTCAAAAAAGCTGTCCATCAGCTGCATCATCTCGACATCGACGACGTCATCATGTTGACGGGCGACCGGCGTCGCGCCGCCGAGGTGATTGCGAAGGAACTCCAGTTCCCGCGCTTTGAGGCGGAACTGCTGCCGGAGCAGAAGCTCGATCGTATCCGTCATCTGGCAAGCCATGGCAATGTAGTGGCGATGGTCGGCGACGGCATCAACGATGCGCCTGCGTTGGCTGCCGCCGACGTTGGCATTGCGGTGAAGGGCGCCAGCGATATTACGGCCGAAGCCGCGGACGTAGTCTACATGAGTGAAAGCCTGGACCGTCTGGCGCTGCTGTTCCGCGTCAGCCGGCGGGCGATGAAGATTACTTGGCAAAACATAGTGATCTTCGCGGGCGTGGTGAACTTCACCGCTGTCCTGGCGTGCGCCACCGGTGTGCTGGGCCCGTTGGGCGCCGCCTTCACGCATCAGATTTCCTCGCTGCTGGTGATGCTCAGTTCGCTGCGCCTGCTGCAGGCCGAACCGCCACAGGCGGCCTGGGTGAAGAAGTATTTCGGCTGGGCAAGTGGACATCGCCTGCATCACCGTTGGGAGCTCCTGGATATCGCGCGAACGGTGCACCAAGTGTGGTCGCACCGGCAGCGTTGGGCCCGGCCCTTACTTGCATCTGCTGCCGCGCTGGCCGTACTGAGCGGGTTTTACGTTTTGCAGCCCGATGAGGTGGGCGTGATTGAACGCTTCGGCCGCAAGGTGATGCCCTATCGCGAACCCGGCCTGCACTACAAGCTGCCCTGGCCCGTCGAGAAACTGACACGCATCCAAGCCCGCCGCACCCGCACCTTGGAGATAGGCTATCGTTCCACAGCAGAAGTGAACGAAGCCGAACCGGCCGCTTATGAATGGAACGTCCAGCATCGGGGTGGGCGCTTCCAACGCAAGCCGGAAGAAGCGCTGGTTCTCACCGGCGACCAAAACATGATGGAGGTGAACGCCGCCATTCACTATCGCCTGATGCGCCCGGACGAGTTTCTGTTCGGTTTGGCCGACGGTGAGACGACGGTACGCGTGGCCGCCGAATCGGCCGTACATGCCGTGATCACCACGATGGACCTGGACGGCGCACTCACGCAATCCCGCCGCACGATGGAACAGCGGATTGCCGGTGAGATGCAGCAGCGACTGAATCGCTACAAGGCCGGGGTGGAAGTGCTGCATGTGAAACTGCTGGACGTGCATCCTTCGCTGGAAGTGGTGGACGCTTTCCGTGATGTCGCCGGTGCCTTCGAGGAGAAGAACCGTTTGGTCAATGAAGCGGAAGGCTATCGCAACGAACAGGTGGCGCTGGCGCGTGGCAATGCACAGGCCGGCCTGCTGAACGCGCAGGGTTATCAGGTGGGCCGCAGGAATCGCTCCGAAGGCGATGCCAGCCGTTTTATCCAGGCCGAGGGTGCGTTTCGAAGTGCCCCCGGTCCCACCGAAACACGCCTGTATCTGGAGGCCATGGAAGCAGTGCTCCCCGGTAAGCGTAAGTTCATCGTCGACGCTAAAAACGGACGTCGGCACTTGTTGCTGCTGGAAGATGGTGTCGAAATCGCCCCGCCGGCCCTGCCCTTTGTCGCGCCCAACCGGCCACAGCGGGAGGAACCGTAACTCATGAATGGATTGATCGAAAAGTATTCCCGCTGGCTGCTGGGTGCGGCGACGCTCCTTCTGATCTGGCTTTCGCTGTACTCGGTCCGCGAAACCGAGTTCGTGCTGGTGACGCAGTTTGGCCGCCCGCTCTACACGGTGCATGAAGCGGGCCTGCATGCCAAATGGTTCTTCCAGAACGCCACCTACTTCGACAGGCGCTTGCGTGTCTACAACCCGCGTCCCAGCGAGTTCCTGACACGGGACAAGAAGAACCTGGTGATCGAAAGTTACGTGGCGTGGCGGATCCAGGACCCGAAGCGCTTTGTGGAAAGCGTGGGCGATCCGGTCGCCGCCGAGATGCGTCTGCACGATATTGTGTGGTCGGGCTTGGCCGCGGCACTCGGCACGCATGACCTGGATGCGCTGATTTCGGTGAATACGCAGGCCGTGCAGGCGCGGCAGATTTTCGATCAACTGGCTTCGGATACCGACAGGAAGGCGCTCGCGCAGTATGGCATTCAGGTGGTGGACGTACGCATCAAGCGCCTGAATCTGCCGGATCAAAACAAGCAAAGCGTCTATGCCCGTATGCGTGCCGAACGCGAGCGTATCGCCCGCCAGTATCGTGCCGAGGGGGAAGAGCAAGCCCTGCGCATTCGCGCTGACGCTGATCGTCAGAAGGAAGAGATCCTCTCGCTCGCTTACAAGGACGCCGAGAAGCTTCGTGGGGAAGGCGATGCCGAATCCACACGCACCTATTCGCAGGCCTACTCGCGCAACCCTCGTTTCTACAAGTTGCTGCGCACTTTGGAAGCTTATAAGAAGGTGCTGGACGAGAAGACCACCGCCATTCTGAGTTCAGATTCCGAACTCTTGAAAGTGCTGATGCGCGGAGAGACGGCGCAATGAAGTTGCTGGAACTGGATCCGGCGCTATTGAAGCCCTCCTTTCCTCCAGAGGCTGCGAGCACGCTTCGCCGGCGCTGGTGGCTGGGCGTGCTGCTGCCGTGGCTGTTGACGAGCGTCTATATCGTGCGTGCCGACCAGCAGGCGGTGGTGACGCGCTTCGGGCGAGTGGTGGAACCGCGGGTGCCCCCCGGCATTCACGTCAGCCTGCCGTGGCCCGTTGACCGCGTGACGCGCCTCAAGGTGCAGCAACTACAACGCCAGGTGATCGGCGGTACGCTCACCGATAACGTCGTGGGCCGGACGCAGCCCCTGCTGGCGCAGTTCGTCACCGGCGACCAAAACATTATCTACCTGCGCGTGATTGCCCAGTATTCCGTCAGTGTGCCGGCCGACTACCTGTTCCAGGCTGAGGATGTGGCCAAGGTGGTGGTAGCAGCCACGGAAGCCGAACTGGCGCGCCGCATCGCCTCCCGTGCGGTTGACGCCGTGCTTACCACGGAGAAGGCCGCTATTCAGGAAGAGGTTCGCGCTGCCACTCAGAAGGTGTTGAATGACTACCGCTCCGGCGTGATCCTGGCGAGCGTAAACATTGAGTCCGTCGCGCCGCCGCCGGAGGCCGCCGATGCGTTTCGCGATGTCGCCAGTGCGCGGGCCGACTCGGCTCGCATCGTTAATGAAGCACAGGGCTATGCGAATGACCTGATCCCGAAGGCCCGCGGGCAGGCACAGCAACTGCTGGAGTCCGCGGCGGCTTACAAACAACGTAAGATCAACGAAGCCATCGGCGATGCGTCGCGATTCTCGCAGGTCGCAGCCGAGTACGCCAAAGCCAGTGACGTGAATGGGCGCCGCATCTATATGGAGACCATGGAGCAGATCCTGCCACGTATCAAGAAACTCATCGTGGATAAGAACGGCAATCTCGATCTCACCATCATTCGCCGCGCCGCGGAGGCGCCCGCCGGAGAGAAGAAGTGACCAAGGAGCGGCGGGCGCAGATGCTTACGGTGTTCACGCTGGCCGGCGCTCTTGGCTTCGTGGCCTATCGCACGGGTGCGTTGTCTGGATTCGATCTTTCCGCGAAGGCTCCCCAAGCCGATCCGACACCACAGGATGCCATCTATGCGATGCTGGACGCGGGCAGGGAAGGGAAGGTGCCGGCGTATCTGGCCGCCTACACCGGGCAGATGGCGGACTCGCTGCGTAAGTCGGCGGCCGAACAGGGTGACGCGGCATTCTCCGCCTATCTGCGCGAATCGAACGCGCCCATCAAAGGGATTGCGCTGCAGGAGCCGCAGCCGCTAACGGATCGAGAGGTGAAGTTGAAAGTGGAGTACGTTTTCGCCGACCGGAATGAGGTGCAGTGGATGTATCTGGAGCGCGAAGGCAAGTTGTGGCGGATTTCCCGCGTAGACGCGGCCGAACGCATCAAAACACTGGTTCCCTATGGCACGCCTGTCCGTTGAAGCACGTACACGGTTGCTGGTGGGGTTGGCGGTTCTGGCCGGCCTTTACTTGGCTGCCTACTCGCATGACGTACTCCGCCGCGTCTACAGCCATAGCATCGTATCCGACCCATTCGAGTTCACCATGCTGCCGCCGGAGATCGGCATGGTCCGTCCGGACGCTCGCGGATTCGGGCTGAAGCATGGCGATACGCTCACCTCCATCAATGGTCAGCCCATCACCGGTTCCTTGACCCTCAGCCGCTTTCTTGCGACAGCCAAGCCCGGCGATACCATGACCATCACCTGGCGTTCGCGCAGCCCGGGCGCCGAACAGAAGGCAACGCTGACGCTACGCAATCCTCCACGCGGAGTCACGCCGGTTCCCTTGCTCATTACCCAGGTGCTGCTGCCGAACTTCTGCATGCTGCTGGGCTTCAGTGTGGCGTTCCTGCGGCCGCTCGACCGCCGCTCCTGGATTCTGCTCGGCCTGATGATCGCCTTCCCTGGAATGATCCAGTCGCCTGTCGATGTCGGACGTTGGTCTTCGCCGTTCTACGAACTCGGCATGCTGTTCCGTGTTGGCGCGCCCATGACGTGGGGGATCTGGATGATGCTGCTTGGGCTGGAGTTCCCAGAACGGCTGCACGGATTCGCCCGCCTGCGTGCGCTGGCGTGGGCCCTGGGCGCCCCTTTGCTGCTGCTTTCAATCGCGCGGTTCACCTATGAGTTTGTGCGCGCCCATGACATCCAGGTAGCGCACGCCATGTGGGACATGATGCGTCCGGCGGGCTTCATTTCCTTGCTGCTTTCCATGGCGGCGATCGGTCTTTTCTTTGCCGCCATGGGCATTCAGAACGCTGTCATCGAGAAGCCCGATGCCCGGCGCCGCGCGAAACTTCTGCTCTGGGGCTCCTACGTTGCGCTCACGCCGGCCTTCCTGCTGTTGCTGTGGTCCCTGGCACAAGGCCGGCCACCGATGGGCGCCGCGCCATTTCCCATCGTCATCTTTACGTTCCTCATGATGGCGCTGTTTCCGGTGGTGCTGGCGTACATCATTGTTGTGGAGCAGGCGCTGGATATCAAGGTCGTGCTGCGTCTAGGTATGCAGTACGCTCTTGCCAAGAACGCACTCATCGGCGCCAGTTGGCTAGTCGGCGGGTTGGTGGTGGTTTACATCCTGCGTGCGATCGAGTCCGAACAAAGCGGCTCACTGGAGGTGGCCACCGCGCTGGCCGGTGCCGGTGCCATCGCTTCGCTTATCCCGCTGCAGAAGCGGCTGACGCAAGCCATCGACCGGCGATTCTTTCGCGACGCCTATGACGCCGAGCATGTATTGACGGAACTGAGCGAAGACGTGCGCACCGTCGTGGAACCGCGGCCGCTGCTGGAAATGGTGGGCAATCGCATCTCGCAGGCGATGCACGTTCCGCGGTTGGCTATTCTGCTGAAACAGCCCGCGGGCTATCAGCCGGCATTCACCATCGGCTATCCGCAGGAGATGGTGGCTGAGCGGCTGCCGGAGATTCCCGACGTCGATAAGATCGACCCGCGCCATCCGCCGAAGCCCGATGGCTGGAACCGACTGGATACGCACCTGCTGCTGCCGGTGCTGTCGAAAAACGGTGTGCTTGGCATGATCAGCCTGGGCGAGAAGCGCTCGGAGGAGCCGTACTCCTCCAGCGATATCCGTCTGCTGCGCCTGGTGGCCGCGCAGACCGCGCTGTCCCTGGAGAACACCAAACTCACCGCGGCCGTAGCCCATGAAATCGCGCAGCGCGAACAGTTCGACCGCGAGATGGCCATCGCCCGCGACGTGCAGCGGCGCCTGTTCCCCAGTAAAGTGCCGCAACTGCGCAATGTGGATTGCGCTGGAGGCTGCCGTCCGGCCCAGAGCGTCGGCGGCGATTACTATGATTTCTCGGAAATCCCCGACAACGAGATGATGTTCGCGGTGGGCGACGTCAGCGGTAAGGGCATGCCGGCGGCTCTGCTGATGGCTGCCCTGCAGGCCAGCGTGCGCGGACAGACCATGAACAACGTCACCGATCTGGCGTTGTTCACACGCAACGTCAATCTGCTGCTTTATGACATGTCACCGAAGAGCCATTTCGCCACGCTCTTCTACGCACTCTATGATCCGGTTCTGCGCACCCTCCGTTACACCAACGCCGGCCATAATCCGCCGCTGCTGATTCGCGGCAACGGCCCGCTCGACTTCCTGAAGCCCACCGGACCCGGCGTCGGCATGACGCGTCAGGCGGTGTACAAGGCCGAAGAAGTGAGGTTGAAACCGGGCGACATGGTGGTGGCCTACACCGATGGCATCACCGAAGCCATGGACCGCACCAAGGACGACTTCGGCGAACTGCGTTTGATTGAAGCCGTGCGCGCGGCGCGCGACAAGAGCGCGGGAGAGATTATCCGCCACGTCATGGCGGCTGTGGACGAGTTCACCAAAGGCGCGCCGCAACATGACGACATGACCCTGGTCATCCTGAAGGTGCAGTAGAATGCCAGGGATGCGTGTCCTGCTCTGCGGCCTGTTCGCCAGCCTGCTGTTTTCGCAGGCGCCTGGGCCCCAATTGCCTGACATCAAGTACGCCCGCCGCGCGCCGGACCAGCCCTTGCCGTTCAGCCACAAGCAGCACGCCGGCACCAATGGCACGCCCTGCAAGCAGTGCCACCCGATGCCCGATCCCGGCGACTTCATGGAACTGCCCGCCACCTCTGTCTGCATGGGTTGCCACACGGCGATAAAGACCGATAGCCCGCACATCAAGGCCCTGACCGCAGCGCACGCCGAAAGCCGCAAGATCGAATGGAAGCCGGTCTATAAGATCCCCGATTACGTGTTCTTCAATCACAAGAAACACAATGCGCTCGCCGGCGTGAATTGTGAGAGTTGTCACGGGCCGGTAAAGGAGCGCGAAGTGATGCGCCGCGAGAAGGAAATCAGTATGCAGGCCTGTATGGACTGCCACCGCCAGATGCAAGCCAAGAACGACTGCCGATTCTGCCATGACCCACGCTGACCGCCGCCACCTGTCGCGCCGCCGCGCGCTCCGCTCTCTTGCCGGCTTTCTGGCCGCTTCGCCCCTAGTGCAGGCGCAACGGGAGATCGTCTACACGCCGGACCGCATGCCCACGCTCGACGACATCGTGAATGTTTTTGAGATGGAGCCTGTCTGCCGCCTGCGCCTGCCCAAGCAGAACTATGACTTCATCGCCGGCGGCGTGGACAACGAATGGACCATGAAGCGCAACCGCGACGCGTTCGATCGCTTCACCATTCACCCGCGCATGCTGGTGAACACCATGAAGATGGATCTATCCACCACACTGTTCGGCACGAAGATCGGCATGCCAGTGCTGGTGGCGCCGACGGCCGGCCATCAACTGGCGCATCCCGATGGCGAAGAGGCTACGGCTAAAGCTGCCGCCGCCAGCAAGACCATTATGTGTGTCAGCAGCGTCGCCAGCCTTCCGTTTGAGAAGATCGCCCAGGCTACCGATGCTCCGAAGTGGTGGCAACTGTATCCCCGCGAGGATGATGAGTCTACCGAAGCCCGCGTCAGGGCAGCTGTGGCTGCCGGGTACAAGGCCGTCATCCTCACCGTGGATGCTCCGTACAACTCCCATCGCGAACGTCTGCTGCGCAACCGCGAAGCCGGGCAGGTTCCCGGACAGGGTGCGGCCACCACCACCAGTGCGCCGCGCCGTCGCCGCGGTGCGGCCGAAACAGCTCATCCTTATCGCCTGCAACCCGCGCTGGTGGCTGCCTGGGACTGGACCTACGTCAAGCGAGTCAAGGATTGGGCGAAGGTTCCGGTGCTGGTGAAAGGCTTGCTAACGGCGGAAGATGCGGGCTTGGCGAAGGAGCATGGCGCCGATGGCATCGTGGTCTCGAATCACGGTGGCCGGTACCTGGACTATGCTCCCTCCACTATTGAAGTTCTGCCGGAGATCCTGAAGGAAGTGAATGGCCGCATGCCGGTGCTGATCGACAGTGGCTTCCGCCGCGGCACCGATATCCTCAAGGCCCTGGCGTTGGGTGCCAATGCCGTGCTGGTGGGGCGTCCGCCGTTATGGGGACTTGGCGCATTCGGTCAAGCCGGGGTGGAGAAGGTGCTCCAGATGCTGGAAAGCGAACTGGCGCTGGCGATGGGATTAGCCGGGCAAACCACCATCCAGGGCCTGAGACCCAGCTTAGTGCGCCTGCACTAGTTCCTCTACCAGTTCCGTAATCTCCCGCTTCAACTGGACGTGCCGTGTACCGGTGGATGGCCCGTCGAAGCCCGCGTGAATCAGCTTCACTTTGCCATCCCGCCCGATGTAGATGTTCGTAGGGTAGGCGCCGAAGTTTTCCAGTTGCGGCAGCGTTTTCTCCAGATCCTCGGTGGCGCCCGCGTAGAGGATCGGGTAGGGTGGCTTGTACTTTGCCTGGAACAGTCGCAGTTGGCGGAGGTCGCGTTCCGCCTCGCCCGTGTATTCGAAGGCCAGCGAGATGATCTCCAGGCCCTTATCGTGAAACTTGGCCCATAGCTCCTTGAGCAATGGAATCTCTTCATGGCAATTCGGGCACCAACTGCCCATGATGTTCACCAGCACGACCTTCCCTTGAAACCGTTGGTCGGTGCCGGCGAGCAGCCTGCCGTCCACGTCGCGGAAAGAGAAGCGGAGGCGCTCCCGCGGGTCCTTCATGCGTGTGTAGGCAGTGGCGTCCGGCGGCTTCTCCCGCATTTCCGATGCCCTGCGGCCGCGTACGTTTGCCGTGCCGTCCATCATGCCCGTCAGCACGCCATCGCTTCCAATGGTTGCGGCAAGCAACGTGGAGCGAATGCCGTCGAAGCGGCTGATGCGCAGGGATCGCCCGTCCACGAATCCGCTCAACAGACCGGAATCACCGCTCACGGCAAGCAGGGTACCCTCCAACTTGCTGCCGGTCTGCGTCAGTTGCGCCTGCCAGATGCTGCGCTTTCCGGCATCGGTGACTTCCAGCGTCCATTCGCCGGAGACATTCAGCGCGGGTGGCTGCCTGGGTGCGAACAGCGGCTGCCGCTGCGCGAGGAACTCGCGTTTGCGGATCTCTCTGCGCCAGGTTCGGGTGTAGACGCCGGCGAACTTGGTGCCATCGAAGTCCGCTTCCAGCACGCCATCCCAGTGATTGAAGTGCAGCCGCAGCTTGCGGCCATCGAAGGTGCCGGAACTGGAGCGCTCGCGGTCCGGGCCATTCAAAAAGGCTCCTGACCACGCGTTGCCGCGTTGTTCCAACTGCAATTGAAAACCGGCGAAATCGCCGTTCGGAAGCTTGACCGCCGCATGCCAGACACCGGTAACACTCTGTGCATGGGCCGTCGCGCACAGGGCAAGGACCCGGAGTAGCATATCGCTATGATGCCACGCCGGCCGAAGGGGCCCGGTACACCGTTGCTACACTGAGGGAACCATGATCGCCTGGGTTGCTGCAGCGCTCGTGTTGTTTCTGCTGCCGGCGCTCGCGGCGGGCGCTACCTGCACGGCCCACGGCGTTGTCACCGATACCTCCGGTGCTGTTGTCCCGAACGCTGCGGTCTCACTGGCTACTGCCGCGCGGCTCGTTCTGGCCAGCGGGCGTTCCCACGCCGATGGGCGGTTCTCGCTGGGCCCGTTACCCTGCGGCGACTACGTTCTCTCGGTGGCCCGCGATGGGCTGGCCGAAAGTCGGCGATTGGTGCGATTAACGACCGTGCTTGCGCCCATTGCCGTGGAACTTGTCCCAGTGCCCGTCGAAGAGCAACTCACCGTCACGGCGGAAGCCGGTGCCATCGGCAGCACCCTGGCAGTGGATGCACGCGTCACCGCGGTACCGCGCCTGCTGCTGCAACAGCGTGTGAAGAGCGTGCTGACCGAATCGGCACAAGGCGAGACTGGCGTTCATGAGCAGCGTACCGCTCCAGCCATGGGCTCCTTCCTGGTGCGCGGGTTGACGGGAAAGAACGTCTCCGTCTATCGCGATGGCTTCCGCTATACCACCGCCATCCAGCGCGGCGGTGTCTCTACGTTTCAAAACCTGGTAAGCCCCGATGTGCTGGATCGCGTCGAGTTCGTGCGCGGATCGAACAGCGCGCAGTACGGATCCGATTCCATTGGCGGCACGGTGAACCTGTTGTCTGCCGCGGTGCCGGAAGGTGCCGGGCGCATCAGCGGACAGGCAACAGCCTTTGGCGACACGGCCTCGGCAACGTTCGGCAGTTCGCTCTTGCTGGCCGTCATGGACGATCGCTGGGATATCGTCAGTGTGCTGAACGGACAACGCGTGAACACCGTCCGCGCCGCGCAAGGGCTGGATTCGCATGCTGCCGTCACGCGCTTTTTCGGGCTGCCCGCACACATCCTCGGCGAACGGCTTCCCGATACCGGCTTCACCCAATATGGCGGATCCTTCCATGGACAGTTTCGGGCCCGGCCGGAGCGCCAACTTGTGGTCCACTATGAGCGCGGCCAGCAGGATGGCGCCAAACGCTACGACCAACTGGCTGGCGGCGACGGCAACCTCATCGCCGACCTGCGAAACCTCATGCTGGATTTTGGTTACCTGCGTCACCATGCCTATGCGTGGGGGCCACTCGATCACCTGATGTTCGGCGTTAGCTACAATGCCCAACGCGAGGAGCGTGTCAATCAGGGCGGGCAGGGTAACCCGGTGGGCTCCATTTCGCATCAGTATGAACGGGTGGCGGCCTGGGGTGTAAGCCTGCTCGCGCAGAAGCGGGCCGGTGTGCATGATCTGGCCCTAGGCGGCGAAGGCTACCTGGAGCGGGTGGCGGCGCCTTCGTTCACGTACAACCCCGCTAGCGGTGCCGTCGCCAGTGCCCGCGCGCGCGTTCCGGATGGGGCGCGTTACCTGAGTCACGGGGTGTTTGTTCAGGATGCCTGGCAACCGTTCCGACGGCTGCGTGTCAGCGGTTCACTCCGCTTTGGCGGTGCCAGCTACCAGTCTCTCCGCACCTTACCGCGGGACTCGCTAGCTGCCAATGGTCTCACCGGCCGCGTCGGCGCCAGTTACAACGTAGCTGCATCGGTCTTCCTGCATGGCCGCTATAGCCGTGGTTTTCGTGTCCCCAATATCACTGACCTCGGCACCCTGGGCCTCCAGGGCAACGGCGCCTTTGAAGCGAATCCCAATGATGTCATCGCGCGCGGCGGCACTATCGGCGACCGTGCCGATGATCGCGCGCAGGCAACCGGACGACCCGTGGAGCGGCTGCGTCCGGAGTACAGCAATAACTACGAAGGCGGCGTTTCCCTGCAGCATCGCACCGTGCGCGCCGAGTTCACGGCCTTTCGTATGGACTTGGGGAACACCATCGTCTCGCAGACTCTGCTGCTGCCCTCCGGCGCCGTTGGACAGCCGCTTGGCGATCAGGTGATTACGAGGCAACTCGTCTCCGGTGCTGTCTACGTGCCGCTCTCCACGGGCCCGGTTCTGGTGCGTTCGAACTACTTCGGCGCTCGGTTGTGGGGACTGGAGCACGCGCTGCGGCTGGCGCTCACACCGCACCTCAGTTTTCAGCAAAACCTGACGTACGTCCGGGCAGAGGACGAACGCACCGGCCTGCCACCTGACATCGAGCCTGGCATCCCGCCGCTAACGGTGAACCCCACGCTGCGCTATACCCGCCATCGCCTCTTTGTCGAACCCTATGCGTTGCTCGCGGGCCGTCAGAAGCGGCTCTCTTCGCTGGCATTGGCGGACCGTCGCATTGGCGCCACGCGCAGCCGCGCCAACATCGCAAACTTCTTCAACAACGGAGCGCGCGTACGAGGGCTGGTCAGCGGCGGACGCTTACTGGCGACGGGCGAAACGCTGGAGCAGGTGCAGAACCGGGTGTTGGGAACGGCTGCCTCCGCGCCCCTCTATAGCGCCATTCCCGGCTACGGGCTGTTCGGATTGCGAGCTGGTGTCCCTCTGGGGGCACGGGGGGACGTCTTTGTCGATTTCAGCAATGCTTTCGACAAGACCTATCGCGGGATCGGGTGGGGGATTGCAGGCACGGGACGCAGCCTGCTCCTGCGATACAGGCTGCGTTTCTGAAACGGGACTACGACGTCTTGCGAGCGTTCGCCTTTTTCAGTACGTCCTGAATCTTCGTCGTCAGTTCCTTCTTCTCCTTGCCGTCCGGCGCTTCCTTAATCAGTTCCAGTGCTTCGTTTGAAAGCGCCTTCAGCATGTCGGGGCGGTCCAGTTTGCGGGCGTCGTATAGCTGCGCGCCGTCGAACAGCGTCTTGGCCATCGACATGGCAAACACCGGCAGCGCAACCTTCGCCGGTGGTGTCTGGAAAGCCGCGCGACCCTTGGCTGCGTCGTCACCGGCGCCGACGGCGTCCGTTACGGCCAGCACAACGCCACGCTGCACAGCGGCCTTACGGGCCTTCTCAATCTCCACCGGCGGTAGCAGTATGCCCTTTGATGCCTGCACTAACGCCGCCACCGGCGCCGCACTGCCGGACGGAAACGGAAAGTCCAGCGCGACTTCACTGGGCTTGGCCGCCTTGAACTTCTGCCACGATTCCAGCAACTGCATGGTCAGGTTGCCGGATACCGAACGGGCGTCGTTCAGGCTCTTGCGGAACGGCATGGGATTGGTCTTGTTCTCGCGGCCGCCGTATTCGAACTTCTCGGCGAAATCCAGGTAGCCGCGGAGCATGCCGGACAACATCACCAATCGCCACGGACGGGCGCGTTCGGTGAACTCGTTCTGGGACTTCAACAACTGTTCCAGATGGTCATTGGTCTTCATGAAATCGCCGGCGGCGTATGATTCCTGAGCCGCCTGCCAGTAGAAGGCCGGGGTTCCCTTGGCCGGTGGCGCCGGCTGGTTAGAACAGGACGAGAGCAGTGAGAACAGCAGGACTCCAACAACAGGGATGGGGCGCATTGGGTCTCCTTTGCTTGATGTGAGGGTTATCACAGCCATCTCCCGGTGACAAGGGGTGGCGCCCCGCTCCGGTCACTTTCACCTGGGCTGCAGCAGTTGCGCGATGTACCAGGAGTTGCCGGACGGATCCTTCACCGTGCCGCTGCGTTCTCCGTAAGGTTGATCTCTGGGCGGGCTGATCAACTCGCCACCCGCCGCCACCGCGCGTTCACAGGCGGCATCGGCGTCTTCCACGTAATAGTGCAGGCCGACCGGCGTTGCGGGCCATTGCGGCGAAGCGTCGCTGAACTCCAGGACCGTATCGCCGATGCGTATTTTCGCGTGCGGAATGCGGCCTTCCGGACTGCTGCCGACGTAGATAGCCTCGGCGCCCAATCCCTCTTTCAGGAACTCGATCAGGCGTGCGGCGCCGTTCGCCATGATGTAGGGTGTCAGGCTGCGCAGCGGTTCCATGATGTAATGCTCGCCCTGGTGGGTGGCCAGGAACCAGGAATTGCCGGCGACGTCGCGCACGCCGGCTTCGCGATCACCGTAGGGCCGCGAGGTGGGCTCGTACAGCGATTCGGCTCCGGCCTTGAGCGCCGCCTGATAGGCAGCATCCACATCCGGCACATAGTAGTGCAGGCAGACCGGCGCCGGCGCGAACTGCTCGTTCGATTCCCCACATTCCAGCACGCAGCCGCTCATGCGGATCTCGGCGTGCATCAGGCTGCCATCCGGCCTCGGTACACGCATCGTGTTTTCGGCGCCAAAGGCCTGCTCGACAAAGGTCAGGAAGGCCTCGGCCGTCCCTCTCGGCAGTACCGGGTAAGCGGTGACTGCTGTGAAGCCGGCGGGTGCCGGGCTTTTCACCATCTCATGTGCACTCATCTCCAACTCCTTTCGTAGCCGGTTACGGAAGGACCGTTCCGGCATCCACTGCATGGCGCGGAGGAAGCTTTGCCTGGTCATCGGCTCCTCCCCATCTGTTCGCGCAAGGTGCGTATGGCGCGGAACTGCAGTTGCTTGATGGCACCTTCGCTGCGGCCCAACGCGTTCGCGGCTTCAGCCACACTCTTCTCGGCGACGAACCGCAGTTCGAGGACCTGCTGTTGCTCTTTGGGAAGCCTGCGGATCAGGCGAAAGAGCTTTGCGGCATCTTCCGTTTCGCGATCCGCAGGCTGGGCTTCCTCCACCACCTGCTGCACTTCACGCCGGCGCTGGCGACCGGCATCGGCAATCGCGTTCCTCGCGATACGGTAGAGCCAGGCCAGAAACCCGCCACCGCGCGATTCGAAATGCGGCAGGCCGCGCAGGGCGCTGTGAAACACCTCCGAGGTGATATCCTGCGCGGTTTCGCGGTCGGCTACGCGCCGGATCACGAAGATCCAGACCCGCTCGAAGTACAGTTCGTAGAGTTCGGCGAATTGGCGCGGATCGCGTTGCGCGGCTTCAACCAAGTGCCGTTCGTCGAGTCCCGCCCTGTCGTGCTGCGGTGGCGCCATCCTCTTACCCGTCTAACGTAGCAAGGGCCCACCGGTTACGGCGATTTTTTCAGCCGCGGCGTTTGAGGACGGTTGTACGGTATGGCTGCAACCGGTCGATGGCGTCCAGGCCTTGTTCGGGTGTCCAGCGGAAGGAGCGGACGGTGGTGGCGGCCGGATCGAAATCGACCAGCAGGAAGCCGTTCTCTTCCAGGGCTGGCAGTTTCTCGTCCACCTCGACATGCAGCGAAGGGTACGGGCGGGTGCGGCGTCCCTTGGATGGCCAGCCATCGCCGGTGCCTAACGCTCCGGACAAGAAGCAGTTCACTGGGTTGGCGCGCAGGTCGGTGGAGCCGGTACGCAGCAGTTGCGCTTCGCCGTGGGCGTGCATGTCGCCGCTGATCCAGAGCGGAATGTGGCTGGGCTGGGCAGAGAGCGCCTGCATCAGGCGGTCATGCTGAGAGGTCCATCCGCTTTGGTAGAAGGGCTTCTCCGCCTTGAGGCTGAGCTTACCCGCGGCGTCCAGGAAGTCGGGGTACCAGTCGCCCCACTTGCCCGCGCTCCACACCGGCGGCATGGAGGAGAGATAGGCCACGTGCGCCATGCCGCGATCCTGCAGCCTCGCTTTGAGCCACTGCTCGGTTTCGGGCGGGACGACCCAGGCGTTCGGACCGGCCAGCGACAGATAACGGCGGCAGTCGAACAGGCAGATCTCGGCCAGGCTGCCGAACCGGAGCGTGCCGTAGCTTTCGCCGCATCCGGCGGGTTTATCTACGGCCGAGGCGCCTGGCAGGCCGAGCGGGCGGTTGGCGTCCGGCAGGAACTCCGGATAGCAGAGGTTGCGCGTGCCGCGGCCCAACTGGACCATGAAGTGATCGGGCGGGTAGGTGACCATGGTCGCGTTGGCATCATCATTTTCGAAGTAGTCGTGGTCGTCCTGGAGAAAGAAGGAGGGCACGCCGCGGAAGCGCGTTTCGTAGAGCTTGAGGATCTGCTGCCGGCACACTCGCTTCAACACGTCTTCGTTGGCGGTGCCCATCACGGGCGCGGTGCGTTCGAAGCGTCCGGTGGCGGCGATGAGATCCTCGCGATAGCGCGGCGGAGCGCCTGTCTGGCGCAAGTCCCAATAGATGTGGTCGCCATTGGCAATGTGGGCGTCGGGCTGGAAGGAGAGGGCTCGGTCCAGCAGGCGGTGGCGCGTGGGGAGCGGCAGGAAGTAGGCGGGACCGTGGCCCGGCTGAATCCTCTCGTCGCCGCCGGCGCAGGTGTGGATGAGCACGCGGAAGCGTTCGGGTCGGGCACCCGGGACAGGGAAGGTGCGCAGTTCCCAGGGGTCGCAAAGCGGTTTCTTCTTCGCATCGAACAACTGCAGGTTGTGCGGCTGCCCGGGTGCGAGCGCGGTGGCATCAAAGGACCAGAACTCGCCCCGGGTGTCGGTCATACGTCCAGGGAAGGTGCGTGTGCCGGCACGCAGGACTGGAGCGTTGGCGAGGGGTGCTTCGAAGGAGGCCTTCAGGAGAATACGATCATGGCTGGCAGTAGGGATGAGGTGGCGAACCTTACCCGGTTGCCAGGAGGAGGACGGGGCCGCCGCGACCGCGGAGGCGAGTAGAAACTGACGCCGTTGCATCGGTCCCTACTCTATACGCTTTTCAAGTGCTGGTGGAAGTGGACCGGGAGCGCGGGGCGCCGAGCCAGCGCTCAAGCATGGCGCGCAGCGGTTCCAGTTCGATGGGCTTGGTCAGGTAGTCGTCCATGCCGCATTCCAGACACCGTTCGCGGTCGCCTTCGGAAGCAAAGGCGGTGATAGCGATAATGGGCGTGCGGGGGGCGCCTTCTGCCTCGCGGGCACGGATAAGCCGGGTGGCCTCAAAGCCGTCCATCTCGGGCATCTGGCAGTCCATAAGGATGGCGGCGAATCGCTCCTGTTCCAGGTGGCGGACGGCCTGTTGGCCATCGCCGGCCAGACGCACCTGATAGCCCAACTTCTGGAGCAGGCGCATGGAAATCCGCTGGTTCAACAGGTTGTCCTCCACCAGGAGGATGGTCGGGCGGGGCGCGCCTGACGCCGGTGCGGTGACAGGATGGATCGATTCGGCCCCGCCGATCAGATACTTGTGCACCCCGGCGACCAGCGACTGGGTGCGCAGCGGTTTGGCGAGGAAGCCCGCTAGTTGCGTCTGTCCGGCCGCCTCATGGACGGCGCGCAGCGGCAGCAGTCCGATAACCGGGAGAGACTGCAGGGCCTGGAGCCGGTCGGCCCAATCAATGGCATCGCGGATTCCACGGGTCCCGGCGTCCGCTAGCGCCAGATCATACGGACGGCCGGCGTGCCGGGCGCGCGCCAGTTCGCCAATCGCATCTTCCGGAAGCCATGCCCCGAAGCAATCCGCGCCTGCTGCCCGCAGTTGCACCGCCACGGTCGTAGCCATTGGCTCATATCGTGAGACAACCAGGATCCGGCGGCCGTCGAGCAGGGGCGGTTCGGGCCGGGCCGCCGCCGGATCGGAAGCGAATCGCATGGTGAACCAGAAGCGCGCGCCTTGGCCCAAAGTGCTGCGGACGCCGACTTCGCCCCCGCTCATTTCGACGATGCGTTTCACGATCACAAGACCCAAGCCGGCACCGGCGTACCGCCGTACCAGGCCGCCAGTGCCTTGCCGGAAGGGTTCAAACAACCGTGGCAGCAACTCGGACGGAAGGCCCGGGCCGGTGTCGCTCACATCCACGCGAACGCGCACTTCGCCGCCGGTCTCCGCTTCCAGAATGGAGCGGATCAGGATATGACCGCTGGCGGTGAATTTGACGGCATTCCCAGCCAGATTCATCAAGACTTGGCGGAGACGCGGCAGGTCGCCGATGACGGTGGCTGGGATGCGCGGATCCTGTTCGCAGAGCATCTCGACGTGTTTTTCGGCCGCCAGGGGGCCCAGCAGTTCCACCACTTCGTCGAAGGGCTGCGAGAAGGGGAACGCGGCCTTCTGCAGCTTCGCATCAGCGGTATCCAGCCGTGAGAAATCGAGAATATCGTTGAGCAGGTCCACCAGGGCGCGGTTGGAGCGCTGCAGCGTCTGGGCGATCTCGCGTTGTTCGGCGCTGAGCCGGGTGTCCAGCAGCAGTCCGGTCATACCGATGATGCCGTTCATGGGTGTGCGCATCTCGTGGCTGATGTTGGCCAGGAAATCGCCGCGCTGGCGGTTAGCGTTTTCGAGTTGGTGGGTCAACTCGTCGATCCGGCGGTGGAACTGACGGCGCTCGTCGCGCGTGGTTTCCCCTTCGCAGACCTCACGCCGGCCGCGACGGGCCAGTTCGGCGCACAGCGCGGTCGCCAGCAGGATGAGCAAGGCAAAGCCGGTCACACGCGGCCAGGGCTGTCCCTGTTGGATCGCGGTGACCAGGTTGGTGGCGAAGAAGACGAGCGATCCGGTCCAAATGACGCGCGGGTCGCGGTATGAGGCGAGCAGCGCCGAGCCGGCGCCGAAGGAAAGCAGGGGCAGGTGTCCCGAGCCTGGCCAATAGAGGCTGTAGGATGCCAGCACCTGCGTGACAATGGCAGCCAGCAATCGCGTGCGCAAGGCTCCTGGCCAAATCCAGGCGTGCCCGCCGAACAGCGTTGCCACAAGAATCGGCCATCCCACGCCCGGCACGCCAAATGCCGAGGCGAAGGCAGCTAACGCTCCCGCGGCTGCCGTCAGCGCGACAGCGGCGATGCGGTCAACCTGCTCGTAGTACGGCAGCAGACAGACATCGCACGTCCTTGCTGCATGCGCGTCCGGCCGTTCAGGGTCCAACATGAGGCTCTCTCCCGGCTTGGTTTAAGCCGAACCTGCGTGTGACTTCTGATTTTCTAAGAAATCATACCTCAATTGTGTACTTTTTCCACGTGCTTTATGCAGGTTGTTGCGTCGGAAAGCGCTTTTTGCCAATTACCGTCGCTAACCGGGATCACCGTGCGCGGCCCTCGTCCCCATGGCTGCCAGCGCGCCAGGAAGCGTTCTGACGGGTAGCCTGCGAAGATGCAGACCAGCGGAACACCGCAAACGGCGGCGATATGCTGCCCCGCCGAGTCATAGCCCGCATAGAACTTTGCGGAGGTAATACAGCGTGCGAAATCCTCAAATGGACCTGTAATGGTTTGTACATTTGGTAGTCCGGCTGTGGCTTGATCTACACGGGCGCCCTCCTCCCCGGACCCGCCGCGGTCCACCAGGCAACTGCGTCCGGTAGCTGCCAACTGCTCCAAAAGACCGCGTTCGAAGCCCGCGGGGAGCTTTTTGCTCGGGTTTTCGCCGACCCCGAGGCTGACGGTGATCTCCGCCCGCACCTTCGGTTCGTCGGCAGGCAATGCTAAGTAGGCTCGGGCACGAACGCCAAATTGCTCATAAATCCAGCGTTCTGTTAATTCGCCGAGGCTGGCATTTTCGTATTCTCCATAGGTCCGGCTTTCGAAAAATACGTGACGATTTGGTTCGCAAACCGGTAGCAGGCCGAGTTGGCTCAAGCGGGAATCGGGATCGAGGACGAGGGTATCGGGGGCTGCGA
>JAEUQF010000234.1 GCA_016789745.1 Bryobacterales bacterium
GCCTGGCGAAGGTAAGTACTGAGAAGAGGGTTGGCTACATCGATCACTCCGGTGAATGGGTGTGGTCCGGACGGGTTCCGAGAGAGCACTAATCTACGGTATCCGTCCGGCTAAGCTAACTCTGGTGAGTTAGTTAGCGCAGATCCGACGATGATGAAGCAGTTGGCGGCGAATCCGGTCATCAGTGATGGCTCTACAGGATTCCTAGTGGCTTGCTCTCTAACTAAGCCTTATGCGAAGCCAGCGCATCATCTGGAGAGTTCAAGTCTAGAGAGCAGTGCGTGATGTTAGTTGTTGCGGAAGTTGGCGGCTTTGGCGTCCCAGGGGCCGTGGTTGATCTTCAATTTGGGTTTCGCGGCGCGCAGGGCGGCGAGGCCTTTCTCCGTGACGGCGGTGCCTTTCAGATCCACCTGTTCCAGGTTGGGGAAGGTGGCCAGGATCTGGGCGCCTTCGTCATCCACACGGTCGCAGCCTTGCAGTTGCAGCCGTTGCAGATTCTTGAAGCCTTTCATCTTTTCGAGCCAGCGGGGGTTGACGCTCATCATGCTGACGGTGGCGAAGCGCTGGCCTTCGATGCCGACACCGATGCTGGTGCAGCCGAAGCGAAGTTCCTTGAGTTGGGTGAGCGTAAGAAGGGCTTCCAGGCCGACGTCGGACATGCTGATGGCCCAGACGTTGGAGTCGGTGCCCTGGCGGCCGCTGAGGTCGAGGTACTGGATGCCGGGCATCTGGCGGAAGGCCTGGAGCCCGGCATCGCCGATTTCGTTGCCGCCAACGGTGATGGCTTTGAGGTTCGGCAGGGCGGCGAGGCGTTCGAGGCCGACGTCGGTGAGCATGACGGAGCCGACGTCGAGGGTTTCAAGAGTTGTGATGCCGGCGATGTGGTCGAGCGTGGTGTCGCTGGCCTTGGTGCCGTGGACGTCGAGGGTCTTTAACTTCTTCCAGCCTTTGAGGGCGGAGATGCCTTCGTCGGTGACGAATTCGGCCCAGCGGAGGCTCAGATTCGTGATGTTCTGGAGATTTTTGAGCTCCTGCATGCCCTGGTCGGTGATGCGCGTCAGGGAGAGGTTGAGGTAGGTGAGGTGGGGGAGGCGGGTGAGTCTGCGGAGGTCGGTATCGGAGACCCAACTGGCGCGGAAGTCGATGCCGGTGATGCGGCCCTGGGCGTCGCGGATGGCGGTGCCGCCGGCGTCTTCGATCCAGCGGGATTCGTCGCCGGATTCGACGGGCGGTGCGGCCGCGCTGAGCAGCGCCGAGAGAGCCAGTGTGGCGAGCAGTCTGCGTTTCATTTATCGGGTCCTCCGGTTGGGCAGCGCGGAATCGCGATCAAAGACGATGTTGCAGGATTGCAGGGACGCTTGCAGGTCCTGGTAGCCTTTTTCCGAAACCAGGGTGTGGTAGAGGTTGAGGCTCTTGAGGCTGTTCATGGACTTCAGCGCGGCAACGGCTTCGTCGGTGATGTTGGCATTGTCGAGGCTGAGCTGTCGAAGGTTGGGAAGGCTCTTGAGGGCGGCGATGCCTTTGTCGTTGAGAGCGGTATAGTCCAGGTTCACCACTTTGAGGTTCTTGAGCGTGGCGAGGGTTTCGGCGGTGGCATTGCCAGCGGCGGAGCGGAACATCTCAATGCGTTCCAGGTTGGCCAGCGGTTTCAGCGCCACGGTGCCTTCGTCGGTGAAGCGAGCCTGGTTGAGGATGAGGTTCTTCAGGCCGGTGAACTTGCCGATGACCGCGAGGGATTCATCGCCTACGTCGGCGCCGGCGAGGTGGAGGGTTTCGAGTTTGGTGGGACCGCTCAACTGCTTCATGCCGGCGTCGCTGATTTCGGTGTAACTGAGACGGAGGTTGGTCAGGTTAGTGAGTTTGTTCAGCGCCGGGAAGGCTTTGTCATCGACTTTGGTATTGCCGAGGTCGAGTTCGCTCAAGTGCGGGAGCGCGGCGAGTTGATCGAGGCCGGGGCCTTCGACGAGGGTGCCGGCGATGCGGACGGATTCGAGGGTCTTGATCTTGGCGATACGGGCGAGGCCAGCGTCGGAGACGGTGGTGTTGCTGACGTCGAGAACACGAAGTCTGGGCAGTGTTTCGAGCGATTGCAGGCCAAGGTCGCCGATCTGGGTGGCCTGGAGGTTGAGTTCCTCGAGTTGGGAGAGCTTGGAGAGGAAGGCGAGTTGGGCGTCGCTGACGGGGGTGGTGGCGAGATCGATGGAGCGGAGGTGGCCGGCTTCGATCTTCGATTTGCCGCCGATGGCTTTGACCCACTCGGCGATGGCTGCTTCGGTATCGGCGGAGGGTTTGGCGGCGCCGGCGTTGGTGGATTTGATGGCCATGGCGCCGACGTATTGGACTTTGGCCTGGGGGAGGGCGGCGCGGAGGGCTTCGACGCCATTGCCAGTGACGCGGCTGTAGCGGAGGTCGATATCGGTGAGGTGTTTGAGGTTCTGGAGTTGGGCGAGGCCGGCGTTGGTTATCTTGGTGCGATAGAGGTCGAGGCCGATCAAGTGGGGCATGCGGGCGATGATGTCGAGGCTCGCGTCGGTGGCCTGGGCGCTGCGGAGTTTGAGGGTGCGGAGGTTGGTAAGGTTGCGGAGGGATTCGATGCCTTTATCGGTGATGCGGGCGCCGGAGAGGTCGAGTTCTTCGAGGTTGGTGAGTTTGGCGAGGTATTTGAGTCCATCGTCGGTGACCATGGTGTCACGCAGGAGGAGGCGGCGGAGCTGAGTGAGGTTGGCGATGCTTTCGAGGCCGGCGTCGGTGTAGGGGGTGTTGTTGAGGTCGAGGCTGCGGAGGTTCTTCCAGGCCGAGAAGTCGACTTTGGTGAGGCGGCACTGGGAGCAGCGGAACTCCTTCATGTTGGTGAGGGTTTTGAGTTCCTGGATGCCGTTGTCGCGAATGTTGATGATGGTGGCGAAGTGCCAGCCGACGTAGATGCGTTCGAGCGAAGTGATTTGGGCGAGGGTTTTGAAGACGGGGTTGCCGTCTTCGTTGCCGCCGCCAGGGTTCCAGACGGGGCCGGGGAGGTAGAGGGCCTTGAGGTGCTTGAGGGTGGCGAGCTTGGCCAGTTCGGTGGGGACCATGACGGTGCCCGTGAGGTCGATGGCGGTGATGCGGAGTTCGCCGGTGGTAGGGAGTTGGTTTACGTCCTTGATGGGGGTGGGATTGCCTTCCAGCGTTACGAGGCCTTCCCAGCGGATGACCCACTCGGCGATTTCGCGATCGTCCGAGAAGGAGGGGGTGACAGAGACCAGGAGGAGGAGTGGGAGGAGAGTTTTCAACATCTGGGTTTAGAGGGAGCCGTCCGAGCCCGAGCAACCGCTCCCTGACGGTCGCGGCTCAGTTGGGAAGGACAGCCCCCCAGCGGATTAGGCCAGGATTGCGCCAACTTTGCGGCTGGCGGTGGGGAACTTGCCGATATTCGCTCCGACGATGTCGTCGGCAACAGTTTGGTAGACGTCGCCGACGGTGCCGGTGACTCTGGTGTGTTTGCCTTTGGAGATCTTGCCAACGCCGCCCGCCACGAGCATGGCCAGACCGCTGTTCTTGTGCGGATTGGCTTCCGCGTGCTCGTGGACGTAGATAAGGGCGGTGCGGTCAAAGACGGTACCGTCCCCTTCGGGAATGGACTTCAGTTTCGCGATTAAGTACGCGAACTCCTCAACGTGCCACTTGCAGATGTCGCGGAGCACTTTCTGGCCTTCGACCCCGTCGGCGCCGCTGACTTTGCCTTCGGCATGCGTGTAGTCATGGTGGCGGGCGGAGGTGTAGCCGAGCCAGGGGAAGCGCGAGATGCTCTGGCACTTGGTGAGCATGTAGCTGGCGACGCGGGTCTGGCGGGTGGCGAGGGCCTGGACCAGCAGGTCGCTCTGGAGTTTGGCGATGCGGGGCCAGTCCTTCATGTCGCCGTCGAAGTCGGGCGGATCGACTTTGGCGTATTCGGGCGGCAGGCCGGCGATGGCGCGTTCGAGATCACGGATGCCGGAGAGGTGTTCGTCCAGGCGGACCTGATCGTCGTTGGGGAGCTTCTTCTTGAGCATCGTGGCGTCGGCCTGGATGGCGTCGAGGATGCTCTTCTTGCGGTTGACCCAGCCTTCCTCGCGTTCGCCGAAGAGGCGGTCGAACAAGCGGTGGGGGATCATCTCCGGCGGCAGGGCGCGTTCGTAGCCGGCCCAACTCATGTTGCGCTGCATGCTTTCGCCGAAGGATTCCTGGGCGACCCCGATCTGGAGGGAGCGGAAGCGCGAATCGCCACCGATCCTGGCGGCGATGACCTGGTCGATGGAGGGGCCGGAGGGGCCGCGGCCGGTGAACATGGTGCCGGTCATGAGGCCAGACATGGAGTTGGTGTGACCGTTGCCCTGGCCATGGGCGGAGGCGTTATCGACACCGCTGAGGATATGGAAGTCGTTGCGATAGGCTGCCAGCGGAGAGAGGCAAGGCGTCATCTTGTAGTCGGCGCCTTCTTCGGCCGGGATCCAGTAGCGTTCCGGGATGCCGTTGCCGTTGAACCAGAGGACGAACCGCGTCTCGATGGGTTTGGGACCAGTGGTGGCTTCCGGGGCAGCATAGGCCGTGCCCTGGGAGTTGAACATGGACACGAGCGGCGGCAGGCCGACCATGACTGCATTGCCCGCGGCGCTCAAGCCCTTGAGCAGGGTGCGGCGGGAGATTCTAGCGCGGCTGGTGATTACGTGCGGCATGAACGGGCCCTCCTGGAATTTCACGTTGCAGCATCAACGACAGGATCAACTCTTTGAACTTGAAGTCGGACTTCTTGAAGTCGTCGGTCATTTTGCGGATGACCGGGCGGTCGGCGGCGGTTTCGGCGCGGCCGTAGGTGTAGCGGAAATACTGTTTGGCGACGCATTCCTGGCACTGGTTACTGTTGGCGAGAACTTTGCCCAGTTGGGACGGCGAGGCAAATTTGGAATTCGGAATGCCGGCGACGAAGCCAGCCGGATCGATGTCGAGGGACCAGGCCATCTCTTCCTTGTCGCGGTCTTCGCCGCGCTTGCGGGGGGCCTTTAGGGTGAACTTGTCGCGGCGGGCGCCGACGGCGTCGAACTTTTCGAGGCCGAAGCCGATGGGGTCGATGAGGCTGTGGCAAGCGGCGCAGCCGGGGTTGGTGACGTGTTCGGACAGGCGGTCGCGATTGGTTTGGGGCTTGGCTGCGGAAAACGGTGGAAGGTTGGTGTTGACGCCGGCGGGCGGGTCAGGCACGTGCTGGCAGAGGAAGACCTCGCGCACGAAGAGGCCGCGCGCCGTGGGGGAGGAATCTTCCGGCTTGGCAGTCGCAGCCAGAAAGAGGGCTTGGCCGAGGATGCCGGCGCGTTCGGAAGCGGGCTGGAAGTTGACTTTGGCGAAGTCTTGCGGGGGTGTAGGGACGCCGTAGATACCGGCGAGTTCGCTGTTCACGAAGCCGTAGGGGGCGGTGAACAGTTCCATGAAGTTCTTGTCGTTCCAGACCAGGTCACTGACGAAGAGGCGAGCTTCCTGGGTCATGGCGACGGCGGTTTCGCGGGTGAATTGGGGGTACTTGCGGCGATCCTTACTGGAGGTGAGGATGCGGTCGAAGCGGAGCCACTGGCCTGTGAACTCGTCGAGCGCCTGTTTGGCCTTCGGGTTGTCCAGCATGCGGCGCACCTGCGATTCGATGCCGCGGGGGGTGGCGAGTTCGCCTTTCTCAGCGGCGGCGAAGAGGGTGGCGTCGGGCATGCTGTCCCAGAGCGCGTAAGAGAGGCGGCTGGCGGTGGCGTACTGCTTCCATTTCGGCTCGGAGGTGTCTTCGAGGCGGAACAGGAAGTTGGAGCTCTGGAGCATGGCCTCGATGACGAGTTGGGTGCCCTTGATGAGGTCTTTCTCCATCGCCATCAGCGCCTCGTAGCGCTTCTGTTCGGCGGGTTCCAGGGGGCGGCGGAAGGTTCTGAGGCCGAATTCGCGAACGAATTTCGTACGGCAGGCGGGGGTGGCGGCTTTGCAGGTGAGCAGGCCGCGGGTGTCGCCGCCACGCATGGCGCTGAGGGCGACCTTTTCGGCCGCGGCGCTGTAGTTTTCGATCAGCAGGGGGGAGAGGCTCTGGGCCTGGATCTGGTTGCGGAAGCCGTTGACGAAGTCTTCCGGGGGGAAGCGATCGGCGGGTTTGGAGAGGTCGCCGAGGAGGTCGCGGACGGTGTTGTTGTACTGGCTGTGGGTGAGGCGGCGGAGTTCGACTTTGGGCGCGGCGTGGCCGCCACCGGCTTCCTGCTCTTCGCGGTAGCGCATGGCGGTGGCGAGGTCGTCGCCGTTGAGCCGCGCGAGGACCTGGATCCAGGCGAGCAGGGCGGCTTCTTCGGGAGAGCCAGGCTTGATCTTCTGGCCGCCAACGTGTGCAACGCGGGCGGTGGGTTTGGCGAGCAGGAGGGACTTTTCGGGAGCGAGACGGTCCACCAGGGTGACCAGCGATTTGCCGAAGGCTTCCAGTCGCTCGGCCGGGATCTCGGCGCCTTCGGGGAATAGCAGGCGGGTTCCGGCAGCGACGCCATCCATGTTATGGCAGGAGCGGCAGCCGGCTTTTTCGAGGACGGGGTAGGCGCCCTTGGTGAAGGACGCGGAAGGGGCCTGCGCCCAGATAGAGGACGAGACTAGAGCCGCAAGAGCGATTCGATGGAGCAAACACGCCTCCCAGGAGCGTCAGTTTATATCGTAACTCCATTGGAAGTGATATGCCAGTAGTGAGTGATGGTGGACGTGCAGAAAAGGTCAAGATTGTCTGTTTGGCTGGACGGGAGGGGTGACGTACCCCTATATAGCCCCGAATCGCTTGGGTTGGCAGGTGTTTGGGAGGCATGCTGGAACGCAACGGATGGGCGGGCGTATGCGTCCCGGCCCCCTAATTTCGACTGGCTCGGAGGACATCTTGTTGTTGACGCGATTATTGTGGACGGCTTTGGTGGGGCTGGGGATGGCTCAGGGTGCCGTGGTGTTTTCTAGCGGCGGGCCGACGACGGATCTGGCGGTGACGATTGGCGAGTCGACGGCGGGGACGCTGTTCACCCTGCCGAATGCAGTGACGGTGGCGGGGGTGCGGTTTTGGATGGCGGCCTATAGCCCACTCACGGCGGACCCGCAGGCGAACTTTAGTGGCGAACTTTACTTTGCGCTGCATTTGAATGCGCTGGGCGATGTTGGGGCGATGGTGACAGACGCGGTCGCGACGGGGCTGACAAGCACGCCGACCGGCTTAGTGGTGCCGGGGGACAACACTGGGATTGGCGTGGTGGAGTTCAATCTGCCGGCGAGCGTGAATTTGACGGCGGGGGTGTACTGGCTGATCCTGCATGAGGGCACGTCGCTGGCGGGGTTCGATGGGACGGACCTGGCGTGGCAGTCGGCGGGGCCGGGATTTTCGAAGCAGGGGGCACTTGGGGCGTTGCCGACGAGTGCGACGCCTCGGGCGGCGGCGTTTGAATTGGTGGATACGGCGTTTGCCGGAAGCGGGAGTGGGACGGCGACGCCGGAGCCGGGGACGTTGGGGATGATAGGTATCGGGATGATGGCATTTTTTGTACGTCGGATGCGCATGCGGCGTACAGGCTGTCGCTCAAACGTGAACGGCTTTCTAACAGAATAAGCAACTTAAGTCAGTGGGGTGTTGCGTGCAAAGGACACAACATGAGTTTCCCGATGCTGACCCAGAATCCCGCTTATCACACCTTTGCCGAACAGGGGGCGCTGTTCGGCATTCCCTATTTTTGGAACGTAGTATCAAACGCGCCGTTTCTGGGGGTGGCGATGGCAGGGGCGGGGATGCTGCGGCGGGAGAGCGGGTTGGATCGCTGGGAGCGCCGGTCGTATGCGGCGTTGCTGGCCGGCTGCGCTTTGGTGACGTTCGGGTCAGCGTACTTTCACTTGGCGCCGAGCGATGGGCGATTGTTCTGGGACAGGCTGCCGATGACGGTCATCTTTATGTCGTTACTGGCGGCGGTGTTGGGCGACCGGGTGCATCCTTGGGCAGACCGCTACGGGTTGGCGCCGCTGTTGGTGCTTGGGGTGGTCTCGGTGGTGTACTGGCGGGCGACGGGGGACTTGAGCCTGTATGCCCTGGTACAAGGCGGGTCGATTGGGCTGATCGCGGCGATGACGGTGCTGCAGCCTTCGCGATACACGGGGGCGAATCGGACCGTTTGGGCGATGATGGGGCTGTACGGATTAGCGAAGGTCTTGGAGTATTTCGATGGGGCGATCGGGTTGTGGATCCCGATGGGCGGCCACCCGTTGAAGCATCTGGCGGCGGCGGCGGCTCTGGCGGTGTATGTGCGGTGGGTGCGGCGGCGGCGCGGGGTGAGTGAGGAAAGCTATTCGATGGTGATGGTGATGCGGCGGTTGCGGGGGTCCGATTCAGGCTTGAACTTGTAGGCGCGGCTGCCGGCAGGGGCGCCGCCCATGGACTGTTCTTCGAAGCGAACGGCGGGGCCGCCGAGTTTGCGAAGGGCGGCTTCGATATAGTTGCGGACCAGTGTAGCGCGGAGGAGGCCGAGTTGGAAGTTATAGGCGTCCTGGTCGGCTGGGGTGTCGCCGGGCGCGTCGATGTCGAGGAAGGCAGTGACGGTGACGCGGCGGGTGGCGTGGAGGAGGATCCAATGCGTGCAGGCGTCGAGCTTAGCGAGCGCGTCACGCTTACTGGTTAGGACGCCTGGGGTTTCGAGAGAGTCGCCGGGGCAGGTTTCTCAGGTTGAAAAAAATCAGGGTATTCAATTTCTCTGGAAGGCAAATTCTCTTACATCCATCGGGTGAATTAAGCGCTCTCCCCAACAGAAGCATCTCCGGTGGAGACAAGTGTACCAGACTGTGCATTAGTGACAGTGAAAAAAAATCATCGCAATGAAAGGATCAGACTACTGTATTGCTGATGGCTTTTGAGGCTATCGAAGCGTGGGTCGCTAGGGAAGAAGGGAAAGGACATGTCTCGGTGGGTGCGGGCCTTCTCGAGCCAGGAGAAGGCCGGGCCGGGTTCGCCGAGGCCCGTGTAGACGAGAGCGACGCAGTAGCTAAGGCTGAAGCGGGTGAGGGGTGCCTGGAGGTCGGGGTAATAGAGGTGGGTGGTATTCAGGGCGTTCTGGCGTTGGCCGGCCTTTCCATAGGCGTGGGCGAGGGCGCATTCGAGGCGGGCATTTCGCCCGATTTTGCGCAGGGCAGTTTCATATTCGCGGATGGCATTGGAGAGTTGGCCGCGGAGTTCGAGACTGAGGCCGATGAGCCAGGGGCCGCCGGAAGAGTCTGGCTCCAGGCGTAATAACTCGCGGCCGATTTCCTCCATTTTTTCGTAGCGGCGTGCGAGGAAGTGGACGCTGCCCTCCTGCATGACGAGGTCGGGGAGGATGGGGAGACGGGAGCGGGCTTCCTGGATGACGGTGAGGGCGCCATGGAGGTCCCCGCGGATGGTGAGGGCCTGAGAGAGGGGGACGGCGGTCAGAACGCGGGAAGGGTCGAGGGCGAGCGAGCGTTGGAGGTGGTCGCGGGCGAGGGAGAAGTTCCAGTCGTGGTAGAGGAGGATGCGGCCGAGGACGGTGTGGCCTTCGGCGTTGGTATCGTCGAGTTGGATGGCGCGCTGGGCGGCGCGGCGGGCGGCTTCCACCTGTTCGCGGGTGTCGATTTTGCCGGCGACGTCCTCGGCGAGACGCAGGTAGGCGTCGGCGAGGCCGGCCCAGGCGGGGGCGAAGTTGGGGTCGGCCTTGGTGACTTGTTGAAAGAGGGGGATGGCCTTTTCGATGCCGGAGAGGTGGAAGGAACTCCAAAACTCGCGGGCGAGGGCATAGGCTTGGGCCTGTTGGGAGGCGGGGCGGCCGGTGTACCTGCGGGTGAGTTCTTCGACGAGGGTGGCGGCGGCGATGCCCTGCATTTCGTTAGCGACCAGGAGGTTGCGGTCGAAGCTGGTGTGCCAGATGAGGTAGCCGTCGGCGGGGTTTAGCAGATCGAGGGAGATGCGGACGTCGCGGGGGCCGAGCGGGCGGACGTTGCCGGTAAGAACGGCATCGGCTTTGTAGCGGCGAAGTTGGGAGACGGCGGGGTCGGGGGCGTTGAGGTTGACGGCGGGAGAGGGGCCGGCAACTTGCCAGGCGCCGGATTGGAGGAGGGCTTTGGTGAGTTGGTTGGTCCAGGATTCGGCCAGGGGGTTGAGAGCGGCGTCGGGGCCGGTGTTACGGAGAGCGATGAGGGCAATAGTAGGCGGGGCGGTACGGAGGCGGGCACGGATGATCCAGATGGCGGGGAGGAGGGCGCCGAGGAGGGTGAGGCCGACGAGGGGCCATAGGGGGAAGGGCCGCGCGGGCGGAGGTGTCGCCGGGAGAGAGCCGGTGATGGGGTGGCCGGGGGCGGTGGGGGGCGGGTCGGGGGGGTCGGGGGAGGGGCGGACGACGGGGCCGGTGCTGGCTTTGGGGAGGGCGATGCGGAGGCCTGGGGCGGCGTCCGGCGAGAGGTA
>JAEUQF010000247.1 GCA_016789745.1 Bryobacterales bacterium
CGTGTCTGAAACGCCATCAGTTCCTTGTGATTCTCGATGCCGATCTTCAAGCCTGCGTCCAGCGCCGGCTGCCGCACCTCGCGCAGAATGCGGATGGCGGTGTCCATGTGCTGTTCCACGCTGCCTTCGGGCATGTTGTAACGGTCGCTGGCCAGCAGCGCGCGCACGATTGGGCTGCCCATCGCCTTGGCTCGTTCGATATTCCTGCGCAGCGTCGCCACCGATTGCGGAATGCCGTCGCGGGTTTTGGGCAGGATGGCGCCCCCGCCGGTCTCGATACGCAAACCAGCCTCGCGGCTCCAGGCACGCACCTCGGCCCAATGCGCCGGATCCATCACGCGCGGGTCCAGCGAATCCTGCAGAAATATGGCGTCCAACTTCTGTTGGATCACATAGTCGAACAGCTGCCGGTCAGTCCACTTCTGAAAGCGCAGGCAGTAGGTGTTCAGGCCGAGGCGCCAACGGCGTGCCGGCGCGGCGGTAAGCGAGGTGGCGGCGAGCGAAGCGGCAACGAACTGGCGGCGAGTCATGGGCGTCCACCGGCAGCATAGCAAACGCCGGAGATATACTGGTCGCCTCATGTTCTGGAGACTCGCTGTCCTTTTCGTTGCCTCGGTGAACCTGCTCCCCGCCCAGGTGCGCCCGCTGCACACCCGCGACCTAGTCCGCCTGAGCCTGCCCCAGGTCACCGAATATCTCAAACGGAACGATACGGTCTTCATCCCGGTGGGCGCGGTGGAGACGAACGGCATCCTGCCCAGCGACCGCGACTATGTTTACCCTCTGGCCTATGCCATGGCTATGGCCGAGCAGACCGATTCGCTCTACATGCCGGGCCTGATCTGGTCCTATCCCGGCACCACGGTTATGGCGCCTTCCACCGTCTATATGTCGCCCACCGCCGGGCTTGCCTACCTGAAGGTACTGGCCCGCTCGCTGCTGCGTCAGGGCTTCCGCCGCCAGGTCTGGATCACGGCCAGCCACGGCCCGGCGCCGCTCACCGTCGGCACCCTGGCCCGCGAGTTCTTTGAAGAGACGCACGTCCCCATCTTGTATATCGACATGGATCTGTATTTGCCCAAAATGAAGGTGCCCGTCGAGGCGCGCAGCAAGGTGCTGTTCGGCGCCCACGCCATCACCGGACGTCTGGACGACCTTGCGCTGAAAGGCGAGTACGGGGAAAAAGCCATGACGCCGGAGGGCCCCGTACCCGAGAATAAAGGATTGGCGAAGTTGGGTAAACTCGGCTTTTCGGGCAGTCTGCATCTGGGCTCCTATATCCCGGACGTCATGGCTCATGGCGGCGGCGCCGACACCCTGCTGCCCACTACCGCCGCCGAGCGGGAAGCGTGGGGCCGTGAGGGGAGTGCCCAGATTGTGGAGATCGTGAAGAACATGCGGATGAAAGAGGCCTTGGACGCGCTGCGTGAACATGATCAGTTTACGCAGCAGATTCTGAAGAAATACGGCAACCGGATCCCGTCCGGAGTGGACGCGCGCTGAATGGGCTTCGCGCTGTGGAGTGAGCAGGAGATCGCCTGGGCCTTGGGCACCCATGAGTACCGGCCCATGGGGGTGGCGGTGATCGCATCAAACGGACAGTTCCGCGCCCGTGACTTTAAACCCCGCGGGCGCGTGCCGAAACGCGACAGGCTGTTATTTCGCGGCTTCTTCGCCTCATTGGAGGATATGAACCAGTACCTGGCGGGCGGCCAGCGGCGGCGCAAGAGTGGAAACGCTTCTAAGGCAATGCAGATTCTATAACTGTCAGATCTCGCCGATGAGATTTATGGATGAGCACAACCGTACTGGATGCGTCTCAAGGCGAAGTTTCTAGCCCGCTGACTGACCTCGTCAATGCTTTTGCTAAGGAACGCCGCAGTGACCACCGCGGCGATATCGAATTCAAAGTCCTTCTTGATCTTGTGAAGGGCTACAATGCCAATCCCCTCGGCGCCAAACGCGCACTGAGGGAACTCCTCTCCCGCAGTCCCTCCAAGTTCTATGTCTCTGCCCTCCAGATCCTGCGCGGCGGCGACACCGGGGAGGGCCTGGGCCCCGGCCTGGAAAACGTAATCAGCTTACTGCACGAAAACGAACTCCTGCTGTTTGCCCTTACCGACGTGGAGTCCATCAATTCCGCCACCGCCGTAGCCCTTTCCCATGGCTTAGTGCGCATGGACGCGCACTTCGATGCAAAACTTCTCAAACACCTGCTCCGTGACGACCAGGTCACCCTCTTCCAGATCGAAACCGTGCGCTTGGAGCGCGTCCTCGAGATTCTGGACGCCGTCAGTGACTGTACCCGCCTGGTGCCGTTCCTCATGAAACTCCAGCGCCACCCCGATAAGCGCATCCAGTCCAAGGCCGCCCTGCTCACCGTCCGCGCCCACCGCAATGCCGACTGGCTGCAGTCGCAGATCAACAGCCAGGACCCGCGCGTCCGGGCCAACGCCATCGAAGGAATGCGCGCCACCAACCCTTCGGAAAAGGAAGTCTCCCTGCTCTGGAAGTGCACCACCGACGCCCACCACCGCGTCGCCAGCACCGCTCTGCTAGTCCTGTTCGAAAACGGTCATGCCGAAAAGGCCGGGGAGGCGCTGGAAAAAATGGCCAACTCGCTAGGCGAACCGTACCGCGCCGCCGCTGCTTGGGCGATGGGCCAAACCGGAGATGCGCGCTTCATCGATCAGGTGCGCACCATGGCCCGCTCGGACACCGGATTGGCCCGCCGGACGGCGCTAAAAGCCTCGGTCGCGATCACGCGGAAAATGCAATCTGTACAGAATAGTGAAGCATAGCCTTCCCACGCCTTGCTACACTGCCATTAGATGCCTAAAGTCACTTTTCTCCCTGCCCAAACCACAGTTGAGTTTGAGTCGGGAAAACTGCCTTACTCCGATCACGGCAAGCCGGAATCGCTTCTCGATATTGCCCTCAACTTCGGCATTCAACTCGAACATGCCTGCGGTGGCTCCTGCGCCTGCACCACTTGCCATATTGTTGTGAAACAAGGTGACGACAATCTGGTTCCAATGGAAGACGACGAAGCCGACCGGCTGGATATGGCCGCTGATCTGACTCTGCACAGCCGTCTTGGCTGCCAGGCTGTTGTGAAAGGCGATGTCGTTGTCGAAATCCCGTCCTGGAACCGGAACTACGTAAGTGAGGGCGGCGGCAGTATGAACCTCGGCGACGCCATCCCGCCCAGCCGGTAGCTGGCTCGCGACGGGAGACCCGCCCCGCGATGCCATGCATAATCTCGACCTCATCTTCACCATCACAGCGGCGCTGACCGCCTCTCTGGCGCTAGGGTTTGCCGCGCTTAAACTACGCCTGCCGCCTATCGTCGGCTATCTGTTTGCCGGACTCCTGGTTGGGCCGCACACGCCGGGCTTTGTCGCCAATCGCGAAATTGCCGAGCAACTGGCGGAAATCGGCGTCATCCTGCTGATGTTCGGTGTCGGCCTTCACTTCCACGTGGACGACCTCATCGCCGTGCGGCGGATTGCCGTTCCAGGGGCGGTAGGGCAGATCGCTGCCGCCACTGGACTCGGCGCGGTTTGCGCCCATGCCTTTGGCTGGGATTGGCCGGCCGCTCTCGTTTTCGGCGTCGCGCTGTCGGTGGCCAGCACCGTCGTGCTCACCCGCGTGCTTTCGGAGAATGGCGATTTACAGACGCACGCGGGGCGCATTGCCATCGGATGGCTGGTTGTCGAGGATCTGTTCACCGTCTTCGTATTGGTGGCCCTGCCGGCGGTGCTGTCGCCCGGCGGCAACCCCTGGACGGCCATCGGTCTTACCACGCTGCGCATTGGCGCGCTGGGCGCCATCCTGCTGCTGGCTGGCTCACGGGTGATTCCAGCCTTCCTGGGCGCGGTGTCGCGAACCAGATCGTCGGAACTGTTCACGCTGTCGGTGCTGGTGCTGGCGTTGGGCATTGCGTTTGGCTCGGCCGAACTGTTCGGAGCCTCCATGGCGCTGGGCGCGTTCCTGGCCGGCATGGTGGTGGGCAAGAGCGAGTTCAGCTACCGGGCGGCGGCTGAGGCGCTGCCCATGCGCGATGCCTTCGCGGTGCTGTTTTTCGTCTCGGTGGGCATGCTGTTTGAGCCGGCGCAGTTGCTCGAGTCGCCGGGACGCGTGCTGGCCACGCTCGCGGTCGTGATGGTGGTAAAACCCCTGGCGGCCGTTGTGCTGGTTCTGGTCCTGGGCTACGGGCCGATGGTGGCCACCCGCGTGGCGTTGGCGCTTTCCCAGATCGGCGAGTTCTCCTTCCTGCTGGCGGCCATGGGTACGCAGATCGGCGTTCTGCCTGCCGAGGCGAACGGCATCCTGGTCATCGTGGCGATTCTCTCGATCGCGGTCAACCCGCTGCTCTACCGCCTGGCGCCGCGGCTGGAAGGCTACCTGATGTACGGCTCGCTTGGCCGCTGGTTTGCGCCGCGCCAGACGCCCGCCCCGGCCCCGGCGGCCGAGGGTATCCGTCACGCCATCGTCGTGGGCTACGGGCTGGTGGGACACGCGGTCACGGAACTGCTGGAGCAGTCCGGCATGACCGTCACCATCGTCGATAGGAACATCGACACCGTGCGTGCCCTGGAGCGCGAGCGGCGCACAGCTATCTATGGTGACGCCAGCCGCGGCGAGATCCTGGAGGCTGCCGGCGTGCAGCGGGCCTCGGCCCTGATCGTGACGCCGCCGGCCTCCGATGAGGCCCGTGAGATGATGCGCGCCGCCCGCAGCCGCAATCCCCAACTGCTGATCTTGGTGCGCTCCGCCTTCGCCTCCCAGGCCGAGGGTCTGCTGGCGGCCGGCGCCGATGAGGTGATCTCCGGCGAGGTGGAGGTGGCCAACCGCATGTTAGCGGAATTGGCGGAACGCGCTGTGGTGAAGCCCGCCTGATGCTGGCGCTCAGGCCGTCAACTGCGCCATCAGGTCAGCGAAATCGGCCATGGCCCAGCGCTCCACGCACTTACCGCCGGCAAAGCGCAGAATCGTCATTCCTTTCAACGCAATGTTGCGTCCGGTCGCCGGGATGCTCTGGAACGGACCGCGATGCGTCCCGCTTAGCGTGAAGCGGACCGCGATCCGGTCCTCGCCGTTGATCAGATCTTCGATGCGCACCGCCGCATCGGGGAACGCCGCCCAGATGCCGTGGTGATAGAAGGCCTTCACGTTGTCGAGGCCTGGCTCCAGCCCGGCGTAGCCATGGATCACCACGTCATCGGAATACAACTGGAAATACGCCTCCCGCCGGGCAGGGTCGGCAAAACAGGCCAGTGCCTCACGAAGAATCTGTTCGTTGGTCATGTAACGAACTACGAGAGACGTGCTTCGGCTGGATGTGGTTGGGTTTGGGAGGAGGAGAAGGTGGTACGCCCGAGAGGATTCGAACCTCTGACCTTTTGCTCCGGAGGCAAACGCTCTATCCGGGCTGAGCTACGGGCGCACAACTTCATTGAGTATACCACGCCGAGGGCCGGATAACCCCTAGCGTGCCATAGATTAACGAACTAACTCTTCTTGGATGCTTTCTTGGCGGGAGCGGCATTGCTGGCCGGCTTCAAAAGCTTATCCAGCAGTTCCCGCATGTTCTTCTCTTCGCTCTCGCCGAAGAACGGAGCATCGCCGCTATACTGCGCCACGACCTTGAAATTGCGGTCAATAAACGCCATTTGCGGCATCAGCAGGCGCAGCATCGCCGGATGCTGCATGAAGCTGGTGCACGTGTCCTGGCTCACCGAGCCCACCGGGAACGTCAGGTTCAGGTCCCGCACGTAGGCCATCGTATCGCCGCCCGGATTGATGGCCGCCGCCACTGGCTGGAAGCCCTTCGGCCCATACTCGCGATACAGAATATCGGTGGTGCGGCTCGCCCGCTGGCAGTGCGAGCAGTAGGTCAGGATAAACTCCAGCCCAATCACCTTGCCCTTGAACTGGCTGAGCTTGATCGGGGCGCGCCCGTTCGGCATCGTAATCACCAGGTCCGGAGCGTCGCGCGGAATATCCGCCGCCTGCAGCAGCGTCCCGGCCGCCGCCATCCCCGGAATCAGAATCTTGCCGAAGTCTCTGCGTTGCATCGTATCCGTTTCTCCCAATCCTGCTTAGCGGTGAATTCGCTACTTCTTGCTGGTGGACGCACCGGCCTTCTTCGCCGTTCCGCCCGCGGCCGGTTCCGCCAGTAACTCGGTGACAATCTGCTTCAGCCGTGCCGGTTCGTGCAAATGGTCCGACCCATCCAACGACGACTGGTAGCGGATCATGCCCTTCTTGTCGACAATAATCACCTGCGGCACCATCAGCCGCGCCGTCAGCGAGTGGCCCAGGTACGGAATCACCTTCTCGCGAGCCGCAATGCCCACCGGGTAGTTCGCTCCCGTGTTCTTGACGAAATCCGGCACCAGCATCATGGCGCCATCATTGAACGCCACGCCGATCGGCTGGAAACCCTTCGGCCCCAACTCGCGGTTCAACTCGCGCATCACCGCCGCCGTCTGCTGGCAGTGCGGGCAGGTGGTGAACAGGAACTCCACCACGCAGACCTTCCCTTTATAATTCGCCAGATTCATCTTCTGCCCATCGGGCAGCACGAAATCGAAGGGCGTCAAGGGGCGCGGAGTCTTATTGCTCTGGGCAAATGCCGCACTGGTGGAGACAAGCAGAGTGAGAGCCAGCAAAAGGCGTCGCATGGGAAATCCTTCGTATTTTATCATCCAAACCCTACATCAGGCCTTGACGTGCCAACAGGGCATTCAGTTCCGGCTCACGGCCGCGGAACTCCCGGTATAGCTTCGAGGGGTCCTCGCTGTCGCCGCGTTCGAGAATGCACTGCCGGAACCGCCGGCCCGTCTCGCGGTCAAAGACGCCGTTTTCCAGAAACAGGGCAAAAGCGTCGGCATCCAGCACCTCGGCCCACTTGTACGAATAGTAGCCTGCTCCATAGCCCACCGGGCTTCCAAACAGGTGCGTGAACGCCAGAATCATCGCATGTTCTTGCGGCAGCGTCGCCGGCGAAAACTGCTGCAGGATCGCGCGGGAGTAGGCTACCAGGTCGCCATCCCGGCCCGCATCGTAGTCGCGATGCAGTTTCAAATCCACAATGCCGAAGCTCAACTGCCGCATCTGCGCGTTCGCCGCACGATACGCCCTTGCCCGCCGCATCTTCTCGAACAGATCCTCCGGGATCGCGGCGCCCGTCTCCCAGTGCCGTGCAAACAGGTCCAAGGATTCGCGCTCCCAGCACCAGTTCTCCATGATCTGCGAGGGCAACTCCACGAAGTCCCAGGCAACGCTGGTGCCCGAGAGCCCGCGTACGTCCACACGGCTCAGGCAATGGTGCAGCAGGTGTCCGAACTCGTGGAAGATGGTCTCCACTTCGCGATGGGTCAACAGCGCCGGCTTTCCTTCCACTGGCTCGGTATGGTTGCCGCAGATCACGCCGATGTGGAAGTAGCGCGGATCCGCCGGAGCCCCCGTGAGAAACGCATCCATCCAGGCACCGCCGCGCTTGGTCTCGCGTGGGAACCAGTCCGCGTAGAAGGCCCCAATGCGCTGGCCTTCTTCCCGAATCTCGTAATACTTCACGTCCGGGTGCCACACTGGCACGCCCGGCACTTCCACTACCTGCACCCCATACAGACGCTCGACGATGGAAAACATCCCGGCCAGCACCTGCCCCTCCGGGAAATACGGGCGGAGTTCTTCCTCATCGAAGTCATACTTAGCCTTGCGCTGCTTCTCGGCGTAGTAGCCGATATCCCACGGCTGCAACGGCGCGGCATCCGGCCCTTCCAACGAGCGGCGGAACCCTTGTAGCTCGTCGTTCTCGCGCGCGTAGGCGGCCTCGGTACGCTGCTCCAGATCGGTCAGAAACTCCGCCGCCGCCCGCCCGGTCTTCGCCATGCGATCCACCAGCGCCAGATCGGCGAAATCGGCGAAGCCCAGCAGTTGCGCCTTGGCCTTGCGCATTTCCAGGATGCGCGGCACCAGGTCGTGATTGTCGAACGGCTCCCGCGCGGCCCTCGTCTGGTAGGCGCGATAGAACCGCTCGCGCACGGTGCTGTCATCCAGATAGGTCATTAGCGCGACGTAGCTCGGCGCCTGCAGCGTGAACCGCCAGCCCTCCACACCCTTGGCCCTGGCCGATGCCCGTGCCGCCTCCAGCGCGCTCGGCGGCAAGCCCGCCAACTGCGCCGCGTCAGGGAACACCTCTTCGTAGGCGTTGGTGGCATCCAGGACGTGTTCGGAATAGCGCGTCGTCAACTGCGCCAACTCCACGTCGATCTCGGCCAGCCGCTGCTTACCCGCCACATCCAACTCCGCCCCATGGCGGCGGAAGTAATCGAGCGTCTTTTCGAGCGACCGCCGGCGCGCTCCGGTCAGCGCCTTCGCCTCGGCGGTTTGGGAGAACGCCAGCAAGGCGCGCCACAGCCCGTCATGCAGCGGAATCTTCGAATAGAACTCGGAGACCTTCGGCTCCACGGCATTGTGCGCGGCGCGCATCTCGGGCGACGTTGCCACGCTCTCCAGGTGCCGCACCACCGTCATCGCATAGTCCAGCCGTTCGGTGGCATTATCGAGCGCCTCCATCGTGTTCGCCCACGTTCGCTCGCCGGTAGCGGCGGCAATGGCTTCGATGGCGGCCTGCCCTTCCTGCAGCAACTGCTCCATGGCCGGTTCAACCTGCGCGGCCTGGATCTCATCAAATGGAATGGGGATACGAATGGAAACCAGTGGGTTCATACAAGGGGTAATAAGGGGATGCGCCAGCGCGCCTATCCGATGGCTTGATCCAGAAGCGACTCCATCTGTTTCGCACGGTCGCGAAACAGCGTTCGCAGCTCTTCGATCGCCTTCAACTCACGCTCCACGGTGAGGTTGCGATCGGCCAGATGTAAGCAGGCAAGTATGGCCAGACGGGCCGGGTCGGAATTGGAACTGCGCGCGGCAATTCCGGAGATCAGTTCATCCACACGATTGGCGAGGTCCACTACTTCCTGGTCCTCGCCGGTCGTGGTCAGCGTAAAGCTTTGATTGGCAATCGTAACGCGGACCGGCCTTCGTTGCTTGTTTCCGGCCTCCATGAGACTAGACTAACTCGCGCTGAGAGCGTCCATCTGTCCCAACAGCTTTTCAATCCGCGACCGCACCTGTTTGCGGTCACCCTGCAGCGCCTCGATTTCCTTCTGCAGACGTAAGGTCTCCTGCCGCGCCGTTGCCAGCGCCTCTTCGGCACCGTCGCGCTCCCCTTCGGCTGCCTTCAGCCGGTCGGAGAGGGCGGCGTTCTCCTTGCGGAGCGCCGCCACCAGTTCCACCGCGCGGAGGATGCGCTCCTCCAGACTGGCCAGGAATTCGGCTTCGTCTTCCCTTAACAGTTGTGAGGCCATCGTTTACCCTCCGTGACGTAACTCTCAGTTTGTAACCAGGGAACAGGCTTCCCCTAGCCGGCCTGCGGCAGTGCCCCTTTGGCCTGCTCCACCAGCGTTTTGAAGCCCGCCTCATCGTTCAGCGCGATGTCGGCCAGCATCTTGCGGTTCAAATCAATGCCAGCCTTCTTCAGCCCGTCCATGAACCGGCTGTAGCTGATGCCATTGATCCGGCACGCCGCCCCGATACGCACAATCCAGATGCCCCGGAAATCGCGCTTCTTCAGCTTGCGGCCGACATAGCCGTAGCGCAGCGACTTCTCGACGGCTTCCTGGGCCGAACGATACAGCTTGCTCTTCGTTAGGAAAAAGCCGGAAGCCAGTTCCAGCGTCTTGTGGCGATTATCACGCCGTTTAGTTCCACGTTTTACTCTGGGCACGTTTGCTCCTTTCTACCTCATGGCGCCTTACGGCAGCCTGGTTCGGAACCCCATTTCGGGCTTCCCGGCGGGCGATACGGGCAGTGCCTTGCTCCGGCCGCTCCGCCTCTTAATCTCAACGGTGTTTCGCTCCCCTAGTCGTAGGGCAGCATCACCTTGACTTTGGCGGCATCACCCGGTTCCATCACGGCATCCTGTCCCAGGCGGCGCTTACGGCCCGGCGCCTTGGATGTCAGAATGTGGCGTGCCATCGAGTGACGGCGCATCAGTTTCCCGGTGCCCGTCGTCTTGAACCGTTTGGCCGCACCTTTGTGGGTCTTCAGTTTCGGCATAACTTCCTTGGTTGAGCTTGGAAAAGGACACACGTCGTCCCGTTAGGACGCATGTGACACTCTCGCTAGTGTAACACGATCGTGCGAGCCCGAATCAGGCGCCCAGCCGCGCCGGCGCTGTGCTCACCCGCCCGGGGACCAGTGGCTGCGTCTGCTCCAGGCCGTGCAGTTCCTCCGCCGAGATGTCCGCACCCTCTTCCAGGTACTCCGCGTCGGCGTTCACCTTCCACAGATCGTACCGGCTGCCCAGGATATTCCGCGCCGCCAGGATCCCTGTCAGCATCGAGTGATCCATGTTGTTATAACGGTGCATCCCGTTGCGTCCCAACAACTGCAGATTGGGCACCTGTTCTAAGAACGCCCGCACCCGCCGCAGCCCTTCCTGATACTGCCCGTCGTACACCGGATATGCCTTCGGCACCCGGATCGCCCACCCCTTTATCACCTTGTCCGCGCGCCCCAGCCCGATCTTCTCCAACTCTTGTTTGGCGAAGTTCACCAGGTCGGCGTCCGGCATCGACCACAGCCCGTCCCCTTCAAAGCAGAAGTATTCCATCCCCAGGCACGTCACGTTGCGGCGCCCCACCATATCCGCGCTCCAGTTGCCGAAATTCTGGATGCGCCCTACCTTTACTTCCGGCTCATGGATATAAATCCAGTTATCCGGAAAGAAATCGCGCCCATCGAGAACCAACCCCACCGTCAAAAAGTCGCGATAGGAAAAGAAGCGCGCTGCTTCCCGAACCTCGGCCGGTGGCGCCGGATCCAACGCCTCAATCAATTCCTTCACGGGCATCGTACTCAGAAAGTGCGTCCCCGCATACGTCTTGCCGCCCGCCACTACGCTCGTCACCCCGCCGCGCTGCCAGCGAATCGCTTCCACCGGATGCTCCAGTTTCACTTCGCTGCCGGCCGCCTCCAATTGCTCCGTCATCCGCTCCCATAACATCCCCGGACCGAACCGCGGATACAGAAACTGGTCGATGAGCGTCTTCGGTCCCCCACCTTTGCCGGTCAGCCCCAGCGCATTGCGCAGCAGCGTAATCATGTCCAGGCCCTTGATGCGCTGCCCGGCCCAATCCGCGCTGATCTGGTCACAGGGAATGCCCCACACCTTCTCCGTGTAGGTCTTGAAAAACGTCCGGTACAGCCGCTCCCCGAACCGGTTGATCAGCCACGACTCCAGGTCCTCTTCCCGGCGTTGCGGAAATACCTTGGCCGCCGCGAAACTGGTCATGCACTGCCCGGCTTCCCAGATCCCGAGCTTCCGCAACGCGTCGGCCGGACGCAGCGGGTAGTGGAAGAAATGTTTGTTGTAGAAAATGCGCGACAGCCGCGGCCGCGTCAGTAAGGCATCCCCCAGCGTCTCGTGCCAGATCCGCTCGATCAGCTTCACTTTCGTGAAAAACCGGTGTCCGCCCAAGTCGAAGTGATAGCCTTCCCGGCGTACCGTTTTGGCCAATCCCCCAACCTGTGATTCTTTTTCCAACAGCGTGCTTGGCACACCCAGTTGGTGCAGTTCCCTCGCCGCGGTTAGCCCGCCGGGCCCCGCGCCTATAATTACTGCTCTCTTTCCCAAAGGTCCTCCGAATGACATTTGAAAGAGACCGCCCCCGAATACTTAAGCAAGTCTAGCATTCGTAAGACTGCGCGGTAGGACAGAATGTACTGCGTTAACCAGACGTACTAGTGCGAAACCCTACAGCTATCGGCCTGCGCGGGCCGGCAGAGCCTGTCCGGCGTAGATCTCCAATTGTTCCGGCGAGGGAACCACAATGGTTTTCTCGGCATCTTCCCAATTACTCACCAGCGCACGAACGTGTTCGGCCGCCAGCCGGATACACCAGGAATCCGTTAACGGCTGTCCTTGCTTCTTACTAAGAGCCAGCAGATCGGGGTGGTACAACGCCACCACCTTCTCTACTACCTCTCCATCGTCACAGGTGAGCTCCCACTTTACGTCCACGGCGTCGGCGTGGCGAATGGAAATCGCATTTTGGATCCAACGCAGCTCGGCGCGCCACTTCCGGCCGAACGGATCCGTGCCTGCCTCAAATTTGCGGGGGTTCTCGAGCATCTTCTAAATTGTACAAAAAGAAAGGGGCCGGTCGTGGTCCGCCTAGCCCCCTTCTCTGAATCGACCCTGCCTATAGGCCCAGAATACGCCGGTTGCGCGCGGTGTCCGATGCCGCCCCGGCGAAATCGTCAAAAGCCCGCTTCGGCACATCAATCAGGTGCGACGCGATGAACGGAGCCCCTTCGGCCGCCCCCTGCACGCTGTCCTTATAGCAGCACTCCCACTCCAGCACCGCCCATGACGAGTAGCCTGCCGCCGTCAGCCGCGTGAACACCTGCTTGAAGTCCACCTGCCCGTCACCGAGGGAACGGAACCGCCCCGGGCGCTGCTTCCAATCCAAGTAGCCGCCATACACGCCCGCGCGCGCCGACGGCCGGAACTCGGCATCCTTCACGTGGAACGCCTTGATCCGCGACCCGTAGATGTCGATAAACCCGATATAGTCCAGGCACTGCAGAATGAAGTGCGACGGGTCATAGTTGATGTTCACGCGCGGGTGATTGCCGGTGGCTTCGAGAAACCGCTCAAACGTCGCCCCGTCATACAGGTCTTCGCCCGGGTGCAGCTCATAAGCCAGGTCCACGCCGTGCTCATCGGCGAAGTCCAGAATCGGCTTCCAGCGCGCCGCCAACTCCTTGAAGCCTTCTTCCACCAGCCCGGCCGGACGCTGCGGCCACGGGTAAATGGTGGGCCACAGCAGCGCGCCGCTGAACGAAGGCGACACCGGCAGCCCCATGTTTTTCGAAGCCCGGATCACGAGCTTCATCTGCTCCACCGCCCACGCCGACCGTTCCTTCGGATTGCCATGCAACTCGGCCGGCGCGAACACATCGAACAACTCATCGTAGGCCGGGTGCGACGCCACCAACTGCCCCTGCAGGTGCGACGCCAGTTCCGTCACCGTCAGGCCGTTGGTCTGTCCCTTCAATTCATCGCAGTAGTCCTTGGACTCGGCGGCCTTCTTCAGGTCCATGATCCGGCCATCCCAGCTCGGAAGCTGGACGCCGGTGTACCCAAGCGACTTCACCCACGCGGTGATGGCGGGAAGCGAATTATACGGGGGCTCATCCGCCATGAACTGAGCCAGAAAAATTGCGGGTCCTTTAATTTGGGGCATCGTGTCTATGCTAAACCGAAACCCGCCAACCCTAAAAACGAAAACCGCCGCACAGGTCAGCGCCTGTTGCGGCGGTTGCTCGCTCAAACTGAGTTCTTACTGCTTCCGACTACCAGCGGTTGCCGCCACGGCCGCCACCGCCGCCGCCGCCGCCCGGACGTCCGCCACGGCCACGGCCACCGCCGCCACCGCCGCCGAATCCGCCACGGCCACCACCGCCGCCGCCTTCCGGCCGCGGACGGGCTTCATTCACATTCATGGTGCGGCCATGAAGCTGAGCGCCGTTCAACTGCGCAATCGCGTTCTCCGCTTCATTCCGATTGGTCATTTCGACGAACGCGAAACCGCGCGCCTGCCCGGTGTCACGATCCGTGATGATGTTAACGCGTTCCACCTCACCATACTGCGAGAAGGCGGCATAGAGATCTTCCTGCGTTGCCTGGAAGCTCAGATTACCGACAAAAATGTTGGTCACGAACTTTGCTCCTATTCGAACCCTTCACAAACACACTCGTCCTGTGAGCACCCGACTGCGATTGTTGAACGATCCGAAAGGAGGCAACAAAGGAAACAGGCGGCCCCGGATGGGCCCACGGTTTAAGAGATGTGGCCACAAGACACACATAGATTAACAAAATTTTTCCTCCGCAACAGGGGGGTGGGATTAGACGTACTGATCCCAGATGTAAAAAACTGCACTTTGCCGCCCGGATTGTGGACGCTTCCCTTCGTCCGTGCCTTCTCCACCCTGCTGTATCGTGAAAGGGTGGTTGTTCGACTGTTGTTTGTAGTCCTGCTCGCCGCCGGCGCCTTCTTCCTGGGCCAGCGTGCCGCTTCCCCCCAGCCCGACCCCGTCAACGTCCTGCTCCAGGTCCGCGACCTCAACCAACTGGCCACCGCCCGCCATACCCTGCAGCGCGTTGTCACTCTCACCGAACAAAAGGAGCCTGTCGGCGCGGAGTCCATCCTTCTGATCCTGCAAGCCGATGTCGAAGCGGGTGTCGATCTCAGCCGCATCACCTCAACCGACATCACCGCTTCGCCCGGCCGCGTCGAGATCCGCCTCCCCAAACCGGAGATCCGCATGGTCGCCGTCAACGAAAAGGAGACCCGCGTCTGGGATCGCCAGAAAACCTGGTGGACTCCCTGGGTCCCCTATAGTAATGACCTCGAAACGAAAGCCCGCCAGGCCGGACTCGATGCCGCCCGTCAGGCCGCCATCGATGCCGGTATCCTCCAGCAGGCCGAAAAGAACGCCGCCGCTTCCCTCCGCGGTCTACTCCAGATGTCTGGAATCAAAGAGGTCGTGATTATCCCGTCCAAGGCCTCCTGATCAACGCCGCGCCCGCCGCGCTCCGCCCCACCCACTGGCCTTCGGAGCCGGCGCCGTCACTGACCGGTGAATCCGGAACGGCATCGCCGACCCATCGCCGCGCATCCCCTGCACCGACACCCGCCATAACCCTGGCTCCGGATCCGAAATGACGAACGCCTCTTCTTTGTTACCGGCATCGTACCCGGTTCGGTCCCCATACGGCCCGTAATGCCTTCCGGAAGGGCTCATCAGGTGCAAATCCAGATCGCGCTCCTCGGTGTCCCATCCCAACCGCACTTCCAGACTCCGCGCGTGCGGCGCCACCGACGTCAATTCACTCCACCACGCCGCTACTCCCACCGACCCAACCCACGTCGGTGCGGGTGCCGCCGCCCCCGGCGTCTCCGCTGGTGCCGTAGCCGCCGCCGTCACAAACCGCTGCGACGACGTCAGCAACTGCGGCGCCGCCGGCCGGCTGCAATCTCCCTTATTCGAACGGTTGGCCGACACTACCGACCCCCGGTACCGCGTCTGCTGCGCCGCAGGCAGGTCCTCAAACCGGAACGGAATGCTCGGCGAACTGATCGCCTGCGACCGGCTCACCTGCACATGCAGATGCGTCCCGAAGCTGTAGCCGCTATTGCCCACCAGCGCCAGCGCTTGCCCCTGCTCCACCCGCTCGCCATCGCGCACCTTGAACGACCGGCTGCGCAAATGCCCGTAATGCGAGTACTCGCCGTCATCATGCTGGATCGTGATGTAGTTGCCGAAAATCCGCAGCCGCGGCGTCTGCCCATACCCTAGGTCGCGCGTGATCGCGATCCCGCCGCGCATCGCCACCACGCACCCGCCCTGCCGCGGCGCCAGATCATAGGCATGCTGCGTGCGGCCCCAATGCGAGTACCCGCCGTTGGGCGGCTGCGTGATCACCCATTGTTCCTGCGCGGGGAAGGGAAGCCGGTAGCCCGCCTCGGTCACAATCTCAAATCGCGCCGGCGAACTCAGCGTCTGCCCGTTCTTCACAAACACCACGTATTCGGCCGGCGGCAGCGATGCCAACCGCGCCCGCATCCGCCCGGGCTCCAACGATTCCGGAAACATCGACGCAATGTACGTCCACCCGGTCGCCGACGTGTACTGCGCCACGTGCACGATGGACTCGGTGTTGAACCCCTGCCCTTCAATCACCAGTTCGTTGCCCTGGGGTGTCACGCGCCGAACCGCCAATCCGCCGCTGGCCTCCGCGGATCCCTCCAACCGGAACGGCAACGAGGTCAGCACGCGCCCGCCGGCCGTTACCCGCACGGTCCAGGCACCCGGCTTGCCCGCCGCCGCATACCCACCCACCGGCAATTGCGTCAGCAAACACAACGACGACATTGCGGGTAGCTGATCATAGGGGACGGCCGATTCCACTGTGCCCGCTGGATCCACCCACTCCACCGTCACCACATCAGAGGAACGCACCGCGCCCAGCACGAAGCGAAAAAAGATCTGTCGGGTTGTCGATGGGAATGCCGTGCCCGGCGAGGTCAGCGCACAGCTATCCTCGTTCGCGGACGCACCTAGCCCCGCTTGCTGTACCGTCACGGCCCGTGCTGCTCCGGCAACCAGCAGCACGGCGATTAGGAGTTGCCCCGCCTTCAAATCCTCTTATCGGCAAACCCGCCCGTGAACTTCAGCCGAGTTCCGCCCAAACCGCGATCTGCACCGGCGCGTTCAACGGCATGTCCTTGATCCCTAACGCGATCCGCACATGCTTCCCCTTGTCCCCAAACACCGCCAGAAATAGCTCCGAGGCCCCATCCAACACCTTCGGATGCTCTCGAAACCCCTCGCCGCAGTGCACATAGCCTTCCACCCGCACCAGGCGCACCTTCTCCAAATCACCCACCGCCGCCTGCAACTGCGCGATCGCGTTCAACCCCGCCTGCCGCGCCGCCTCATACCCCTCTTCCACCGTCACTTCCTGCCCCAGCTTGCCGGCGTGCATCATACGCCCGCCCCGCCACGGCAATTGCCCCGACGTCAGCACCAGACTCCCCGTCACCACAAACGGCTCATACGCCCCGACCGCCCGCGGCGGCTCCGGTATCTGCAAACCCAATCCCTGCAGACGGTCGAGGACGGTCATCTTCAATCTTCCTTAGGCTCCCGCGTAGCGAACCATCGGCTCCATCGTCTTGGCCTGTTCGATCCACCCCGTCACCACACTCAGCGACGGGCTCGTCCCGCTCAGGTTCTTGGCGTCGTTCACTTCCTTCAACTTCGCCGTCAGGTTCTCCGCATTGCGGTTGCGCAGTTCCTTGACGGTATCGACGCCGGCGGCCTCCAACAACTCGGCATACTGCTTGCCCACGCCTTTGATCCGCATCAGGTCGGCATGATTCACCCAGCGCAGGATGTGCGCACCGGCAATGCCGGTCTTCTCGGCCAGTTCGTCGCGGCCTTTCGGCCCGCCGCCGGCTGCCAGCAGTTCCTCCGTCGTCGTCACGCCGGCCGCGCGCAGCTTCTCGGCGTAAACCGGTCCAATTCCTTCGATCTCTTCGATATTGGGCATGGACCGTATTGTACGCGAATCAGGGCTGGATGGTGATGTCCGCTTCATTGCTATCGCGCCCGCCAATGCTGAGGCGCAGCTTCCAAACGCCAGCGCCAACGTCCGGTATGCGCACATTCAACTGGTTCAGGCCCGCCACCCCCGGCGCCCCGCCGCTGAACAGCACCGCGCCCGGCATTCCATTGATCGTCACTACCGGCACCTGAACCGTCTCCTCCAATCCGGGATACGTAGCCGATGGCGCCAGCGCCCCCAACCCCGTCGCATAGATCTCCAGAATGTCCCCCGGCTTTGCCGGCTGCTGCGACGTCAGGAACCCCGTACCCGCCACCAGCGCCGCCGCCTCCCCCGTCGCCGGACTGAACAGCAGCCCCGGACTTACATCCAGCAACGGAATGGTCACCGCCGCCGAATCCCCGCCAATCCCCCGCACTACCAGCGTCACCGACGGCCCGCTGCTCCCCGGCGGAATCAGAAACGTCAACTGTCCGTCGTCGGCATACAGCACCGCCGTGGGCGATCCGTTCACCAGCACTTGCCCGCGCGCCAGGCCCGTCCCAAAAATCGCCGCCAGCGTCCCCGGCGACAACTCCGGCTTATAGGACCCGATGTTCACCACATTCGCCGCCAGAAACACCGGCCGCGCCGCCGCCTGCAGAGTCACCGTGCTGGGCGAGCCCGCCACCGTCGCCCGGAACACGTTGTTCGCCTCCCCCGGCGTCCAGCGGAATCGCGCCATCCCATCAGCATCCGTAACCACGCTCGCCACTTCCAACGACCCCGCCGTCACCGTCCCCTGCACCCGAATCCCCGGATACGGAATCAGGTTGATGTCCGTCGCCCTCACGACAATGTTGCCTGGCGTCGACTCCTCGTCTAACTCCAGCCGCACCGCTGACGGAGCCGCCACCTGGATCCGCGCCTCGTCCACTCGGTACGCCGTGTTGGCTGGCTCGGCGGTCAACAACTCCACGCCGGACGCCTGCGCCCGCAACGCCACCACTGCCTGCTGCGCTCCCGCCGGAATCGTCACCGACGCCGGCGCGCCTACAACCCCGTTCGCGGTCTTCAACACCACCGTGAGAGGCGTCTCCGCGGGCCGGTCCAGCCGGACCGTCGCATTCAACGTGCTGCCCGCCAGAATCCCTGCTGCTGGCCACACCGACAGGCTCATGTTCCGCTGCAACTTCGCTTCGAGCGTGGCCCGGTTCTCGGTCGCCGCCGCAAACCGCGCCTCCGCCGCCGTACGCAGCCCATTCAACTGCTCCAACTGCTCCGCCGTCGGCTCCTCGCCCGCTTTCATCAGAAACAGCACCGCGATCCGGAACCGCCGCTGCGCCACCGTATGATCCGGCGACCGCCGCCCTTCGGCCGCGATCACCTCCTCCACCGTCACGTTCCGCCGCGTGCCGTTCATTGTCACGCCCTTCTGTGGCGGCTCGGAATTCCCCCGGTTCGATCCCAACACCACAAAGCTCGGCGGCACCTCCGAAGGCGCCCGGAACCCCATCAGGTATTGGTCCATTGCCGAGAAGCGCTCCACCGTCGCCACCGTCTCATACCGGGGACTCGCCGTCTCGCCGCTGTCCTGAATCCGGTTCCCCTCCAGAAACGACGCGTCCGAGTTGTAGTTGAAGCTCCAATGCGCGTTCGCATTGCCCAGCATCGGGCGGCGCGTCGGATCCACCTCATCCCGCACACTCGCCAGCGCCAGGAACAAATGCCCAATCTCGTGCAGTAGCACCGTTACCGGTGTGTCGCCCGTGCCGAACCGCAGCGGCAGCGGCGCATTCAAATCCCGCGGATAGTTCGACAGCGGCCCCATGTTCAAAAATGCCTGCAGCCGCCGCGCCGACCCGAAAATCGCGCCATCATCCACCGGGATATCGCCAAACCCCGCCCGATGCGTCGTGCGCACCGGCAGCGTCGTAGCCACCGCGAAACTCCGTGCCGCCAGCCCCAGGTTGTTATAAACCACCAGGTAGTCGTAGCCATCGTCATGCGTCTGGTAAAAGCGCTGCGCCAGCAGCACCGAATCAAGTGAATCAGAGGTGGTGAACCGCTCGGCCAACGCGCCGCTATAGCTGCTCGATGCGTCATTCAGGAAGGACACCAGCTGCGTTTCTCCACGCGCATCACCTGGCGCGATCCCTATCACCGCGTCGCTGCTCGCCACCGCCTGGTAATCCGCCTCCACTCTCCCATCGGGATACAGCCGCAGCTGGAAGACCATGTTCTGGCTGAAGCCGCCGAACAGCGGCACACCTTGCCAGGTGATCACGGCCCGTCCCGGCTCCGTTAACACCCGCACCCCGCGTGTCGACCGCGACGGATCCAGATCCACGAACAGCGCCGCAATCCGCGGCGGCCCACCCGCCAGAATTCCCGTCGATCGCGTCACCGGCGCCGCATCACTTCGCCCGAACGTCACGTTCCCATCCGAGTTCACCCACATCTCGTTGTAGGTCGTCCCATAGAAGGGGAACGCGAACGGCAGCAGCACCAGCCGCGTGTCATCGTCATCCAACTCCGCCAGCACCCCGCCCTTCTCCGATGCGTCCTGGTCGAATGCCGACTCGCCCACCGCGTAGCGGTATTGTGTGAACCCCGCGCCCGGCGTGAACGTAATCTTCTTCGAGACCAGGTTGAAGGGATTGCGGCGTGCCACCACCCCGTTGCCGTCGTACATCACCGCGATGTCGCCATAGTCCCGGCCTACCGGCCCGGTGACGGCCCGCACCTGGGCGGTCTTGCGTCGTAGCGCCTGCGACTGCCGGTGGAGGAATACCGCCTCCTTGCGCTGGGCGCGGTCGGTTCCGCAAATGACCGGATTCTCTTTGGCAAGGGCCGGCAAGGCGAGCAGTAGCAGAACGCCGGCGAAGCGGGAAGCGGTACTTCTTTCAAGCATTCGAGAGTACTAACCCCCATTGTAAGATAGGAGTTTTGGGAGATTCTTTCATGCCCTTTTGCACATCCTGCGGTAACCAGGTAGGTGATGCCAAGTTTTGTCCGGCCTGCGGCACGTCTGTCGGCGCCGCCCCGTCCGGCTACGGCCAGCAGCAGCCCCCGGCCTACCCGCCGCCCGCCGTTACCACTCCCCTGGAATACAGCATCCACGGCGACAACCTCCAGGTGGCTCGCATTAAGCTTCAGCCCGGCCAGGAATTGTTCGCCGAAGCCGGCAAGATGCTCTACAAAACCGCCAACATCAGTTGGGAAACCCGCATGTCTGGCGAGTCCATCGGCCAGAAGATCTGGGGCGCCATCAAGCGCACCGTGATGGGCGAGTCGCTCTTCCTCACCTACTTCCGCGCCAGCAGCCCTGGCGAGATCGGCTTTGCCGGCAACTATCCCGGACGCATCCAGGCCATCGAACTCGGGGCTGGCCGCAGTTGGCTGGTCCAGCGCGACGGCTTCCTGGTTGCCCAAAGCGGCGTCCAACTCAACATCGCCTTGGTCAAGAAGATCGGTGCCGGCATCTTTGGTGGCGAAGGCTTCGTACTTGAAAAACTCACCGGCCCTGGCACTGTCTTTATTCACGCCGGCGGCGATCAGATCGAGATGAACCTGCAGCCTGGTGAAACCATCCAGGTCGACACCGGCTGCGTGGTCGGCTTCGAAGAGTCCGTCAATTACGATATCCAGTTCGTCGGCGGCATTAAGACCGCCATCTTCGGCGGCGAGGGTATCTTCCTCACCACCCTAACCGGGCCCGGCAAGATCATCATCCAGAGCATGACGCTGGAGAAACTGCGCCGCGAACTGGTGCCCGCGCGCACCGGCGGCGATGAGCGGAATCCGCTCGGCGCTCTCGGCGGCATCTTCTCGAGCGAGGACTAACCCATGCGGCGCGAGTTGCTCATCGGTCTCGCGCTCGCCGCCGTCCTTGTGGCCGCGGGCCTCTGGGGCGTCCTGCGAGTGAACAAGAGCTCGCACATGGTGCTCGAAGGAAGCATCCAGAAGGTCCGCACGCTCGGCTTGGCCGACGATGCCACCGCCGTCATCGTCGACTTCCGCGTCGCCAACCCTACGGATTTCAAGTTCATGGTCCGCGAGGTCCGTGTCATCGTGGATGCCAACGGCAAAGTCGCTGAACTGGAGCCGGTGGCCGATGTCGACGCCAAGGCCTTATTCGACGGCTACCCCGCCATCGGTCAGAAATACAACGACACGCTCCGCATGCGGAACGTCATCCCCGCAAGAGCCACCCAGGACTATATGGTGGCCGTGCGGGTCGAGGCCCCGGTGGCCCAGGTGGAAAAACGCCGCGACCTGAAACTGCGTATCGAAGAGATGGACGGCTTGACTACCGAACTCGTCGAGACGCGGTAGAGGTAGCGTTCACTTCCCGATCGCTGATTCCTCGAACACCGCATGCCGGATCGTGCTCCGCTTGTCGGACGTGTACAGCACGTGGATTTTGCCATCCGCCGTCTGCAGCGCCACCGGGTAGGCATAATCATTGGCTCCATCGGCCAGCACCATCCGCTTCCCCCAACTCCGCTCCCCATCGGTCGACAACGCCACCGCCAGCGGCGTGCGCTTCGACATGCTGTCGTTATAGACCAGCACCAGGTGTCCGTTCTTCAACTTGATCAAATCCACCGCGGCATTCGGATTCGGGAACCTCGTATCCTGCCCCTCGGTCCAGGTCTTGCCGTAATCCCGAGACTCCGCCCGCACGACGTACCCATCGGTCGATGGCCCATACCCGCCGCCGCGCCGGCAATACGCCACCACGTGACCCGGCTCCAACTCCACCGGCGCCGGCTGGATGTTCCCCTTCTGCGACCGGATCCGCCCGCTCTCGCTCCACACCTTCTTCCCCGGATCATAGATCAGAAACAGCGACGTGCTATCGGCGCCTACAACCTCCCGGTCCCCGCCGGTCTCATGATAGACAGGCAATAGATACTGACCGTTCGACATCACAATCGGCCGCCCGCGCACCATCATGCCCTCTTCCGGCGCCAGGATCGACGAATCCGACCACGTCTCGCCGGAGTCCTTCGAGATCTTCACCGCGATTCGCGACTTCGACCACGTATCGCCAAACCGGATCACATAGAACAGCCACAGTACACGGTCCGGCGCTTCCCAAATGACTCCGTTCCCCACCGACCGGAACGGGTCGCGAGCCAGCACCCGAGGCTTGCCCCACGCCGCCGCGCCCTTCTTCTTCGAGGCTCCGAACACCGCCGTGTCGTTGGCGTATTCACCTTGTCCCCCATAGAACACCAGGAACAGGTCGCCGTTATGTAACTCTGTGAACGACGCCGGATGCTTATAGGGGCCTGTGGGCGTCTCCGGCCCAAAGATTTTCTCGGTGACAACGTCGGCGCCCATCAGCAGGGGCGCACTCACCAACAGCGCAATCGTAGCCGCGAACATCGACGCTTATTCTAGCGCGCCTTGTCCCGCACGCTCCGCGCTGCCGCCTGCGCCAGTTCGTCGCAGCGATTGTTATCCTCGTGATCGGCGTGGCCCTTGGTCCACTGCCATACCGTTTCATGCGTCTGCGTGAGCGTATCCAACTGCTCCCACAAATCTCGATTCAGAACCGGCTTCTTTTCCTTCGTCATCCAGCCGTTGCGCTTCCACCCCGCCATCCACTTGCTGACCCCGTTCTTCAGATACTCGGAGTCCGTCACAATCTCCACCTTGCACGGTTGCTTCAACGCCGCCAGCGCCTGGATCGCCGCCGTCAGCTCCATACGATTGTTCGTCGTATGGCCTTCACTGCCCGACATCTCCTTCTTGTGCCCGTTGTAGCGTAGGATGCACGCCCATCCGCCAGGCCCCGGGTTGCCAATGCAGGACCCGTCCGTGATGATCTGTATGCTCTTCATGCCGCGATCGTCAATTCGTGTTCGAAGAATCGGTCCACCAAATCCAGAATCGACGCCGCATCCGTCGCCTGGTAAATCGCCGTGCGCAGCTTCGTCCCATTGCGTACCCCATGCGTGAAATAGGTGGCGAATTGCTTCATCTTGCCCACCGTATCCATCGCATCCTTATCACGCAGCATCGTGTAATAGGTGCGCATGATGTCGTAGCGGTCGCGCTCGCTCGGCACCCAATAACTGCCGGTCGCCAGGTACTCGCTGATCTGCCGGAAAATCCAAGGATTCGCCGACGCCGTCCGTCCCACCATCACCGCATCGCACCCTGTCTCGGTCACCATCCGGCAGGCATCCTCGGGCGTGAGGATATCGCCGTTGCCGATCACCGGCAGCTTCACATGTGCCTTCAACTCGGCAATGCGCGTCCAGTCCGACTTGCCCGAATAGCCCTGCTCGCGCGTGCGCGGATGCAAGGCAATCGCCTGCAACCCGCAGTCCTCGGCGATCCGCCCCATCTGCAGATACACCAACTCGCGATCATTCCACCCGGCGCGGAACTTCATCGTCAGCGGGATCTTGATCGCCGCCCGCACTTCCTGCAACAGCCGTTCCACCAGGGGCAGATCCCGCAGCAGCCCTGACCCGCCGTTGCACTTCACTACCTTGTTCACCGGGCAGCCGAAGTTGATGTCCACGGCATCGAAGCCCTGGTCTTCGCACACCCGCGCGGCCTCCGCCATGACCACCGGGTCCGACCCGAACAACTGCGCCGTGATCGGATGCTCTTCCGGCTCAAAATACAGATACCGGAACGCCTTCGTCGGCTTACGGGTGTTCTTCTTCAGCGCCACCACGCCGTGCGAACTGGTGAACTCCGTCATGATCAACCCGCAGCCGCCCTGGTTGCGGATCAGCCGCCGGAATACAGTATCGGTGACGCCCGCCATGGGCGCCAACACCGTGGCCGGGGCGATCCGGATCGGCCCGATCGAAAAAGATGCAGGTACTGCCATACAAGCTTTTAGTTTCTCAGCCGCTCCCGCACCTTGTCGAGCGCCGCCTTGTCGGGCACGCTGCCCTGCGCCAACGTCGCCGCCCCGCCGCCTCGCCCGCCCACCTCGGTTAAAGCCGCCTTCAACACCTGCCCGGCCTGGATGCCGCTATCGGCTGACGCCGCGTAAAGCACAGCCAGCCGCTCCTCGCTCACCCCCAGATACACTGCCTTCTCACCAGAGGTGAGCGCCTGCGCCCGCGCCCGTACCGTCTCGTCCAACTCCCCGTGCGTCTCTTCCACAAACCGCAACCCGGCCGCGTTCGGCGCGGTCTCCTGGTACTTCCTGCGGCCCTCAAACCACGCCAACTCGCCCGCCAGCTTGCGCGCTGCTTTCTCCGCATCCTTCGCCTTGCCCTGCAACGCCCCGATCAACTCCGGCACATCGTCCAAGGGTGAGGAAAACAGACGCGCCGCCGCCGTCAGCTTCTCATAGTCTGTCCTTGCCCGCCGTAGCGCCCGGTGCCCGCAGAGAAACTCGATTCGCAAATTGCCGCGCACCTTGTCGAAGCCGCGTATCGTCATCATCCCGATCTGCGATGTGCACGTCACATGCGTTCCGCCGCAGGCGCTCCGGTCCAACCCCGAAATACTCACGATGCGCAGCGTCCCTTCCCGCTCCGACGCCTTTCGTAACCCCCCGGCCACGCTCGCCTCTTCATAGTGCACCGTGACGCCGCGCCCTTCCCAGATCAGCTCATTCACGCGCTGCTCGGCCGCCGCCACCTGCGCCGCCAACAGCCCCGGCTTGTCGATCTCGATCGTCGAAAGCTCCTCGCCCAAATGAAAACTCAGCGTTTGTACCTTGTAAAGATCCGCCAGCACGCCCGAGAGCAGATGCTGTCCGCTGTGCTGCTGCATGTGATCCCGCCGCCGCGCCCAGTTCACCACGCCCGCGACCGACGACCCCACCGTCACGCCCAAAGGCTGCGCCAAGACATGCGCCACCCGGTCCTGTTCGTCGATCACCTCCACCACCGGCACGCTATTCAGCATCCCGGTATCGTGCGGCTGGCCTCCACTCGCCGGATAAAACGCCGTCCGGTCCAGGTATACATAGCGGCCGTCTTGCTCCACCGCTTGCACCGTGCCAAGAAAGTGCGTGAGGAAGGAGTCCTCATAATAAAGACGCTCGGTCATTCTCCCCATTATGGGAGAACGCCGAGCGTCCGTGTTACGGCACCGAAACCGCGCTATTCCTGAATCTGCAGCAGCACCACGTTGCTCCGGTAGTCGTCTCCTTCGAGCGAGATGAATACATCTCCCGTCGGCGTCTCCGCCGGCAGAATCACGTTCACCTGGTAGAGCCCCACCAAGCCCGGCGTCAATCCGACGAAGATCGGCTGCAGCACCTCGGCCCCCTGGAACGCGTTGCCCAGAATCACGCGGGGCGGGGAAGTCACACGCGCCAGCGGTTCGGCCGCCGGGGCACCTTCTCCGGTGCCCACCGCGGGACTCGTAGCGCCCAACCCCACCGCGTAGATCGTAATCACCTGCCCCGGCCGCGCCGGACGCCCACCAGGCATCGGCAGGCTGCCGTCCTGGTTCACGATGACGCCATAGTTGCCCACCTGGATGATGCGCGGCGCCCGGGCGTTCACGTTGATCGCCAGCGGATTGCCCCGCGTGCCTTCCCGTTCCACCCTGACAATCGCTTCTCCCGGAACCGTCTCATACGGGATCTGGAAGTTCACCTGGTTGTAAGAAGAGAAGAACACCGGAGCGGCAACATCATTCACCAGCACCCGCACTCCGCCCAGCGTCGTCTGCAGCGGAACGGCCGTAGCCGACACCGGCGCGGCGTTGGTGAACTGCTCGCCGAAGATCGCCACCACGCTCCCCGGCGCAAAGCCATCGTCAAAATTCGCGCTATTCAGCACACCGCCATACACGCCCTGCGGCGGACCCGCTGCCACTACCTCCAGGTTCACCGGAATGGCCAGCGCGCCGTTGGCCGCGTTGCTGTTCACCGTCACCGTCCCGCGATAACTGCCTGCCGCCACTCCGTTCACATCCGCCGAAACGTTCACAATCCCGTTCGGCGCGGTCTCCGCGGTCAGCCAGTTGCCGCCCGACGCCGTCGTGGCAGTCACCCCCGACACCGTTAGGTCCCCCAGCCCGCCATTCGAGATCAGCACCGGCACCGTCTGCTTCGCCGCGCCTGCCGCCATCTTGAAGCCCACCAGCGACTGCGACGGCCGCGCGATCGGCTGCGACGTTACCCGCAGCGTCACGTTCACCGTCTTGTTCTCCTGCGTCACCGCCGAGTCGATCACCGCCAGCGTGCCGTTATACGTGCCTTCGGCCATCCCTTCCAGATGCTGCGCCTGGATACGGTAAGGGAACTGGAACCGGAAACTGCCCGAACCCTCCAGCGCCAACGACAGCCACGGCCCGCCCGATTGCGTATTCGCCGTCGACCGCAGCAGGCTATTCGTCGTAAACCGCAGCTGATCGGCCGACCCGTTCGGCGCTACATACAAATTCACCGAATCGGGAATCGCGCCACCCACGTTCACCGTCACGCTGATGGTCTGCGGCGCATCCAGGGCGTTCGGATCCGACACCGTTACAAACCCCGTGTACGTCCCGCGCGCCTGGCTCGCCGTGTTGAAACTGATGTTGATGGGCGTGCACTGCCCTTCCCGTAACGAGCAGGGCCGCGGCGCCCCCAATGCTGCGGTCAGCCAGTTCGCCGACGTCGACACCGCCAGCCCCAGCGACCCGTCCCCGGCATTGTATGCTTCCACTGTTTGCTGTGCCGGACTCGCCCCGGTATTGACCGATACCGGACCAACCGTCGTCGACACCAGCCGCAACTTCGGGGCCGCCTGCAGCCCAGCCGCCAGAGTCAGAACCAGTACGGGAAGTAGACCCCGCTTTTTCAACGAAAACATGAATCCTCCACGATGTTGTAAGCCGGCACGTGCAAACGCCGGGCAGACCGCACAATCCCAACCGGTACCAGGGGAGTTCGAGATAGCCCACGATAGGAGGGACGCCTCGCAAACCAAAGCGGTTTGCAAAAGTACTGGCCTTCGCGGGCTGTAAGGCCGGGTACCTTCAACGCCAATATACCATGCGCCGGAGGAACATTTCTCAAGCCGCATTGTAAAACATATTTAACGTCATTTGTTTCGCCCCTGATGCTCCCCGCGGGTTCAAGTCTCTTGCCTCAGGATATGATCTAATTTGAAGCAGCCTGCTATGCGTTTGCTGCTGTCTTTCTTCCTGGGAGCCCCGGTTTTCGTATTCGCCGCCACATCCGACGGCGCGCTCCGTATCCTGGAACAACGTTGCCACTCTTGTCACAGTGCCAGCACCCGCATGGCCGGTATCCAACTCACTTCCGCTCCGGAAGTGCTCACCTATAAAGACCGCATCCTGGGTGCAATCAACTACACCGGGAAGATCAAAATGCCGCCAACCGGCCGGCTGAGTGCCGAAGAGTCGGCCGCCGTCAAAGCCTGGCTGGAGGCCGGCGCCCCCTGGACCGCCACCGGCGCTAAGCCTGCCGGTCCGTCGCACTGGTCGTTCCAGGCGCCGAAGCGTCCGGCCGTCCCGTCGGGCGCCGCCCATCCGGTCGATGCCTTCCTCCAGGCCAAACTGAAGGACAAGGGCCTTACCTACGCGCCCGAGGCCGATCGCCGCACCCTCATCCGCCGCGTCACCTTCGACCTGCACGGTCTGCCGCCCACCCACGACGAGATCGAAGCCTTCGTCAAAGACCAGCGCCCAAACGCCTTTGAGAAACTGGTGGATCGCCTGCTCGCCTCCAAGCACTACGGCGAGCGTTGGGGCAATCACTGGCTGGACCTGGTCCGTTACGGCGATACCTCCGGCTTTGAGCAGGATCCCTACCTTCTCTATGCATGGCGCTTCCGCGACTACGTGGTCGATTCCTTCAACGCCGACAAGCCGTACGATCGCTTTATCAAGGAACAGATCGCCGGCGACGAACTCTATCCCGAAGATCCCGAGTCGCAGCAGGGCACCGGCTACTTCACGGTCGGCACCAATCGCGACATGCTCTACAAAGTAGAAGATATTAACCGCGAAGAGCAGCTCACGGATTTTGTCGACACTACCTCCAGCGTCTTTCTGGGCCTTACCGCAGGCTGCGCGCGCTGCCATGATCACAAGTTTGATCCCATTCCCCAGCGCGACTATTACCGCCTGCAGGCCATCTTTGCGCCTTTCCAGAAGACACGTGTCTTCCTGCACTACAACAATGCCCGCGGGTATGACCTGCAGGAGAACACCCGCACGTTCCGGCTCTATGAACTCGGCGCGCAGTTGAATGCCCTGCTGGGGCCGCACCGCAACCGCCTCCGCGAAGCCCGCCTGACGAAGCTGGGTCCCGAAGTCAGCACCGCCTTCCACACGCCGGATGAGAAGAAAACGCCGGAGATGAAGGCCATCTTTGAAGCCAACATGCGCAAAGTGGAGCCAAGCGATGACGAGGTCTACGCCGAACTGTCGCGCGAAGAACTCGACAAGCTCCATAAGATCGAACGCCGCATGATCGGCATGTACAAGACCTACGCGCCCGGCCCGTTCTCGCCTGGCCTTACCGATGTCGGCCGCGAGGCGCCGCGCACCTTCCTCCCCGGCAAGGGCAATGCTGCGGGTGAGGAAGTGAAGCCCGGGTTCCTGACGGCGCTCGGCGGCGGCGACGTACCCGAACCGCCGCTCAACTCGCCGACCACCCTGCGCCGCAAGGCTCTGGCCGAATGGATCGCATCGGACAAGAACCCGCTCACGGCACGTGTGATGGTGAACCGCATCTGGCAGTATCACTTCGGGCGCGGCTTGGTGGCCACGCCTAGCGACTTCGGCACGCGCGCCCCGGCGCCATCGCATCCGGAACTGCTCGATTACCTTGCCACTGAGTTTGTACAGCAGGGCTGGTCCATTAAGAAGATGCACAAGCTGCTGCTGCTCTCCCAGGCTTACAAGCAAAGTGCGAAGGCCACGCCGAAGGCGATGGAAGCCGATCCGGAGAACACGCTGCTGTCGCACTTCACACGCCGCCGTCTGGAGGCCGAAGAGGTTCGCGATGCTGTCCTCAGAACCGCCGGCACGCTGAACTTGAAGATGGGGGGGCGGCCTGTGGTGCCGCCGCTGGCCACCGAGGAACTCTACGGCATGAGCCAGCCGGTGGCCAATGCCTGGATCGTCACCGATGACGCGCAGGAACACACACGCCGGTCCATCTATATGATCTCGCGCCGCAACTTCCGCATGCCTCTGCTCGAAGCCTTTGACCGTCCGGAGGGGGTGCTCAGTTGCTCGCGCCGCGACTCGTCGACGACCGCGCCGCAGTCGTTGTCGCTGCTCAACGGCCCGTTCACGGTCACGCAGGCAGAGGCGCTGGCCGCGCGGGCCGCCCAGGCGCAGGACCCTGTGAAAGCCATGTGGCAGGCTGTGTATGGCCGTGATCCCGAAGCCTTTGAGGCCGACCGCACGCGGGCCTTCCTGACAAAGCAAGGGCAACTGCTGGGCTCGCCATCGGCGGCGCTGCGCGAGCTCGCCCGCGGCCTCTTCAATACCAACGAATTCCTCTACGTGGAGTAAGCAAGCCATGAGCACCCGCATGAATCGACGTGATCTGATCTTCAAGGCCGGCAAAGGCTTCGCCGGCATCGCGCTGGCTGGCATGGCACAGGCGCAGCAAGCGATGGGCCGTGCAAAGAACGTCATCTACATCTTCAACCACGGCGGCGTGAGCCACGTCGACACCTTTGACCCGAAGCCCACGCTCATGCGGCTCTCCGGCCAGACCGTGCCCGCGAGCTTTGCCGAAGGCCTCAAGACCTCCCGCATCGACTTTCGGAAAGCCATCATGCGCGGCTCGCCGTGGAAGTTTCCCAAGCAGGGTCAATCGGGGTTGGAAGTGTCCGAACTCTGGCCGAACATCAGCCGGCACGCGGACCGCCTGGCCGTCGTTCGCTCGTGCTTTGGCGATGCCTTCGATCACGCCCCGGCCATGTTCCTGCGCTGTACCGGCACGCAGTTCCCGGGCCGGCCGTCGGTGGGCTCCTGGGTCTCCTATGGCCTCGGCAGTGAGAACAAGAACCTCCCTTCATTTGTCGTCATGTCCGATGGCGCCATGAAGTCCGGCGCCGGTGCCTATGGGGCCGGCTTCCTGCCCGCCACCTTCCAGGGCACCGTCTTTCGCGGCGGCAGCAAGAGCCCGGTGCTGAACCTGGCCACGCCCGAAGGCGTCTCCGGCGATGCGCAGAAGGAGACGCTGGGCCTGATCAACGACCTCAACCGCCGCCACTACGCCTCGCGGGAAGACGACACCACGCTCGACGCCCGCATCAAGGCTTACGAACTCGCCTATCGCATGCAGGCCGAAGCGCCGGGCGCGGTCGACATCGAGCAGGAGTCGGAAGCCACCCGCAAACTGTATGGCGTGGGCGAGCCGATGACCGATGACTTCGGCCGCAAGTGCCTGTTGGCGCGGCGCCTGGTGGAGCGCGGGGTGCGCTTCGTGCAGTTGTTCTTCGGCACCAACCTCGGTGACGACTGGGACGATGCCCACAACGACTTGTGGGGCTCGCACAACAAGATGGCGAAGAAGTCCGACCAGCCGATCGCCGCGCTGCTGACTGACTTGGAAGCACGCGGACTGCTCGATTCGACGCTGGTGGTCTGGAACAGCGAGTTCGGGCGTACGCCGCTGGCCGAAGGGCAGAACGGCCGCGACCATCACCCCTACGGCTTCAGCATGTGGATGGCGGGCGCCGGGATCAAGGGCGGCCGCGCGCTGGGCGCCACCGATGAGTTCGGCCTGCGCGCCGTGGAACAGCCGAAGACCATCCACGACGTCAACGCCACCATCCTGCGGCTCATCGGCGTCGACCACATGAAGCTGACGTGGCGCTACCAAAGCCGCGACATGCGCCTGACCGACGTCCACGGAGAGAACGAGTTCACCGACTGGTTGCTTAAGGGATAATCAACCCATGCTCTCCCGGCGTGCCTTCCTCGCTGCTCTTGGCAGCGCTGCCGCTATCCCTGCGTTCCAAACACGCAAGCCCAATATTGTTCACATCGTCGCCGATGACCTTGGTTACGCGGAGATCGGCGTGCAGGGCTGCAAGGATATCCCCACACCGGCCATTGACTCGATTGCGAAGAATGGCGTTCGCTTCACCAGCGGTTATGTCTCCTGCCCCGTCTGCAGCCCGACGCGTGCCGGACTGCTCACTGGCCGCTACCAGCAGCGCTTCGGGCATGAGCTGAACCCCGGTCCGGCCACGCAGGCCGAAGAGAACTTCGGACTGCCGCTCGATCAGGTGACGCTGCCGCAGGTTCTGCGCGACCTCGGCTATCGCACCGGACATGTCGGCAAATGGCACCTCGGCTACAAGCCCGAGTATCACCCGAACAAGCGCGGCTTCGACGAGTCGTTCGGCTTCCCGGGCGGGGCTCATGCGTATCTCGACCGGCGCGCCGCCGATGAGCAGAACGCCGTGAATCGCAACGGCACTCCGGTCGACGAGAAGGCGTACCTCACCGATGCCTTTGCGCGCGAGGCCGTGGCGTTTGTCGACCGCCATGCCAAAGAGCCCTTCTATCTCTACCTGCCGTTCAATGCCGTGCATGCGCCGCTGCAGGCTACGCAGAAGTACCTCGACCGCTTTGCGAACATCTCCGATGAGCGCCGCCGCACCTACGCGGCGATGATGGTGGCGATGGACGATGCCATCGGGGCGGTGCTGGCCCGCTTGCGGCATCACAGGATTGAGGACGACACCCTGGTCATCTTCCATTCCGATAATGGCGGCCCCACCATGCAGACCACGTCGAGCAACGGGCCGCTGCATGGCTTCAAAGGCCAGACGTATGAAGGCGGCATCCGGGTGCCGTTCCTGATGCAATGGAAGCGGCGGCTGAAGCGCGGCGTGGTGGATGACCGGCCCATCATCAGTTTGGATATCTTTCCCACCTGCGTTGCCGCGGCGGGTGGCAAGCCGGCCGCGAACCTGGATGGTGTGGACCTGCTGCCGTACCTGACCGGGGCTCGCAAAGAGGCGCCGCACGAGGCGCTGTTCTGGCGGTTCGGCGCGCAGTGGGCCGTGCGCAAGGGCGATTGGAAGCTGATTGAGAGCATCGACGGTGTGCGGCTCTTCCACCTGACCCAGGATTTGGGCGAAACCAAGGATCTCGCCGCCGCCGAACCCGGCAAAGCGAAGGAACTCCAGGCGGCCTACGACGCCTGGAACGCCAGCAACATTGCCCCGCGCTGGGGTACGCGCCGCGCCGGTGGCGGTGGCAAGAAGGGCGGCAAGAAGAAGCGGAAGTTGTAGCGGGTGCCGCTAGGCGGCCACTCCGGTAACGGCGCGGGCAAACGTTTCCGGAAATCGCGCGCAGAGCCGCAGAGGAAGACAGCGCCAGACAACAGAGCAAAGTGCCGGCGGGCGTCTTCCTGGTAATGGGCGGCCCGAGGAGCCTGGGGTGACGGTATCGGGGTTACGGCAGAGTGGACCTACTCGCGGCGGTAGACCACGCCCTCTGAAGTGAGCTGGACGCGATCGGTGAAGCCTTCGCCGGCGATGAGCCAGCCGCCGTCTTCCAGAGCACGGAACTCGCGGATGCCGGGCTGATCGGAGAATGGCTCGAGCAGCGAGACGAAGCGCGTGCCGATGCTGTTGCGGCGGGCCATGACGAAGGGCACAGGCACCGTCAGGTCTGGTCCCAGGCCATTGCCGGTGACCACGGTGGTGCCTTCTTCCCCCAGCATCCAGACGCGCAGGTGGCGATTGGCGATCTCAAAACCTGCGATCACCTGCTCCTCCTCAGGGTAGTTGAGCGTGAGGTCGTCGATATAGATGGCGCCGGTTTGCGCGCCGTTGGCGGTGCGGTTGAACTCCACGCTGACGGTGCGTACGGGTGTCTCGATGATGCCGTTGTTATTGCCCAGGTAGTGGGTCCAGGCGATGGGGTTGGAGACGCGGATCTCGCGCCAGCCGGTCCAGTTGATGGGGCCAACGGTGGCGACGAAACGTTCGTCGGTGGCGTCGTTGAAGCGCAACGCCAGCACGTGGCCGGAGCCATCACCCCAGATCTTCGCCATGATGCCGATGGGGGCCTTGTCGGGCTGTCCCGTTAGGATCGGCGTGGACAGCAGCAGATAGCCGGGGCCGGTGAACCCATAGGACAGTTTGCCGGACCACTTGCCGCTTGCCGCCTGTTCGTTCGAATAACGCCAGGTGCCATCTACGGTGGTGGTCGACTTATAGACGGAGCCGTAGTTCAACTGCCCGGTGGGCGTGCCGTCGAAGGTGACCTGCCAATCGTTTGAAGGCTGTGCGGCGCGGTTGCTGGTGAGGTGCTGATAGCCGTTGTTGCGGGGGAACGCCGTGTAAGGGCTGGTGGCCATCGGGTTCTTCATCTGGCCGTTATTGTGATAGACCCAGTCGAACGCCTGTGCCTGGCCGTTGGTGCTCTCGGCCTGGAAGACATCGAGCGTGTATTCCTTGGTCACCAGCAGCGTGCGCGCCAGACTGGCGTTGGGATAGACGGGGCCGGACTCGGCGCTGGCGGCCGCATAGCCTTCTCCAAACGAATGCCACCGCAGCTTACCGGTAGCCGCGGCCTGCGTCCGTTCGCCAACCACGACGGTGTTATGGGCGACGGTCATCTTGTCCCAGGTGTCGTGCGTGGGAGCGCCGTAGGACTGCGTTCCCGGATCGACGGCAAGGATGCCGCCATTGGCGAAGGAGGTGAAGTTGAGCTTGTCGTTGTGGCCGTGGCCTCCGCCATGGGGGCCGAACTTGAAGGCCACCGCATGATCACTGCCAGGGGCGCGCAGCATGGCAAAGCCGGACTTCTCGAAGACGCTGCTGGGCAGGTCGTCGAGTGATGGCGAAGGCAGTTCCGAGGCCCCTAACAGCCAGCCCAGCCACGTGCGTCCCTGGCTCGCCGCAACCGCACCCAGCGAAGGCTCCTGATAGCGGGCGAACGCCTGGTCGTAGAGACGCGCCTGGGACGACAGCTTAATGCTGTTCGAGTCATTGAAGGCCGGCAGCGTGCCGTCAGCGAAGGCCAGCCGCAGCGGCACCGTGAACATGCCTTGTAGTGCGGGATCGGCCCAGAGATCGACCCCGTTGGCGGCGGCCATCTGCGCCAGTTGTACCAGGGCGTCGAGTGCGTAGAAGTGATAGCCCCAGGCGCCTTCGTACCAGAAGCCTTCGTCTTCAATCGAGTTCTTGGCCTGGAAGCGGAAGCCGCTCTTGCCGTCGAGCACGGCGTTGATCAACTCCTGGTCGCCGAGGGAAAAGCCAACCGCGCCGATGCCGGCATTGTGCCAGGATTGCCAGTTCGAAACGCCCGCGTCATAGCGGCGGATGGTGGCCGCGGTGGCGCGCAGCAGGTTCTGTTCGATGTCGGAACGTTGGGCGGCGGTGAGCACGTCGGAATCGCTCAGTAAGTCATAGGCCCAGGCCAGCGGGATGATCCAGATGCTCTCGTCGAGCGTTTGGGCATGGGCCCGCGCGCCGGAGGTGCCCTGGCGGCGGTCCTTGTCGTGGATGGCATAGCCCGGGTACTGCGCCGCGTATTGGGTGAGGATCCAGGCCGCGTGTTCGGCATAGCTGCGCTTGCCGGAGATGCGATAGGCGAGCGCCAGGTCGCGCGCGGCGATGGCGAGGTCATCGTGGCGCATGGAGTAGACCACCTGGTCGAATGGCCAGCCGCTGTAGGCGGTGTTATCGCTGGGGCAGAAGTTGGTGTTGGGAGGCCGGTACTGGAGCCGCACCCCGCTCTTGCATACATACCAGTGCCACCACTGTCCGCCTTCCGGGGGCAATGCCAGTTCGCTGAGCCCGTACTTCTGCAGGTGGGCGTTGGGGAAGTTGTCGGCCGCGCGCAGGATGCTGTCGCGAGCCGCCGCGGCCCAGGCCTTCTCTTCGGCCAGTTGATTGAGGCGCGCCAAGTCAGAGGAACCGAGAAACAGCCGCGGTTGACCCCAGGCGGTCACCGCCAGGAAGAACAACACGAGACGACGCATAGGATCTATCCCTTCTTTAGGAACGAGAGATGCTCCCGAAACTGCGATCGCACGCCGATGTACTCCGGATGCGAGATTCCCAGTTCGCTCGCCAGTCTGCGGGTGAGGTTCTCTTCTTCTCCTGAGATGTGTTCGTCGACAGAGGCCACCGCAAAGCAGCACTCGAGCAGTTGGAGGCACTGTTCGCGGGTGGCGATGCGTTTGAACTCCTGGGTGACGAGGAAGTCTTCGGTAGCCCCAAACAGCAGGTTCTGGCTTTTGGCGATTTGCACGACCAGGACCGCTTGTTGCTCCGACAGCGAGGCGGCTTCGCGGACGATGCGTTCCATGGTGGCGGTCTCTTCGTCCGTCACATGGAGGTCAGCGCGGGCGGTGCGGCTGAGGATGTAGGCGAAGGCCGCGATGTAGCGTGCCTGGGTGGGGTCCATGGCCTCCAACTCGCGCGAGATCTTACGGACCGTCTCGGTTTCACCGGCGGCGGGCTGTTCCTTTTCGAGCCCTAACCATCGAAGCAACGACATACTTTCAGTATCGCCTGCCAGGGTGGGGCGAAGAAGGGGAATGAGCGAATGTGGGGGCGTTGAAGACGCACTACCCGAGAGTTTCTCGCCCCTCCTTCGCCAAGGCTTCGGCGGGCAAGGCAAGCTCACCAATCTCGCCAAGAAGACATCCAAAGAGAGAAGGGCCGGAAAAGCGTCTTGATGGTTTATGGGCGGCCCGGAGGGCCTGGGGTACTCCGTGGAAGACGCGGGGCAGACGGTTCCGGAAAATCGCGCGGTAGAGTAGGAGGGAGTTCCGTAAAGGTTCACCCTCCCCTCCTCGAACTGGACAAGCGGATTTCCCGGCATCCGGCTCTGGTGAGACACATTAGTCGCAGGCATGCGCAGGCAGTTGCGCGTTCCCAGCTTTCAGTCGCACCAGTCCCATGCGGTACAGGTGCGCGTAGAAACTGGTTTTCTCCGGTGGCCGGTAGGGACGCTGGCTGCGCCGTCTCAGGTGTTGCACAAGACGGCCACGGACGTAGAAGTCGATCTTGCCAGTGGAGATGTGTAGCCCAGAAAGTCCAGCTTCGCTCCGGTCTGCCACAGATTCACCACGCGCGTCTTGTCGCGGTTGATCTGCAATCCTAACCAGCCTTCCAACGTCGATTCGATCCAGTTTCTGAGCTTGTCCGCCT
>JAEUQF010000307.1 GCA_016789745.1 Bryobacterales bacterium
TTGCGATGTCAAGCGAAAAAACTTTCGCTGTTGCAGAGCATTGCGAAGTTGATTGACACCCCTGTAACGCGAGTGCTACCTTCGCAGAGGTTTGAAGAAGAAAGTGACCGGACGCGGTGCTGATGAAGCGACTCCTCCCACACGAATCTTGTTGGTGGATGACAACAGACATGGACTGCAGGCGCGGAAGCTGATACTGGAAGAATTGGGGTATCGGACAGCGACGGCGGGGGATCCCGTGGAGGGCTTGGCGGTGCTGGAAGGGCAGCAGTTTGATATCGTGGTTACCGATTACCGGATGCCGCACATGACCGGGGTCGAGTTCGTCCAGAAGCTTCGCGAAAGCCGGCCCGACATGCCGGCGATTCTGGTTTCCGGCTTTGTGGACGTCCTTGGACTGACCGAAGAGAATACCGGCTGTAATGTGGTGATCCAGAAGAGCCCGAACGAGGTCACGCAGTTGGTACGTGCGGTGGCACGGCTGGTCAAGCAAGCGAAACCGGTGCGCAAGCCCAGTGGTCCGGCCCCGGGAACGGCACGCAAACGAAAGGCGCAGGACGCTTCCTAGAATCATCGTATTCTGGAAGGAGATGAAGGCCCTTTGTGTCCTGGCGGCATTGGCTGCCTGCTTCAGTATGACGGCGCAACAGCGGCCGCCCGCCACCAAGCCACCCGCCCAGGCGGCAGGCAAGACTGGCAAATCCCCCACCAGCGCGGCAAAGAAGAAGACGGTAAGCGTACCGCAGCATGAAGTATGGCTGCGGTCGATGACCTTGCGCGAGAAGATCGCCCAGCTGCTGGTGATTCCGTTCTATGGCGAGAACCCGCCGGCGAAGTCCAAGCTGTATCGGAAGTACTGGCGGGAGGTGGGCGTGCTGCGGGTGGGTGGCATCATCCTGGTTAACCACACGCGCAATGGGATCGTACAGTACGCCGATCCGCAGCTATCGGCCGAGTTTCTGAACCGCATGCAGAAAGTGGCGCGGATTCCCCTGATCGCCGGTGCGGACCTGGAACGCGGTGCATCCATGCGTATGACGAAGGCGGCGCGGTTCCCGCATGCGATGGCTTTTGCTGCTGCGCGTGATGTGGAGGCAACGCGGCAGGTGGGCGAGGTGACGGCGCGCGAATCGCGGGCGGTGGGGATTCACTGGATCTTCGCCCCGGTGGCGGATGTGAACAATAACCCCGATAACCCGGTAATCAACATCCGGTCCTATGGGGAGAACCCGGCCGATGTGTCGGCGCATGTGAAGGCTTTCATAGAGGGGGCGCGGCGCAACCCGCGGTATCCGGTGCTGGTGACGGCGAAACACTTTCCGGGGCATGGTGATACTGCGATCGACACGCATGCGGGGCTGGGGCGCATCGACGCCCCGATGGAGCGTATCCGGAAACTGGAGTTTGCCCCGTTCCGGAGCGCGATTGAGGCGAAGGTGGATTCAGTGATGACGGCGCACCTGTGGGTGCCGGCACTGGAGCCTTCGCCGCTGCCGGCCACGGTGTCGAAGGCGGTGTTGACGGGCGTACTGCGCAACGAACTGGGCTTTGAGGGCATCATCAGCACCGATGCCATGGACATGCACGGGCTGAGCAAGGAGTTCGCGCCGGGTGAGGCGTCGGTACGCGCGCTGGAGGCTGGAGTGGATGTGTTGCTCATGCCGCCGAATCCTGCCGAATCTGTCCGGGCGATCGCGGCAGCGGTCAAAAGCGGACGCCTGACGGAAAAGCGCATTGAAGAGAGCGTGCGCAAGGTGTTATCGGCCAAGGTGCAGCTTGGGCTGCATAAGAAACGCTACGTGGACGTCAAGGCGATACCGGATCTGTTAGGCCAGCCGGAGGACGAGGCGCTCGCACAGCGCGTGGCCGGCAATGCGCTGACGCTGGTGCGGAATGAAGGGAGCGCGGTGCCGGTGACGGGGAACCGCACGGCCTGCTGGTATGTGTTGAACGACAGTTCGCGAAGCCCGCTGGGGGTGCGGATGATGGAAGTGCTGCAGGCGCGCCCGAATACGCCGGCAACCCGGCTGTTTGCCGATTCCGAAGCAACTGCTTTTGAAGAGGCGGTGAAGGCGGCTAGCGCCTGCGATGCGAATGTAGTGGCGGTGTTTGCCGGCTACCGTGGCAACGGGCAATTGGCCGAGGCGCATAATGGCTTACTTGAAAAGCTGCTGGGCGTCGGCAAGCCCCTGATCATGCTTGGTATGGGCAACCCCTTCCTGGTGCGGGCGTATCCGGCGGTGCAGGGGTTTGTGGCGACGTTCAGTACGGTGCCAGCGTCCGAAGAGGCGGTGATTAAAGCCGTGTACGGCGAAGCGGGCATGCCTGGGCGGATGCCGGTGAGTATTCCCGGGCTGGCGGCGTACGGGACGGGCGCAGGGGAAGTGCGCGCCGTCCAGTAAGCAGCCGCTGGTTATAGCTTAAAGCCGGCAAGCACGGAGTTGAGTTCCGCGGCCATCTGTTCGAGGCCCGTGGTTTCGCTCTTCGCCTGGCTGACCATGTCCGCGTTCTGTTGCGCGGTCCTGGCGACTTCGACCACGCTGCGCGCAATCTGACCGGAGCCTTCCGATACGCCGGACATGGTGCGTTCGATCTCGGCGGTGCTGGCCGATTGTTGTTCCACGGCTGCCGCGATGGCTTCCCCGGCACTGTCGATGCGGGCAACTAGCGTCGTGATGTCCTCCACGGCGCGGAGCATATTAGTCGCATCGGACTGGATATTGCCAACCCGCGCGGCGATGTCCTGCGCCGTCTTCATGCTGTTTAACGCCAGGTCTCCTACTTCCTGTGCCACGACATTGAAGCCGCGTCCGGCCTGGCCGGCGCGCGCCGCTTCAATCGAGGCGTTCAGAGCCAGCAGTTTCGTCTGATTGGCGATTTCGGTGATCAGAACCAGGGCGGTGTTGATCTCGGTGGCGGAGGTCGTCAGATGCGCGGCCTGGTCCTTGGCGTGTTGCGCCGCACTGCGGGCGTCGCGGCTGAGGATGGCGGATTCGTTGGTGCGTGCCGCGATCTCACGGATGGAGGCGGCCATCTCGGTGGAGTTCGCGGCAACCGTGCCGACACTGGCGGAGACCTCCTCGCTGGACGCCGAGACCTGCGACGCCTGATCGGCGGTGGAGGTGGAGTTATCCGCGACGCGGTTCTGCATGGCCACCAGGTTTTTGGTAGCGGTCTCCATCTGCACGGCCGCCGCCTGGACGCGATGGAGCATTTCCCGCAGACGGGCGGCGGTGCCGTCATGGGCGTTGGCCAGTTGTGCCATTTCATCTTTGCCCGCAAGGTTGAGGGTGTGACGGAGGTCGCCCTGTTCCATGCGCGCCAGGCCGGCAAGCACCTGGTTGAGGGGACCGAGGATACCGCGGATAGCGGCCGTGGAAGCCACGGCCAGCAGGATGGTGGCGATAACGACCGTGAGCGCCGCCATGAGCCGGGCATTGCCGGCGGCTTGCCCGGCAGCCTTTCCCGACTCCTCGTTTTCCTTTTCGAGCCGTTCACTTACGGTCTCCATCTGCTGTTCCAAGGCAGAGAACGCCTTGCGGAATTCGGGCATTTTGGAGCGTGCGAAGCCAGCGTCGCGATTGGCGAGATCGGCCATCATATTGGCGGCGGAGATATAGGCTTCCATCAACGTTTTCGATTCGAGCAGCGCCTGGTGAGAATCCGGTTGTAAAGGAAGTTTGAGGTTCTCCTCAATGTTCTGCTGGAAGCGCTGGCCGTGTTCGGCCATGTCGCGCCGCACTTCGTCGCGTTCGACGCGGCTGGAGGCGGCCAGCATGGCGAGCACGTCACCGCGCAGCGCGTCATGCATCATGTCGGCATCCATATGATTCTGGATGACCCGGGCCATGAGCAGGGCCTGGTTCATCGCCGTTTCCATGCGGCTCATTCCCATGTGGCCTACCAGGCCAATGACGATAGCGGCAGCGACGCCGGCCGCGCAACCGGCATACAACTTTGTTTTTAGTCCGATATTACGGAGATCCTTCACGAGTCCTCCCGTTAGTGCTTATCGGGGCTATTTGTGCATTCTTTCACTGCAAGGTGCCGTTTTGGCAGCCGATGAGGTTATTTACATCACACAAAAACAGAAGCCGCCGAGCGACTGGGAGAGGTTAGGCCTGAGCGGGCGGACCGGCTTCCAATTAACGGGGGTTGTATGTTATCCGGCATCATTGCCGTCCTATTGCTATTGCTCCACTCTGCCGCCGCGCAGAAGCCTGCCGTGCAGGAGAACGGAGAGCCATTTCCAGATCTGATCAGTGACCGGCCGGACTTCACCGAGTCGACCGAGGTGGTGGGTACCAATGCCATCCAGATCGAGGCCGGATTCCTGCGTGAGATCACCAGCGGTCCGGACGGCACCAGCACCGTTGCCGGGCCTTTCCCGCTGGTGCGGTTAGGGGTGACGCGGCGTTTGGAACTGCGATTGTCGGGAGAGGGATACTCGTGGCAGAGCTTCCGCCAACGGCTGCCGTCGCGCGGGTTCCGCGGCATTTCCGACCATGCGGTAGGGGCGAAGGTAAAGCTGGCCAACGAACGCGGCTGGCGTCCAGCGATGGCGCTGATTGGTGCCGTGTCGATGCCGGTAGGCGATCCGGAAGTGACGAGTGCGCATCATGATCCGGAGCTCAAGTTTTGTTGGGCACATGGGCTGCCGGCGGGCTTGGACCTGGCGGGCAATTTCAACGTGGGCTCGGCCTCCGATGACAAGGGCCGCATTCTGCAGCGAGCGGCCAGCCTGACGGTGGCGCGGGATCTAAAGTATGGGTTCGGCGGGTATGCCGAAGTCTACTCCGTCAGCCTGGACCGCGACGAAGGCCGTTCGTCGATCTTTAACTTTGGCTTCACGCACGGGTTAGGCCAGCACGCGCAGGCGGATCTGACGTTGGGCCGCACGATTGCCGGCGGCCACACCAGTTGGTATGTGGCGGTGGGCGTGGTGGTGCGCCAGCCGATGGGCCTGGTTCGTAACTAAGTCTTTGGTGTCGCCGCGTTGCGCACGGCCCAGTGGATCTGCATGGCGCCAAGAATGAAGCGGCCGCCGCCGGCGAGTTTGAAGCCACACTTGCCGAGCAGCGTGCCGTAGTTGGACGACGTCAGAAAGCTGGCCAGCGAGCGCGGAATGTAGGTGTAGATGCGCGGCTCACCATGCAGCAGCAGGCCCCAGAACGCACCCTGCACGTGCATGTAGCCGAGGAACAGCTTGCGCCAGAGGATATTTTCCGGCAGGAAGAAATCGAGCGTGCCCAACTTGCCGCCGGGCTTCAACACGCGGTGAATCTCTCGCAGCGCCTTGCCGGGGTCAGGAAAGTTGCGCATGCCGTAGCCGATGAGTACGGCGTCGAAGGTCCCATCGCGGAACGGCAGCACCTGCGCGTCGGCGCCGACCGGCGTGCGCAGGTCAGGCGAGTGGCGCATCATATCGATGGTCAGGTCAGCACCCACGGCCGTGGCGCCCTTTTCCCGGCACAGGCGCGAGAAGTCACCGGTGCCGCAGGCCAGATCGAGCACGCGCATACCCGGCTGGATGCCCAGTTCCCGCACCAGCCTCTTTTTCCAACTCATATCCATGCCGAAGGAAAATGTGCGCGTGATGAAGTCGTAGCGCGGGGCAATGACGGAGAACATCCGTTGCATGCCCTTGACGCTATGCTGCTCTTCGGGCTTGGTGAGAACGGGGCTCGGGCTGGTGCTCATGCGAAGTGAATCCACAATCCTAAAATGAAGGCGCCGATCACGGCGGTGAACGCGGCGTCCATGGCGAAACCTGCCCGCCGCGGCCCTTTGCTCCAGTTCATGGTCAGATCACCAATGCTGGCTTCGTCGGGCGGGGCGGTGGCAAGGCTCACGCCATACATTAGCAACAGGCAGGCGAAAAAGACAATCACGCTGAAGTTGAGGAAGCTGAATTCGACGACTCTGTTCAGGGCACCGAGATCCATCTTCA
>JAEUQF010000411.1 GCA_016789745.1 Bryobacterales bacterium
ACCTATAACCAAGCGCTTGTAGCAGTGTTCGTAATGGCGGCCATTGGAGCCGTAGCCATTGCTTTGCTACCCAAGCACGGGAAAAAGGATGAGACACTTCACTTACCGGACGCTCAGCGAGCTGGAGCAGGAGACTAAGAAACTCGGCACCGGGCACGTCTTCTTTGAGCAGAACCCCGAGACCGTTCGCCAGGTGCTTGCGCGCCCGGTGCAGGTAGGGTCTTTTCAGGTCGGCAACTCCATCGCCATCCACCCCATGGAGGGCTGCGACGGCACTCTGGGCGGCAGCCCGGACGAGTTGACCATCCGCCGCTATGAGCGCTTTGGGCGCGGCGGCTCCAAGCTGATCTGGTTTGAAGCCACGGCCGTCCGCGAAGAAGGCCGGGCGAATCCGCGGCAGTTGTGGATTCATGAAGGGTCGTTGAAGGACATCGCCAGCCTGCTCGATCGCACGCTGGAGGTGCATAAGGAAGAGTTCGGGAACGCCGATGACGTGCTGGCGCCGCTGCAGCTGACGCACTCGGGCCGCTACAGCGTGCCGAAGCGCATCATCGCCTATCACAACCCCTATGTCGACCAGAAGTTCCAGGTGCCGCCGGATTATCCGGTGATCACCGACGACGAACTGGAGCGGCTGGAGGACGACTACGTCGAAGCGGCGATCCTCGCCTGGCGCGCGGGCTTCAAGGCCATCGACCTCAAGGTGACGCACGGCTATCTGCTGGCCGAGTTGTTGGGGGCCAAGCAGCGTCCGGGGCGTTATGGTGGGTCTTTGGAGAACCGCACGCGATTCATCAAGAATGTTCTGGGCAAGATCAAGGGCGTGATGGGCAAGCAGATGATCCTCTGCATGCGTTTGGCGGCCTTTGAGGGCGTGCCGTATGTGCGCGATGCGGCCACTGGCGTGGGAGTGCCGATTCCGTTCACGACGCCCTACCCGCACGGCTTTGGTGTGAGTGAGACGGATCCGTTCCTGGAGGATCTGACCGAGGTGAAGACCGCCATCGGGTGGTTCAAGGAATGGGGCATCGAGCTGTTGAACGTGAGTCTGGGCTGCCCGTACTTCAATCCGCATATCGGGCGCCCGTTCGAGAAGCCCGACGATGGCAACTACGAACAGCCGGAGCATCCGCTGCTGGGCGTGGATCGGCACTTCCGCATCGCCGGCGAACTGCAGCGGGCGCATCCGGACCTGCCGATGGTGGGTACCGGCTATTCGTGGCTGCAGATTTATGCGGCGAACGCAGCGGCGCACAACGTGGCGTCGGGTGGCATCAAGTTCTTCGGGGCTGGGCGCAATGCGCTGGCCTATCCGGAGTTCGCGCGCGATGTGCTGGCCAAGGGTGTGATGGAAGAGAAGCGCGTCTGCCGGACCGTGACCTTCTGCACGTACCTGATGCGTCAGAAGCACAATGAACTGGGGCAGTTTCCGACCGGGTGCCCGCCGTATGACAAGGAAGTGTACGGGCAGATCATCAAGGACGCGCGGGCGAGCAAGCCGCGCTAGTCTTCGGCGCGGATAATATCGACGTTCGCCACGTCGTTCTCCAGCACCTTGGCACAGAGCGCCAGCCGGACATAGTTCGGCTGGAACGGGTGCTGCAGGTCCATGGCATCGATCATGTGCTGGAAGGGCGCGAACTCCTGGTCTTGCATGTTGAGCGCGATGTGGATGGGACGGTTGTCGGAGTGGCGGTACATCCCGCCGTCGGCGATACGGAGCGTATAGGTGTCGTGCGTGCCGGTGATGATGAGTTCGTGGTTCTCCAGCCGCGACGCAGGCCCGGTGAGCATGGCCGTCATGGCTCTGCGCATGGCGGCGAGCGGGTCGGGCAGGGGGCGCTCCGTTACCGCTGTGGTCGATGGCGTGGCGCGGCCGAGCCGGGTGCTGAGGGCGTGGAGGCGATCGAGGTTCTTGCCGGCGAGAGGCAGCGGGTGGCGGGCGAAGGTGTCGTAAGCGAGTTCCGGGTTGCGTTCGATGAGCACGTGCGTGAAGGCGGCGAGTACGATGGCCACGCAGGACTGGTCTTTCTTCGTCTTCCATTGCGCGGCGGCGAACCAGGCGATGGCTTCATCGACGGCGGGGTCTTCGGCGAGGAGTGCATAGAACAGCAGGTTGCGGAGGATGTCGCGGCCGACTACGGTGAGGCGTAGCGGTTGGCCGCTGCGGAAGGGCTCGAACCATTCGCGGATGCCGGTGCGGAACTCATCGGCGCCGAGGGCTTTCAGAGCGACGACGGCGGGCTTCAGCCACTTCTTGGGCGGCTTCTCTCCAGTCCCGAAGCTGACGTTCTCCAGCAACTTGCGCCACGCAGCTTGGACTGACTTAGGCTTGGTGCGGAGACTGGCGCGGATATGGTTGCTCCAGCAGTCGGCGAGTTTGATAGGCGTGACATCTTCGAACCACAGCAGCCAACCGATTTGATGACGCAGCGCCATGGCGGCGTGGCTGCCGTGCGTGGCTTTGTGCCAGGCGCGCATGGCATCGACGAGCGGCGCGGTGTAGCCGTGCGTGTCGATGCGGGCTTCGACCAGCCGGAATAGCGGCGTCGAGGCGGTACTGGGGAGGCGTGCCTCGCTTTCGATGAGCGCCGTGATGACGTCCTGGGGGAGTGAGGGGGAGGTTTCGAGGAGTTGGCGCGCCAGGTCTCCGAGAGGATAGCTGTCGTCGAGGAATTGGTCATCGGCAGTTGTCGGTGGGCTGTTCCTCTGCCGGTGGCTGCTGATCGCCAGCAGGAAGGCAGCCGGATCCGTCACTGCATCCGCGACGACGATCGCCGTTTGCAGCCCTTCGGTGTGCCATGCGACATCGACCTTCCACTGCTGGTTCTGATAAGCATTGCGCTTGGCAGTCACCGCCCGCAGGAACTGCTCGATGCGGCGGTGCGGGCTGGCGAGTTCGGGTTCAGCCGCCGTCATGGCCGACATCAGGTGGTCGTAGGTGACGCCGACGTCGTGGAAGGTATTGACGTCCGGGTTTTGTGTCAGTCTTTCGACGCAGGCGAACCGTTTCTCCTTCGGCCTTACCGCGAGCGTGTAGAGCAACTCGCCGAGCCATTCCTTGGTCAGACGGCAATTGCCCTCGCCTGCCCAGCGCAGACCGCAGAGCGTGTAGAGGCCATCGTCGATGGGAGTGGTTGGCACGGCGCGGCAGGCTTGCAGAAGCAGGATGAGAACCTCACGTCCGGCGGCGGACATGACGGCGGGCTGATGTTCGGATGCCTTCTGCATCCAGCGATTCCAGTGGTCGGCGAAGTGGTTCGGACCGATGGCTTGGACCGCAGCGCGGATGGTGTCGGGAGTGCCTCCGCGCGTGTTCCAGAAGCGTGTCCAGGCCTTGTTGGTGGCCTCGCTGCGAATCGTCTCGCTGAAGCAGGGCACGGGTGAGTCCGCCGTGCGCCAGAGGTGCCAGGCGATGTCGAAGGTGCCGGGACCGTGGGAATGGATTTCGACCAGGTGCTGGACCAGAACATGGAGTGCGCTGCGTGTTTCGGCCGACAGCGGCGTCTTTCGGCATTGGACGGCCCAGGCCAGCTGTTCCGGCAGGTGGTGGCACCCGGTTCCGTTTCCGCGTAAGCGCGGGCCAAGGCGGACCAGTAGCGTGAAGATGTCATCGGACACGGGGGGCCGTTCCGGAGGCGTGCCGAGGAGCAGGCTGATGAGCCCGGCAAGGTAGCCGAACCAGGGCTCGCGGTCTGCATTCCAGGCGGCGCGGCGCACGGCCGGCTCCAGCCAGGACTTGCGTTCCTTCTCACTCGCGGAGAAGTAGCCTGGGTAGAGCAGGCCAGGCATCGCATGTGTCTGCCGCAGGTTATGGCAGTTCCGCAGTTCGGCGTCCAGAATGCGTTGGGTGGCGTAATCGGGGTCCGCTGGCTTGGCGGGGTAGCCATCTACAAACGTTACTGCCGGCATGCATAGGAATCGACCAATTTCGGCCCGCACTGTAGCAGCCTCGGTGTTAACAAGTTTCTAACCCACGACATGGCTACGAAGAAGAAGGATCGTTGTTGGCCTGGTTACGAACCGGTACCCGGCAAGGAACAACACGAACAGGGTAGTTGCCGGCCGAAGGCGGAGTCGAAGCTGACGCCGAAGGAGAAGGAGTTCCGGGCGGCCCGGAAGCGGCAGCTGGCGGAGTGGAAGAAGAAGCATCCGGGGTCGCCGAAGAAGGCGGCACAGGGGTTGCGGAAGCCGGCTACGAAGAAACGGGCGACGAAGCGCGCGGCTTAGTCTTCGATACGTTCGTCGATCTGCGCGAAGATCTCGGGCAATGGGATCTCGAAAGCGGGATCGGCGATCCGCAGGACGGCATCGTGGAGCTCGCGGGAACCACTGCGGGTGTGTTCCCAAGCCCGTCGGCTCGATGGGTCGATCAGGAAGACGCTAGGGGCGCCAATGCTCAGCAGGTCATCGATTCGCTCGTGCATGCGGGTGATGCGATCTTCCGGGGAGAGAATCTCGATAACGGCGAGGGGCGGCTGGGCAAGAACAAGGTCCCCGCGCTTGCGTCTGCCTTTGACAAGGACGAGATCGGGTACTCTAACGCGGGTGGCGCCAATCTGCGTGCGTTGTTCGGTGAAGACATCAATGCCATGTCGCCACCCGTGCGCCACGATCCAGGCGCTCAATTGGGTCTGCAGGGCGCTGTGTTCTAACTCACCCACATTACGTTCTTCCAGGACTCCGTCCACGTAGTCCATGTCAGGCTCGTAGTCGCTCCGCAGGTACTCGTCCACAGAAACCAGCGTCGTGGCGGCCATGACTTAGTGTAACGCCGCCAGTCAGTCCTCGATACCTTCGTCTAACCGGGCGAAGATGTCGGGAAGGGGAATCGCGAAGGTAGGCTCGACGATGCTTAGGACTCCAGCGTGGAGTTCCGTGAACCGCCACGCTTGCGCTTGCAACTCACCAGCACCAGATCCGGCACGCGGTAGCGGGTGGCGCCGATCCGCATGCGTAGTGCGGCGAAGACATCAATGCCATGCCGCCACCCGTGCGGCGCGATCCAGGAGCAGAGATTGGCATGGAGGGTGCTGTGGTCGGATTCCCCCCAGTTCCGTTCGTCCAGGACTCCGTCAACGTAGTCCATGTTGGGCTCGTAGTCGCCCTGGAGGTACGCGTCCACAGAAACCAGCGTTGTGGCCGCCTCCATCACGGACGGCGCGTGGTGTGGCGGGCCACCATCGTCCAGCCCTTGCCGTTGTTCACCCACACCTGCAGGATGTCAAGCGGGATGTCGGTCATCTTGCCGTTGGTGTTGTTATGCGCTACCGAAAGGCCATGCACCACTGCCGTCTTGCCATAGACGCTGACGGTGTAATCGCCGGTCCATTCAAAGCGCACCTTGCTCTTCACCAGCGCATCGACGGCTTCCTGCTTGTTCTCGATCTTGGCGCTGGAGTGGCCGTAGATGACTTCCGGGGCCAGCAGCTTATCCAGCACGGCGCGGTCACCTGCGGCGGCGGCCTTATTGAACGCCTCGACGGCGGCACGAACGGCCTTCTGGTCGGTCTCACGCATGTCGGCGGCGAAGGCGGACAGGCCCAGGGCGAGGCATAAAAGCAGAGTTTTCATGGCTCCCTAGCATATCAGTTCAGGCCGATTGGGAGGATCACCCGTATAATGGTCCCTATGAGCGAATCGCAGACGCCACGGCGCGAGTTTTTACGAGCTTCTTTGCTGGCCGGAGCCCCGGCATTCCTTCCCGCGATGCAGGGCGCGAAGGCGATCAAGGTAGGGCTGGTGGGATGTGGCGGACGCGGCACGGGCGCGGCGGCACAGGCCATCCATGCCGACGACTACGCGGAACTGACGGCGGTGGCCGACATCTCGATGGAGCAGGCGAAGTCGAGCCTGGAACGGCTGAAGAAGCATCCGAAGGACGGCGCCAAGGTCAAGGTGGAGGATTCGAACATCTTCCTCGGTCTGGATGCATACCAGAAGGTGATTGCGTCGGGCGTGGATGTGGTGCTGTTGGCAACGCCGCCGGGCTTCCGGCCGGGCCATCTGCGGGCCTGTATCGAAGCCGGTAAGAACGTGTTCTGCGAGAAGCCGGTGGCGGTGGACGCGCCCGGCGTGCGGCACGTGCTGGAGTCGGCGAAGATGGCGCGGGAGAAGAATCTGTCGGTGGTGGCGGGCTTCTGCTGGCGCTATTCGACACATATTCGCGAGACGTTCGCGCAGATTAAGAATGGCGCGATTGGGAACCTGGTGGCTTACTACGGCACTTACTATACGAGTCCCGTCAAGCCGATGCCGCCGGCGTCGACACGGCCCGCCGGTATTTCCGATAACGAGTGGATGCTGCGAAACTGGTACAACTACGCGTTTCTGTCGGGCGATAGCCTGGTGGAGCAGGCGGTACACTCGGTGGACAAGGTGGCTTGGGCGATGGACGATAAGCCGCCGGTGAGTTGTGTGGCGGTGGGCGGCCGACAGATTCCAGCCGAAGGCGGCAACATCTTCGATCACTTTGAAGTGAATTATCTGTACCCGAACGATGTGCGGGCGTTCCTGGCATGCCGTCAGATTGAGGGCTGCTACAACGAGAACTCGGATTACATCATGGGGACGAAGGGCACGGCGACCATCGGCCGCGGCCCGAATCCGCGCATCAATGGCGAGACGAAGTGGACCTTCACGGGCCAGAAGAACGATATGTATCAGGCCGAACATGATGCTCTGTTTGCGTCGATCCGCCGCGGCCAGCCGATCAACGATGTGGAATGGATGACGACGTCGACGATGCTGGCGATCATGGGCCGCATGGCGGCGTACACCGGCCAGCAGATCACCTGGGAGCAGGCGCTGAACTCGCAGGAAGTGCTGTTCCCGGAGGGTTTCGATTGGGCTGGGAACTTCAAGCCGGCGCCGCTGGCGCAGCCGGGACGGACGCGTTTTGTTTAGAGTCGGGCTATTTTTAGTCGTGGCTGCGCCTTTGCTGGCGCAGTCGACGGTCGACTTTCGCCGGGATGTGGGCGCGGTGATTGAGGCCAATTGCCTGGGGTGTCACAACGGTGACAAGGCTGCGGGCAATCTGCGATTGGACAGTGCGGCGTCGGCGGCGAAGGCGATTGTCGCCGGAGCTCCGGACAAGAGCCCGCTGCTGGTGACGATGGACTTGGTGCCGGGGCGTCCGAAGGCGATGCCGCCGGGTGGTCCACAGGTGCCGAAGGAACAGCGGGACAAGGTACGGGCGTGGATTGCGACCGGTGCCGTGTGGCCCGCCGGGGTGACGCTGGGCAAGGCCGCCGGTGCGAAGCCGGATGAGAAGACCGTGGTGTCGCAGATGCATGAGCGCATCGTGAAGACCAGCAAGGAGCGCACTGCCGCGGAGATGAAGGCTTACAAGACCACCATCCCGACCACGGTAGTGAGCTTCGAGATGGTGCCGGTTCCCGGGGGCACGTTCGATATGGGTAACGCCGCGAATGCCAGTGAGAGCCCGGTGCATAAGGCCACGGTCGAGCCGTTCTGGATGCAGAAAACGGAAGTCACGTGGGATGAGTACCGGCTGTTCATGTTTAGCGCGCAGGCGGGAGAGAAGTTGGGCGAGGATCCGGTGGTGGATGGCGTGAGCCGTCCGACGCGGCCCTACGTCGAGATGAGCTTCGGCATGGGGATCAATGGCTATCCGGCGATTTCGATGACGCAGCATGCGGCGAACAAGTATGCGCAGTGGTTGAGTGCGCGGACGGGCCATTTCTACAGGTTGCCGACGGAGGCCGAATGGGAGTATGCGTGCCGCGCGGGTGGTGGTGCGCAGGCGCCTTCCCCTTTGGGCGACTATGCCTGGTTTGGTGACAATGCCAACGGGCAGTACGGGCTGGTGGGCAAGAAGAAGCCGAATGCGTTCGGGCTGTATGACATGTTGGGCAACGTGATGGAGTGGACCCTGGACGAGTACATGCCCGACTACAAGAACTGGAAGCCCTGGTCGCGGCCCACGAAGCCGTATCCGCATGCGGTGCGTGGCGGGTCGTGGAATGATCCGGCCGAGCAGGTGACGTGTACGGTGCGGGTGGGGTCGGACGCAAGCTGGAAGATGCAGGATCCGCAGTTGCCGAAGAGCATCTGGTATCTCACCGATGCGCAGTTTCTGGGCTTCCGGCTGGTGCGGCCGTTGAAGGTGCCGCCGGCCGAGCAGATGTATTTGTATTGGAATAACGGTGTGGAGAGGGAATAGTTTTTTAGCTCTCAGCTTTCAGCTCTCAGCTTTCAGCATTTGGGTGCTTGCGGCTTCGGGTGGGGAGTTGCAGCGGTATGAGGCTGCGGAGCCGCAGATGGGGACTTTGGTGCGGATCACCGTTTATGCGGGTTCTGCTGATGACGCGAAGGCTGCCTTCACGCGTGGGTTTGCGCGGATTGCGGAACTGAACCGGGTCTTTAGTGATTATGATCCTGGGAGTGAGTTGAGCCGGCTTCAGGATGGCGCTTCGGTGTCGGCGGATTTGGGGCGGGTGCTGCGGGTGGCGCAGGCGGTGGCGGCGGAGACGGGTGGGGCTTACGACATCACGGCGGGACGGTTGACGGCGTTGTGGCGGCTGCGGAAGGTGCCAGCGGATGAGGATCTAAAGGCGGCTCGCGCGGCTAGCGGATTCACGAAACTCAAACTGCTTGGCGATCGGGTGAGTCTGCGGGTCGGGATGCGCTTGGATGCGGGTGGCATCGCGAAAGGGTATGCGGCGGCCGAAGCGTTGCGGGCGTTGGGTGTGACGCGGGCGCTGGTGGCCGTGAGTGGGGATCTGGCGATCGGGGATCCACCGCCGGGGCGGGCGGGTTGGAAGATTGAAGCCCAGGGGCGGGTGTTCGAACTTAGCAATGTCTCGGTGTCGACGTCGGGGTCTAGCGAGCAGTACTTCGAAGCCGGTGGTAAGCGCTATTCGCATATCGTGGATCCGCGGACGGGGTGGCCTTTGGAGACCGCGCGTTCGGTTACGGTGATCCACAAGGATGGGGCTTGGGCGGATGCTTTGTCGACCGCGCTGACGGTGACGGCGAACAAGTCGCAAGTTGTTTGTTACACTCCAACTGCACAGGCATGCGACGTCGAACATTCCTCTCGACAATAGCGTTGGCGCGGCTGGCGGGCGCGCGGGAACTATCGGCCGATGTGGCGGTGATAGGCGGCGGTTTAGGTGGGTGCGCAGCGGCTCTGGCAGCGCTGCGGATTGGGGCGCGGGTGGTGTTGACCGAAGAGACGGCGTGGCTGGGCGGACAGGCCACGTCGCAGCTGGTGCCGGCCTTCGATGAGCATCCCTGGATTGAGTACGCGGGGTCTACGCGTTCTTATCGGGATCTGCGGAATCGGATTCGGGCCTATTATCTGACGCATTATCCGGTGACCGAAGAGGCTCGGCGGGCGCCGCGGTTCAATCCGGGCGGTGGATGGGTGTCGGGCTTTGGGGTGGAGCCGAAGGTGGTGGTGGCGGCGTTGGAGGCGATGCTGGCTCCTTATGTGAGCAGCGGGCAGTTGACGGTGATGTTGCGGTATCGGCCGGTGGCGGCGAGTGTGGATGGCGATCGGGTGCGGGCGGTGACGGTGCGTGGCCTGGACAGCGGGTTGACGCATGCGGTGTCGGCGCGGTTCTTTGTGGATGCCACGGAGTTGGGCGACTTACTGCCGCTTACTAAGACGGAGTATGTTACGGGCTTCGAATCGCAGAAGCAGACCGGGGAGCCGTCGGCGCCTTCGGAGGCGCAGCCGGCCAATGAGCAGAGCTTCACGCATTGTTTTGCGATGGAATATCGGGCTGGTGAGGATCATACGATCGACAAGCCGGCGGAGTATGGGTTCTGGCGCGAGTATGTGCCGCAGTTGAAACCCGCCTGGCCGGGGAAGCTGTTGAGTTGGATGATGTCCAACCCGCGGACTTTGGCGCCGCGGGAGTTGGGTTTTGATCCCGTCGGGGCAGGGGAAGCCGGGGCCGTGAATCTGTGGCCGTACCGGCGGATTGCGGCGAAGTCGAACTTTGTCCCCGGCACGTATGCGAGCGATATCACGGTGGTGAACTGGCCGCAGAATGACTACTGGCTGGGGCGGTTGATCGATGTGAGCGCGGAGGAGCAGGGGCGGCACATCGCGCGGGCGAAACAATTGAGCTTATCCTTGTTGTATTGGATGCAGACCGAGCAGAGGTGGAAAGGGCTGCGGTTACGGCCGGATATTGCGGGGACCGAGGATGGGTTGGCCATGTATCCGTACATCCGTGAGGCGCGGCGGATTCAGGCGGAGTTCACGGTGGTGGAGCCGCATGTGAGTACGAAGCTGCGGCCGCAGGGGGCGGCGCGTTTTGCGGATTCGGTGGGTACGGGGAGTTACCGGATTGATCTGCATCCTTCTACTGGTGGGGATAATTACTTGGATGTGAGTTCGCAGCCGTTTGAGATACCTTTGGGGGCGCTGATCCCGAAGCGGGTGGAGAACCTGGTGGCGGGGTGTAAGAATTTGGGGGTCACGCATATTACCAATGGGTGTTACCGGCTGCATCCGGTGGAGTGGAACATTGGGGAAGCAGCCGGGGCTTTGGCGGGGCGGTGCGCGCGGTTGAATCTGCTGCCGCGGCAGGTGCGGGGGCAGGCGAAGTTGCTGGCGGATTTTCAGGCGCAACTGACCGAGCAGGGGGTTGAGTTGCGGTGGCCGCGGTTTAGCGAGCGTTAGCTTCGGGCGCGATGTGGACGTCCCGCGCAGACGTGGACGTCTGCCCCACAACCTTGAGGAGGAAGGCGTAGTCGATCGCGATCTCTTTCAGGCGTTCGTAGCGGCCGGAGGCGCCCCCGTGGCCGGCATCCATGTTGGTGCGGAGCAGCAGGAGGTTGTCGCCTTTCTTTAGGGTGCGGAGCTTCGCGACCCATTTGGCGGGCTCCCAGTACGAGACTCGCGGGTCATTGAGGCCGGCGGTGACGAACATGTGCGGGTAAGTCTGACGCTCGATGTTGTCGTAGGGCGAGTAACTCTTGATGTACTCCCAGTAATCCTTGTAGTTGGAGTTGCCCCATTCGTCATACTCGATGACCGTGAGAGGGAGACTGGGGTCGGTGGCGGTGTTCAGCACGTCGACAAAGGGCACCTTGGCGATTACGGCGTGAAACAGGTCCGGGCGCATGTTGATGACCGCGCCCATCAGCAGACCGCCGGCACTGCCGCCCATGATGGCCAAGCGGTCCGATGCGGTGTACTTTTCGGCGATCAGATGCTTGGCGGCGGCGATGAAGTCTTCGAAGGTGTTGCGCTTCTTCTTCATCTTGCCGGCATCGTGCCAGGGCTTGCCCAGATCGGCGCCACCACGGATGTGAGCGATGGCAAAGACCCAGCCGCGATCTAATAAACACAGGCGTTCGGAAGAGAAGTTGGGGTCGGTGGTGATGCCGTAGGAGCCGTAGCCGTAGAGCAGGGTGGGGTTGCGGCCGTCCAGCTTGAGGCCTTTCTTCATGACCAGGCTGATGGGCACCTGGACGCCGTCGTGGCTGGTGGCGAAGATGCGGCGGGTTTCGAACTGCGCGGGCTGGTAGTGAGGAACAGGCTGCTGTTTGACCAGACGCGCCTCGCGTTTGGCCATGTTGTAGCTGAATGTGCTTTTGGGGGTGACCAGCGAGGTGTAGTCGTAACGGAACTCGTCGGTATCGTATTCCAGGTTGAAGGTAGGCGCGAGCGTGTAGACGGGCTCGGGCATGGGGATGACGTAAGGCTGGCCTTCGTTGGGCCGCACTTGCAGACGCGGCAGTCCGTTCTCGCGCTCATGGATGACGATGTAACGGGCGAAGGCGTCGACGCCTTCCACCATCACCGATTCGCGGTGGGGCAGGTATTCGGTCCAGTGCTCGCGGGCAGGCTTGTCGATGGGGGTGGTGAGGACGCGGTAGTTGCGCCCTCCTTCGGTGGTGCGGATGAAGAAGCGGTCGCCCTGGTGTTCCAGATCGTACTCGACATCCTGCTTGCGGGCGGCGAAGAGGATGGGCTTGGCCTGGGCATCCGCAGCGTCGAAGTAATGGACTTCGGAGGTGGAGTGGCTGAAGAGCTTCAGGAACAGGAAGCGGCGGCTCCGCGACTTTTCGACGCTGAGGTGGAAGCGTTCGTCCCTCTCTTCATAGAGGAGTTCATCGGGGCCGGAGGATCCGAGCGTGTGGCGCCAGGCTTGGTAGGGGCGCTTGGCCGCATCGAGCGTGATGTAGACAAGGTGCTTGCCGTCGTTGGTCCATTCCAGGCCGTAGTAGGTGTTGGGAATCTCGTCGGGCAGCACGCGGCCGGTGGTGAGGTCCTTCACGCGGGCAATGTAGACTTCGTCGCCGGAGGTATCCAGCGCATAAGCGAGTTGGCGTTGGTCGGGGCTGACGGCGAAGTTGCCCAGCCGCAGGTAGGGTTGGCCCTTAGCGATTTCATTGAGGTCGAGCAGCACTTGTTCAGCCCCGTCGGGCGTGTTGGGGCGGCGGCAATGGACGCTGTACTGCTGTCCCTCGATGGTGCGCGAGTAGTAGAGAAACCCGTCCTGCGGTACGGGCGCGGTGGAGTCGGTCTGCTGGATATGGCCCAGCATTTCGTCGTAGAGCTGCTTCTGCAGCGCCTGCGTATCGGCCATCACGGCTTCGGTATAGGTGTTCTCGGCTTTCAGGTAGGTGATGATATCCGGGTTGTCGCGATCACGGAGCCAGAAGTACGGGTCTGTGCGCGTTTCGCCATGCTGGGTGATCTGATGGGGAACGCGTTTGGCCACCGGCGGTTTGGGCGCGGCGGCGCGAAGGTCTTGGGTCATAGGGAGTGGAGTTAAGGCAGCGGCTTGCAGAAAGTAGCGTCTCGATAAGGGCACTCAGTCCGTCTCATCTTTCCCGACGTATAACTCGGCCACCACGTTATGAAAATTCTCCAGCACGCGGGTGCGGCGGACTTTCATGGTGGCGGTGAGTTCCCCATGTTCGATGGTGAAATCGCGGTCAAGGATGCGGAACTTGCGGACCTGTTCGAAGGACGCGAGTTGTTTGTTGGCGCGGGCGACGGCCTTCTTGAGTTCGGCCTGGACCGGGGCGGCGTTGGCCAGGTCAGCGAGGGCGCGGCCCTTCATGTCCTCCATGCCTTTCAGCGATTCAGCGGCCGGGACATTGAGCGTAAAGAGCGCGGAGACGTAAGGGCGGCGGTCGCCGATGAGGATCATCTGGCTGATGAGGGGCTCCATTTTGAGGAGGCCTTCGATGCGCGCGGGGTAGATCTTTTTGCCGTTGGAAGAGACGATCATCTCCTTCTTTCGGCCGGTAATGTAGAAGAAGCCTTTCTCGTCGACTGAAGCGATGTCGCCGGTGTGGAGCCAGCCGTCGCGGAGGACTTGGGCGGTGGTGGCCGGGTCGTTGAAGTAGCCGCTGAACAGGGTGGGACCGCCGAGGCAGAGTTCGCCATCTTCGGTGATTTTCCATTTGACGGCGGGGAACATGCGGCCGATGCTGCCGGGCTTCGGCGCGTCGACGGGGTTGAGGGTGGTGATGCCGCCTTCGGTGAGGCCGTAGCCTTCGACGATGGGCATTCCGATGGCTTCATAGAATTGGGCGAGGTCTTTGCCCAGAGGCGCGGCACCGGAGACAGGCAGGCGCATGCGGCCGCCGAAGCGTTCGCGCAGTTTGGTGAAAACGAGTTTGTCGGCGAGGGCAAGCAGGGAGCGCATCCAGGGCGGGACGGACTTGCCGTTGGCGCGCAGTTGGGCGGCTTTGAGGCTGAGGCCGAGGGCGCCCCAGAAGAGGCGTTGGGTGGCCGGGCCGCGCTTCTTGATCTCGGTGCAGATGCTGGAATAGATGCGTTCCCACACGCGGGGTGGGGCGAGGAAGACGGAGGGGCGCACGCTCTGCATTTCGTGCGGCAGGCGGGAGAGGCCTTCGCTGAAGTACGTGGGCAGGCCGACGCGGGTGCCGAACAATTCAATACCGATGCGCTGGGCAATGTGGGCCGAAGGCAGGAACGCGAGCATGATTTCGTCCGGCGTGAGGCCGACGGCTTCGATGCCGATGTCGACATTGGCGACGAGCGCGCCGTGTGTAACGAGGCCCATTTTGGGCTCGCCGGTGGCGCCGGAGGTGAGGTAAAGGATGGCGTAGTCGGACTTGGCGATCTGCGAGTTGGTGCGGGTGAACAGCGATGGGTCTCGGTGTAGCGCCGCGCGTCCGGCGGCGCGGAGGTCGTCGAGGGAGACGGCTTCGGGAGCTTGTCCGGTGAGCAGGAACCACTTGACGCCGAGTTCCTGGGCGCCGGCCGCGAAAAGAGATCTAAGGGACTTTGGCGTGTCGACGAATACGAATTTCGCCGTGGCGGCGCGGAGCGTCTCGATGAGTTGGGGTGGCGGATAGTTGGTGTAGAGTGCGGCGGAGATGCCGCCGGCGCCCATAATGGCGAAGTCCGCGAAATAGAATTCGGCTCGGGTTTCGGAGCTAAGGGCGACGATATCGCCTTTGTTCAGGCCGAATTCCGCGAGACCGCAAGCGATTTCCTTGCTGATGTCATGGAAGGATTGCCAAGTGTAGGTATGGTAGCCCTGCTTACTGCCTTGGGGCTGATGTAGTGCGGGAGCATCGGGTTGTCGGGTGGCGGCCTCTTCAAGGAGGGTGAACACGGTGCGCGCGCGGCTCATCGGCTAGCATCGTAACACGCGCTGGCTACAATAGACGTTTGATGCCTTATTTGAAAGAACTGGAGGTTGCCCGCGAAGCAGCGCGGCGGGCAGCGGAACTGGCGCTGGGATACCAGCGGGCGGGGGTAACCGCCGAGGAGAAGGACGACGAGAGTCCGGTGACGGTGGCCGATCGGGAATCCGAGAAGCTGATTGCCGGGATGCTGCTGGAGGCCTTCCCGGACGATGGGCTGTTGGGGGAGGAAGGCGCTGGAAGAGAAGGAACGAGCGGGCGGCGATGGATCATCGATCCGATCGACGGGACGCGGGACTTCGCGCGCGGCAGCACGTTGTGGAGTGTGCTGATTGGCTTGGAAGAAGCGGGCGAAGTGGTGGCTGGCGTGGTGCATCTGCCGGCTTGGGGGCAGACTTATTGGGCTTCGAAGGGCGGCGGGGCGTTCTGCAACGGGGAGCCGATCCGGGTGAGCGGGATCAGCGATCCTTCCAAGTCGGTGCTCTTCTTTAACGGGTTGCGGGAGGCTTATACGAAGCCGTTCGCGCCCCGGTTGGTGGAGTTTATGGGGAGGTTTTGGGCGGTGCGGAGTATGTCAGGCGCGCCGGATGCAATGCTGGTGGCCGGCGGACACGGGGAGATCTGGGTGGAACCGACGGCGAAGGCCTGGGACTTGGCGCCGATTAAGGTAATCGTGGAAGAGGCCGGGGGCGTGTTCTTCAATTTTGATGGGGGGGCGAGTATTCACGCGGGGAACTGCGTGGTGTGCGTCCCAGGGTTGGTGGAGACGGCACGGGCGTTTTTGCGGGGGTGAGGTGGGCGGGGCGTGGGCCCCGTCTCATTGCATAGACTGCGCTTCGATGGCCGCTTGCGCGAGATCGCCCCACTCGCACACTTGTTCGGGTGGGTGGTTGCCGAACGAGGCAAGGAACTCGTCGATGACAGGGAGGAGCGGTACTACCTTTCGAACGAGCCGTTCCCGCGTGGAGGGCGCGCATTTTGCGAGCTTACGGGAACGCTCCTCGTCATCGGAAATCGCCCACCGGTCGAGCAGCGGCACCAGCGGCAGCAGAGCTGCGGGCACGCCATCGGTTTTGCGGATCGGATCGCGGCTCAGGTGCGGCATGAAGTCAGCCACGGCATTGATGAAGGCCATCACCCGCTGCGGCGTGGGCGCGTCCATCCAAGTGCGAACGAGATTCTGAGAGACATCGAATTCGTCTGTGTCGCGGAGGTGAAAAGATTCGAAGATCTGCTCGATCGCGCCGGACTCCAGCAGACGGAGTTGGTCCGGGGCCAACTTCCCGTGGCAGCTATAGATCTTGTAGGCACGCCCACAGGCATGCAAGGAGCGGCCGGAAAAAGGAAAGTTGAAGCGCAGCGGCTGCTGATTGATGACCATGAGCTCGAAGGATCCGAACCGGGCTTCTACGTAGACAGCCAGACGATTGCGATTGGTGAGTTCCAACTTTACGCGATGGTGGCGATGGTCTGCGCGGACGCTGCCAATGAGTCTGGACCCGTCTATGAACGAACCGGACGCCCTCTTGGCTTTTGTGCCGAGGATCCGGGCGAGTTCCCGCAAGACTTCCATGCACTGATGGTACCCAAGGCGTGGTGCGGGCTCTGGGGGCTCCGGCGGACCGAGGGGGGCAGCCCTCCAACGAACGAGGGCTAGCCCAGTCTGGTTTTGACTTGCGGCATGCGGTCGACGAAGCCGGCCTTGGTGCGGCGGAGTTCGGCGATGGCGGCGGCACGCATCTTCTTCAGGCGATCCTGGTGCTCGGCCTTGATGGCGAGGTTGTCGAGCTCATCGGGGTCTTTCTCCAGGTCATAGAGCTCCTCGAGGTCTTCGATGAGCGGGCGGACGTACTTATAGCGCTTGTCGCGCAGCATGACGTACCAGGGCACGCCGCCATGCATGACGTGGTCATCCTTGGGGATGTTGTGGGTGTGCGACCCATAGTAGTGGCCAGTGGCGGTCATGAAGGCCGGATGGGGCCAGTTCATGGTGGGGTTCTGGATGAGCGGCGAGAGGTCGTGGCCGTGCATCTGCCAGGGGAGCGGCAGGCCCGCGAATTTGAAGATGGTGGGCGGGATGTCGACGCCATTGACCGGCTGATCGCAGAACTTGCCGGCAGGGATGCGGCCAGGCATGCGGAACACCAATGGCGAACGGATATTGGCGTCGTAGGCGGCGATCTTCACGCCGCGGAAGCCGTGTTGTCCGAAGGCGAGGCCCTGGTCTGAGGTGAAGATGACCAGGGTGTTCTTCTCCTGGCCGGTTTCCTTGAGGGTCTGCATGAGGCGGCCGACGGCCTCGTCGATCGCGAAGACCCCCTGGTGGTATTGGCGGACCCAGGACTCGATGGAGCGGCCGTTGAAGACGGGTTTGCCGTTGGCGTCTTTCTGCCAGTGTTCGATTTTCTGGGCCCAGTCGGGCTTGCCGGGGCGCGGGGGGAAGATGTCCTTGGGAGTCTCGAAGTCGATGCCGGCGAGTTCTTTGAGGTGGCGTTCGGCGGGTTGGTAGGGCGAGTGCACGGCGCCGTAGCAGAGCCAGAGATACCAGGGCTTGTTCTTGTCGCGGCCGTTGCCCTTCATGAGGTCGATGGCCCAGTCCGTGTACTGGTCGGTGGAGTACCGCTTGAGGACTTCGGTCTTGCCGCCCTGGTAGGTGATGGGCTGGTTGTAGTAGTAATTCTGGCTGGTTTCGGTGTATTTGGGGCGATTCCAGACAATTTGGAAGTCCCAGTCGCGGCCGTGGCCAGTATCGGTGCCGGTGTGCCACTTGCCGATTTGGGCGGTGAAGTAGCCTTTCTCGCGGAAGACTTTGGGCCAGAAGGGGCACTTGTCGGCTTCGTAGACGCAGCCGGGGTAGGGGCCTTCCATGCGCATGGATTCGACACCATGCTGGTAGTGCCCGGTGAGCATGGTGGCGCGAGAGGGCATGCACCAGGCGCCGTTGTAGGCGGCGGTGAAGCGGACGCCTTCACTGGCGAGTTTGTCGATGTTTGGGGTCTTTACCCAGGGGTAGGCTTCCTTGTAGCAACTCAGTGTGCGATAGGAATGGTCGTCGGTATAGATGAAGAGGATGTTGGGGCGTTCTGGAGTGGCGGCGCCCTGCGCGGGGGTGGTGGCGGCGGTGGCGGCAGCCGAGCCGGCCAACATCTGGAGAACCTGACGGCGGGATTGCGTTTCTGGCACGGAGGATTTTATATCGCAACTGGGGGCGGATGTCTATTGGGGGGTGTTGTAGTGTGGAAGAGAGAGCTGGCCGGCGATGCAAGTGACGATGTCGGCTGAGGGCGAGATTCGGATTCCGAAGGAGATGCGGGAGTTGTTGGCATTGGATGCTGGTACGGAACTGGAACTGTCGGTTTTGGGGAGCGTCTGGTGATCAGCAAAGCCGCGAAAGCGCGTGGCCGGTTGGCGCGCCTTACAGGGATTGCTGGCCGGTGACGGGCCGGATCTACTCAAGGAGCTGGAGGCGAAACACGCGGAGGAGATCGCCGGGGATGAGAGAAGAGTGCAAGATCGAAGTCCGGGTACTGCTGGAGGAAGCAGACCAGGGCAATCTGCGCCTGCTCATGAGCTGGATTAACGTGGGCGAGGTTTCCTAAATGGCCTGTCGGAAGAAAGGGCCAAAGGTGGCAGAGGCATTTCTACAAAGGTTGCCCGATCCGCCGTTGGAGGTAGTCTTGCCGACGGCAGATGATTTCATCCCGGCGGCAAGGTTGAAGGCAACGCGGCGGAATTCGTACGCCGATGGGTTTGCCGCGGCGCTTGCCATGCAGCATCAGGCCGCGGTGGTGACGGCCGATCCGGAACTGCGCGGGATGGGCGATGTGTTGACGGTGGAGTGGATTGGGGCGCAGGGGGAGCCGGCGATTTCTTAGCAAATTCCGTGCCGGTTGGCGCATTCTGAAGTGGACACCGCATGCAGGCATACAGCCCGGAAGACTGTGGACATATTCGCGCGCAACAGCAGCGCATTCGTGAGCGGATGAATCTGGAGAGCCATACGGGGGCGGGGGCGATTCTGACCTTTCTGATGGAGGAGGAACTGGCGGGCCGGGGTGGCTCGCTGGATGCGCGGACTGTTGCCGCAGCGGCGCTGGGCGATTCGGGGCGGGGTTCCCTGGTGCGCGTTTTGAAGGGCGACCTGGCGGGGAAACTGCTTCGATATTATGCCGGACCGGGGAAGTTGGATGGGATCCTGATCCGGCTGCCCGAGCGCGGGTACCGGCCGCTGGTGTATGGGCGCCGGCCGCTGTCGGCCCAACAGGAGAGTCTGTATTTCCATACAGCGTGTTTGCTGCAGCTGTGGGCTTTGGCTCAGGCGGCGGAGTGCCTGGATCGACTGTCGACGGAGGTGCGGAGTTTGCTCCGGTCTACGGGCTGTGGGCAGAGTTGGAGATGACGCGGCAGCAGTTGGGTGGGGGAGGCATGGAGCGGGCGTTTCTGCTGGCGACGCGAGCGTTGGACTTGCATCCGGCTCTGAGCGAGGCGTACCTGGCGCTGGGGGCCTATTACAGCGAGCACGAGGATTGGAAGAGGGCAGGGGAGCAGTTTGACCTGGCGCGGCAGGTGGGCGGCGAGGAGGCATTGGCGCATCGCTTCCACATCCGGCATCTGGTGCGGCGGAAGCGGGTGGGGGAGGCGATGGAGATCCTGGAGGGGGCTTGCCGGCGGACGCGTGGCGAGAACCCGGCGTACCGTCACGACCGGAACATGGTACGAAAGATTGCCGGGCTCATAGAACTGGCGCTGGAGGACAGCCTGCTTTTAGGGGAGAGCCACCCCCACTTCCGCAGGCCGGGTGGTTCAGGCGATTTCGGGGCATGTTAGTCTCCAGGTGTTAACGCCGGGGATTTTGGGAGAATCGCCGTTACGCTTGCGGCATGCGCTATTTGCTTTCGTTGTGGTTGTGTTGTGTGCCGCTGTCGGCGGCGACGCTGGTATATAACGGCGGGGTTACGGGTACGGTGTACACGGCGGCGGGTGTGGATGAGAATTCGCCGGCGTCTTTATTGGATGGGATTCTGGTGAGTGCCACGTTTAGTGACGGGAATACGCTTTCGTGCGCCCTGGCTGGCGGTCAATGCGCCGTAACGGACCGCTTCCAAGTGGGTTTCAGCAACGCCTTCAACTCTCCGAATGTATGGCACGGTGAGATCCGAAACCTGTCGCAAAGTTACGGGCTCCTGTCGAGTTCTTGGAACGCCGTACCCGGGGACGCCGTGTGGGACGTGATCTCCCAGGTGGAGATTACTCCTGGCAGCGGTCCGGGATTAACGGTATCGGGGGCGACTTTGTTCGGTCCGAATCAAAGCCCGACAACGGCAATGGCGACGGCGGTGAATGCAGTACAGATCAGCGGGTCGGGCGGACCGCTGTACGATCTGTTTACTCAGCTGGACTTCCAGACCAACTCGCTGCCTTATCAACACACGCTTGCCTTCTCTGTCGATGTCGACAGGCTCACGGCCTCCAACGTGCCCGACGCTCCCGTGATGCTCCAGGTAGTGAGCGGCGGTCTGCTATTGCTCACGCAGCGCCGGCGTTGGAGGAAGGAAACAGCGTCGGGTTCTCATCGGCGCTGGGGCCGTAGACGGACGGCACCGCGATCTCCAGCAGGCGTAGATAGACCCCCAACTGCGCCCGGTGGTGGATGCAGTGGTTCATGACAAAGCTGCGCAAGGCCATATAGCGGGGCATGGCCAGCATCACCTCGCCGTTACGCAGCAGACGCCATTGCCGTTGCATGGCCTCGTCATCGCAGTTGGCGAGTTGCTGGCGGAACTCGGCGGCGCTGGTCTCGAGCCGATCCAGGATCTCCTGGCGCGAGGCGGGTACGAAGGCCTTCCACTGCTCGCTGCCTTTGGGGGCGAGTTCCAGATCGTCCTGGGCAATCGTGGCTGCACCCCAGGTGGTGAGTTCGGCAAGGTGTCCGGCCAGCCGGCCGAGCTTCATCGACTTGGGGTGCGGCGCCCAGTCGAACTGGTCGTCCGGCACGCGTTCCAGGGTTTTGCGAATCGAGGTGAGTTCGCGGTCGAATTCCTGCAGCAGCAGTTCGTTGATCGCCATAGGCCCATTCTAAGCGGCGCGCGGCGTTGTAGACTGTTAACTCGCCATGAGACAAACGGCGCTGTTTTTGTTCTTCACACTCGCGGCTTACAGCCAGAAGCCTGAACTGGCCATTGTGGAAAAGAAGGCCGGAAAAGTGGGCTTCTATACGGCGGCCGGGCAGCGCGTGGGTGAGGTGAAGGTCGGCAGTTTCCCTCACGAACTGGCCTGGACGCCGGATCGCAAGCACCTTTACGTGACCGACAACGGACTGCTGTGGATGACCGATCCGGGCGAGGGAACCAACTCGATTTCGATTGTCGATCCTTACCGGATGACGAAGGTGGGCATCATCGATTTGGGCCAGTACCGGCGTCCGCACGGGCTGGATGTGGACCGCACCGGGCGCATCGTGGTAACAATCGAGAACCCGTTCGGGATGCTGACGATTGATGGCGCGGCGCGGAAGGTATTGCGCAAGTACGACGTCAAAGGCGAGAACCCGCACATGGTCATCTACGGCCCGGATGCCAGGACGGCGTGGGTGAGCAATTCGACATCCGGCAACGTGGCGGTGGTGGATCTGGCTAGCGGGGCCGTGCAGACAATCGCGACCGGCAAGCGCACGCAGGGCGCCGTAATGACCCGCGATGGAAAGCGCATGTATGTGACGAACTCGGCCAGCCAGACGATTTCGGCCAACGACACGGCAACGCGCAAGGTGGTGGGCGAGATCAAGGTCAGCCAACCGGGCGCGGCGCGGATTGCGATGACGCCCGATGAGAAGACGCTGGTCTACAACCTGCAGCAATGGGGCGGCGCGGCGATTGCCGATATTGCCAGCATGAAGGAGATCGCGGCCATCAAGATCCCGGGCAAGCCCTTGTCCGCGGGCCTTTCGCGCGATGGTAAGGTGATGTTCCTGGGCTTGCAGGATGAGGACAAGATCGCCGTGGTGTCAGTAACCGAACGCAAACTGGTGCAGGTGTTCGAGACTCCGAAGAACGCGGGGCCGGATACGATCTTTGATCTACGGTGAGTGCGCCCCGGGACAAAGCGTCGCGGCTAGAGTGCGGCGATCGCCTCGTCTACAGTGGCATCCACGGGCGCGATGCGCGACATGTGGACGACTTCAAACGAGTCCGCTACCATGCCCTTGGGTCCACAAAGCCGGGTCGTGCCGCCGTTTTTTCCCATTTCCCCTACCGTCATGACGATGACGCCGATGGCTGCGCTATCGATGCGTTCCAGGTTGGCGAAATCGAGCACAAGTTTGCGTACGCCGTCGGTGCGGATCAACTTGAGCAGGGCGTCCTCAATCGTGCTGAGGTTGGTGCCGGTGTGCATTCTTCCGTTGAATTCCATGACGGTGACATCGGGGGCAATGAGGCGGACGTGGGTAGTGGCAGGCATGCCACACCATCATAACGGTGAGAGTTTCGGCAGGGGAAGGGCACTTACCCGTTAGGAATGCTGTTTCTGCCGCTATTGTTGGCGATGTGCTGTGGGGAGCGTGCGGCGCCGCGCTACACGGCGGCGAGCGTGGTGCACGCCCTGACCGGGGAAGCCGTGCTGGTGCCGGATACGTTTGCCAGTATTTACGGAGAAGAACTGGCGTTTGCGACGGCGCAACTGCGCGCCGCTGACGTGCAGGGAGGGCTGTTGCCGGTGCAACTGCCGGGCACCGGGGTGACGGTGTCGGTGGGCGGGGTGGCGGTGCCGGTGTGGTATGTGTCGCCCACGCAGATCAATTTTCTGGTGCCTTCGTTTGTGGTGCCGCGGACGGAGGTGGAAGTGTGGCTGATCGTGGATGGACGGGCCGGGCCGGTGGTGCGGCTGCGGGTGCAGGAAGCGGCGCCGGCGCTGTTTCCCTACGACCGTGACACGGCGCTGCTGATGGATGCGGCGGGGCAGGTACGCACGCGGCAGAATCCAGTGGAGGCCGGGAGCGATGTGATCCTGCTGGCGACCGGGTTGGGCGGGTTTGTGAAGGAGACGGCATTCCGGCAACTGCCAACGGGTCCGGCGGAGCTGCTGCGGCGGGCCGAGTTCCGGATTCTGTTGAATGGGGAGCCGGTGAGTGACGGGCTGATCCGCTACGCGGGTGCGGCGCCGACGCTCGCCGGGGTGACGCAGATCAATCTGAAGCTGCCGGAGGGGTTGGGGGCGATGCCACCGATTCAGTTGGCGATGGGGGCGCGGCTGAGTCCAGTGTTGACGCTGCCGGTGCGGTAGGACGCTAGTACCAAAAGGCTGTGGCTACAGTACGGGATGGGGGGTGTGCCCGGGGCTTGGTCCATGGTTTTGGGGGGCCGTGTGGCGTCATGCTCGAAGCAGGACACGAGACCTTGCTGCGGCTTCCCGACATAGATGACGACCGGCACTGGGTGGAGCAGATCATTCTCTACACGCGCCACTGGATGCACTATGGATTTCTGTTCTTTGTGTTTTTCGTGGTGACGATCGCCGCGGCCGCCGGCTTGCTGCAGCCGCGGTGATCGGTGTAAGGCTGGCGAGGCGGATTTATTTGATATTGGTGTCGCTCCGCGAGGCGATGATGCGATCCACCATGCCGTAGTCGAGGGCCTGCTGCGCTTCCATGATGTAATCACGGTCGACGTCGCGGGCGATGCGGTCCACGGGCTGATTGGTGGCGGTGGCGAGGATATTGTTCAACGTCTCGCGCATGCGCAGGATCTCGCGGGCGTAGATGTCGATGTCGGTGGCCTGGCCGGCAAGGCCGCTCATCGAGGGCTGGTGGATGAGAATGCGGGCGTGGGGCAGGGTGTAGCGCTTGCCCTTGGTGCCGCAGGCCAGCAGCACGGCCGCCATGGAGGCAGCCTGGCCCACGCAATAGGTAACGATATCCGGCTCGATCAGGCGCATTGTGTCCAGAATGGCCATACCCGCCGTGATGGAGCCGCCCGGCGAGTTGATGTAGAGGGAGATATCTTTCTCAGGATCTTCGGCCGCCAGAAAGAGCATCTGGGCGATGATCAGGTTGGCCACCTGGTCGTCGATGGGGGTTCCCAGGAAGATGATGTTTTCTTTGAGTAGCCTCGAGTAGATATCGTAGGCGCGTTCGCCGCGGCTGGTCTGCTCGACCACCATGGGCACGAGCACCGAGTTCTGCATTCTCCTAGACTCCTTTGCGATGGGGATTCTTGCTGCCGGATGACAGTGCCCCCTGAATTCCTACTATAACGTGGCGTGCGGGCTTGTGCGCCTGGGCTTTCTATCGGAAATAGCCGAGAGCGCGTGCCATCCAATAAGGCAATAGGAAGAAAACGCCATCTTCTTCGCGGCGGCCGCCGGAGCCGCCGTCGGTGCGGAAGGGATTGCCGTTCCAGCGCATGATGGGGCGTTCATCAGGCGGGAGCAGGGTCTTGGCCTGGCGGCGGCCATGGCGATCGGCGTTGGGTTCCCACTCGATATCGGTGCGGTGCTGGTTGCTCACGTTCCAGTCGATCAGGTCCATGGGGATGCGTTCCAGCGTCCAGCGGGCGTCCTCAAGCAGTGCGATCGCGTTGCCAGGCGGCCTGCCGATGCCGGCCAGGTAGATGGCGTTCCAGAGCGGATTCTTTTCACGCTGGATGTTCTGCCACCACTGGTTCAGGCCGTCGCGGTAGGTGGCGAGCAGGGCGGTGTCTTTCTCGTAGCGCAGCAGCGGATAGAAGCTGAGCAGGGCGAGTTCCTCGTCCGAGTAATTGACCGCCGGGCCGCAGCGTTTGAGCAACTCGGCGCCAATGGCCGCATAGCCTTCGGCGTTGGCCAGGCGCAGGTATTCGCGGTGGTAGCGGACATCGCCGGTGATGTGGTGGGCGGTTTTGAGGAAGCTGAGGATCTCGATGGCATTGAGCGGCGCGTCGTCATGACCCCGTGGGGAGGCGAAGTACTCCTTATCCCAGCGCCCCCACCAAGTGGGCCGGCCGTGGATGTCGGTGAGGGTAAGTCCGTGATTCAGGATGTGGTCGGTAATGCGGCGTAAGGTGGCCGTCATGCGTTTGTGCCACGGGCCGTTGGGCAGGTGGTCATGGAGAACGGAGAAGGCGTAATAGTGGCCGACGATTTCGTCGGAACTGGTATCGGCTTTCCACTGCACCTCCTTGCGGAGGGAGGATTGGTACCAGATGCCGTCGCCGGGTTTGCGCTCGCCGGGGACGATGTAGCTGCGGGCGGGCAGGCCGGGGCGGCCGGTGATGTCTTCGAGGTCGAGGATGGCGGACAGGGCCTGTTCGGCGCGGGTGCGGGCTTCCGGAGATTGGGTGGCGGCGAAGCGGTAGGCCTCGGCGGCGGCGTACATGGCGGTCCAGAGGCCGTCGTTGTCGTCGGAGCGGGTTTGGGTGGTGGCGAGGTTGCCGGGCTCGGTGAGGTTGGTGTTGGCGACAAAACCATGCCGGAGGTGGCGGGGGATGCGGGCTTCGAAGGCGGCGGCTTTTTGGGCTAGGGTGAAGGGCGAGAGGGAAATGCGGGCGGTGGCAGTGGCGGTTCTAACCCACATACCACCTTCGCTGTCAGGGGATAGGGCTTCGATAGGGCCGTCGGGGAGCCAGCGGCGGCCGGAGAAGAAGCGGTTGCGGTCACCGGGGTGGGACTTGGGGTTAGGGTCGCGACGCCACAGTCCTTGTGGGGTGGCGGTCCAGAGGGCGCGGTCGGAGGCAGTGGCCTGGAGGCCGGACCAGGGGAGGTTGGCGGGGGCGGGTGGAGCAGTGGCTTGGGCTTGGTGGTAGGAAGGGAGGGGGAGGGAGGGCTGCTGGGCGAGGGTCGAGGGCGGCAGGGCGAGGGGGGCGAGGAGGAGAAGGGTGATCATCGGCTATCGGTAAAGTGGTTACAAACCAGAGAATGTACTCTTTTCAACAAGAATGAGCGTCAGAATTTGCAGGTTGTTACGGTTCGAAGACGATGAGAAAGGAGAGCCTCCCAACGCCGGAGCGGATTGGGGGAGTGGCCGCCAGGTGCGGCAAGTGCAGAAGGATGAGGGAGTCCCACCGGGCAACGATGTGGGTTGATCAGCGACGACAAAATGAGACAATCGCCGCAACTCTGCCGTTCGTTCGCTCATGTAAAAAGGGTACACTATCGAAAAGGAAATCCCTCAGGTTTGCCGCTGAGGGGGACAGTGATAGGGGAAACGGTTGGGAGATGGACCCATGCGCGTGCTGATCGCCGAAGATAGCGGCCCATCCCGGTTAGTGCTGGAAAAGACCCTGCTGCGCTGGGGGTATGATGTCGTGTCCTGCCGTGACGGAGAACAGGCATGGGAGGAACTCGGTAAGCGGGACGCGCCGCAATTGGCGATCCTGGACTGGATGATGCCCGGCTACTCTGGTCCGGAGATCTGCAAGATGGTCCGGCAGCGGGCGCGGGAGCCGTATACTTACATCCTGCTGTTGACCAGCCGGTCGGAGCGCGAGGACCTGATTGAGGGGTTGGAATCGGGCGCCGACGACTACATCACCAAGCCGTTTGATCAGAATGAGCTGAATGTCCGGTTGCGGACCGGGTTGCGGATTCTGGACTTGCAGGCGGAGTTGGTGCAGGCGCGTGAGGCGTTGCGGGAGCAGGCGATGCGCGATGCGCTCACCGGGCTATGGAATCGCCGCAGCATTCTGGAGTATCTGGAGAAGGAGCAGGCGCGGGCGCGGCGGGAGCGGGCGCCGGTGGCGCTGATCCTTTTGGATCTGGATCACTTCAAACTGGTGAATGATCAGCACGGGCACCTGGTTGGGGACGAAGTGCTACGTGAGGCAGCGCGGCGGTTGAGCGGGAGTGTGCGGCCGTATGACGGGGTGGGGCGCTATGGCGGGGAGGAGTTCCTGGTGGTGCTGCCGGGCTGTGATGCCGGCTGCTTGGGGGGGCGGGCCGAAGGCGTGCGGCAGGCGTTTTCGGATACCCCATTCAACGTTGGAGGCAAGTCGCTGCACGTCACGGCAAGCCTGGGGGGCACGCTGTATTTTCCCGACGACGATATCAGCACAAGCGAACTGATTCGTACCGCGGACGATGCCTTATATGGAGCCAAATCGGCTGGGCGGAACCGCTGCATGCTGCGGCAGGCAGCGGCGGTGACGCTGCCGTTGCCGGATCCGGTGGAATCAGCCGCTCGCTAGGGGTGCCCTATTCTCCTCGCACGCGTCTGGCCGTCTGGGCCACTTCCATCTGGGACAGCGAATCGGCGTATTGCTGTACGCCTTTGTAGATAGATTCCGCCAGCTTCTGGCGATACTCCGGCTTCTTCAACAGGCTCTCTTCCTTCGGATTGGTGACGAAGCCGATCTCGGTGAGGATGGCCGGCATGCTGGCGCCAATCAGGACGATGAAGGGCGCGCGCTTGACGCCACGGTCGCGGCGGGAGCCGGATTTGGCGGCGGTAGCGCCGGTGAGCCGGGTGAGCGACGACTGCACGTTGAGGGCAAACTCGCGAGATTCGCCGATCTTCTCCTGGGCGGCAATCTTCATCACGATATCCCGCAGTTCGCTGATGCTGCGCTGGGAGCCGGCGTTTTCGCGGGCAGCGAGTTCCTGGGCGGCGCGGGAAGGGGCGAAGCTGAGATAGTAGGTCTCGGCGCCGGCGGCGGATTTGATGGGCGAACTGTTGGCGTGGACGGACAGGAACAGGTCGGCGCGCTTCTGGTTGGCAAAGGCGACGCGCTCTTCGAGCGTGAGGTAATTATCTTTGGAGCGGGTGTAGAAGACTTCGCTGCCGAGGCGTTCTTCGATCAGGGCGCCAAGGCGGCGGGCCACATCCAACACAAGATCTTTTTCGACAGCGCCGCCGGGGCCCGTGGTGCCGTGGTCATGGCCGCCGTGACCGGGGTCGAGGACGACGCGGCGGATCTTGAGGCCCAGCATGCGGGTGAGGGTACGGTCGCCGGCCGAGGTGCGCCGCGGGGCGGCGGGAGTCGCGAGCGGTTCGGGCGCGGAGGAAGGCGGGGCGACGCGGGCCAGCAGCGGGGCGGCGGGTATTACGGGTTCTTCGGCGGCGGTACCGGCACCGATGGCGGGCGGCGGGGGCAGGGAGGTGGGCCGCAGGACGCGTGTCAGGCTGAGCGACATTGCGACCGGCTGCGGGCGTTTCGAAGACCGCGTGGAGAGTGCCGGGCCTTCGGGGAGCAGGGCGCGGACCGGGGGCTTGGCGGCCGGTTGGGGAAGAGGCAGCGTTGAGGCCGATTGCACCGGGATGCGTTCCACCCCGGAAGACGACAAGGTGAGCTTGGAGAAGGGCGGGGCGGCGTTGACCGGCTTTACTTCGATCAGCAAGCGGTCCGGGGCGACGGCCTGTGACGTGGTGATCTCCACCTGCGCCTCTTCGAGATCCAGCACGATGCGCGTGAGGCCCGGCTGGTTTTCGGCCACGCGGATCTGTTTGAGCCGCGGGTCGTTGACCGGGATGGTATGGACGCCCTTGTTGCCCAGCCGCGGCCGGGCGCCTTGGAGATCGAAGAAGACGCGCTGCGGTTTTGCCAGCTTTTCGGAACGGAACTGGAAGGTGCCATCGGTCTCGATGGCGATGCGTGTCACTTCGCCCAATGACCAGAAACGAACAGCCGTGATCGACAGCCCCGCGGCGGGAAGCTGGGAAGGCAGGCTGAGCAGCGTCAGGCCGGCAAGGGACAGGATCCGGGACCGCATCAAACGACCTGCATCAGCGAACATTAGCGGCACGCCCTCCTCATGCGCATGAAACGTTACTGCATCCGAAGCACAAGCCGGCCTTCGGCATCGGTGAACGACTCAATCTTCGGGGCCTCCGGCTGGGTCACTGCCTGCGCCGGCCGTTGCTGCTCGGACGCGCGGCGGGCCGCACCCCAACGTTTGCCAACCTGATACACATAGTTCTGGGTCTCGGCGTAAGGCGGAATCTGGTTGCCGTAGCGGTTCACCGCACCTTGGCCGGCGTTGTAGGCGGCCAAGGCCAGCCGGTCGTCGCGGAACGTTTCCTGAAGCTGCTTCAGGTAGCGCACGCCCGCTTCGATGTTCTCCTTCGGGTCGAAGGGATTGCGGACGCCCAATTGCCGCGCCGTCGAGGGGATCAATTGCATCAGGCCCTGCGCCCCGGCACGCGACACCGCGTAGGGATTGTAGGCGCTTTCCACCTGTATGACCGAATGTACCAGCAGCGGATCCACGTTGTGCTTTTTGGCGGCCGCTTCCACGATCTCGTTCACCGAGGCATCGGGACCCAGTTGCAGCCCGGGCGTGTTGTTCGGAGCGGGCGTTTCGGCGGTCTTCACAACAACCGGCGCAATGAGGCGCGGCTGGATGACGCGGCGCACCAGGCGTCCGCTGGAAGGATCCGCACCGACCGTGATGACCTTGCGGTTCTGCGACTGTGCCGAAGCAACGGCACAACTGAGCGCGAGAATCCACAAGCAAGAACAAAACCGCACCATTCTGTTTCCCCCTAGTATAGCTTGGAATGAAGAGGCAAGGACTAACGTGAAACCCCTAGGTGTATCCGGATGTTTCTGAGAAAATTGCAGGCCGCTGTTCTGGTTGGCGGCGAAAGCCGGCGCATGGGCCGCAACAAGGCGCTGCTGCCGTTTCGCGGCCGCACGCTGGTGGAGCATATCGCCGGAGAGGCGGAGGCCGCCGCAGGCCGTGTGATGCTGATCGGGCCGCCAGCGCAGTTCGGGCAATTGGGATGGCCGGTGGTGGAAGACGCCGCGCGCGGTTCGGGCCCGCTGAGCGGCATCGTGACGGCGTTGGCGAGGAGTGAAGCCGAATGGACGCTGGTGGTGGCGTGCGACATGCCGAACCTCTCGCGCCAGGTGTTGGGCGAACTGGCAGCTCATGCGCTGGCGGGCTCCGCCGATGCGGTTCTGGCCCAGGGCCCGGGCGGGTATGAGGAGCCGCTGCTGGCCGCGTACCGCGCCACATGCCGTCCGGTGTTGGAGGCGGCGCTGGCCGAGGGGCGCTGGAAAGTGCGCGATGCTTTACACGGGCTGCGGGTGGACCACTTCGCCGTCAGCGAAGAATGCGTGCGCAACGCCAATACGCCCGAAGAATGGGAGAGGATAGAAGATAGAGAGAGGGCATGACGGATCGCTACCCCCACTACATCGAGTTCCGGCACGTGTATAAGACGTTCGACTACCCGGTTTTAGTCGACGCCAATTTTGCGGTAGATCCCGGAGAGACGGTGGCGATCATCGGCAGGAGCGGTGTGGGCAAGTCGGTTTCGCTGGGCCACATCATGGGATTCCTGAAGCCGGACCAGGGGCGGGTGATTGTCTCCCATACCGATATCACCGATTTCAACGAGCAGCAGATGCGGCAGATTCGCCGCAAAGTGACCATGGTGTTCCAGAACGGCGCGTTGTTCGATTCGATGACGGTGGCCGACAACATTCTGTTTTCCATGGAGCTGCGCGAGGACTACAACGAGCAGAACCGCGAGGACGTGGTGGCCGGGCTGCTGCGGATGGTGGATCTGGAGGAGTTGGCCGATTCCTATCCCACCGATCTCTCGGTGGGGCATAAGCGGGCGGTGGCCATTGCGCGGGCGCTGGCGGCGCAGCCCGAGTGCGTGTTGTATGACGAGCCGACCACGATGGTGGATCCGATCATGTCCAGCCATCTGTGCACGCTGATGCAGCGTTTAAAGAAACAGTTGAAGTTGACGTCGGTAATCGTCACGCATGATTTGGATTTGATGGAGCAGGTGGCGGACCGTGTGGTGGTGCTGCACAAGGGCGAAGTGATTTTCTTCGGGCCGGTGGCGCAACTCCAGGAATCCGAACACCCCCACATCCGCGAGTTTCTGGCGATGGACCGGGTGGACTTCGCCAACTTCACGCCGAGCGTGTGATGTACAGCGAGGCAGCCGACAACAGGGCGAACAGAATAGCGGCGATTAGCACTCCGGGCTGTTCGGCATACCAGGCGGTGGCGGCGCCGAGTCCTGCCAGTACCATCGGCAAGGCGGCCTGCATGAGGCGGGCGGGACGGAGTGCCTTTTCGAGACGTTCGTTGCGGAGGCGCAGTTCGGCGCGCCAGTAGACTAGGCCGGCGGGGGTTACATCGGGCGCGGCGGTGTCGGCGGCGAGCGTCTGCAGCCACAGGGCTTCCGCACAGGCCGGGCAGGCGGTGGCGTGGCGGGCCAGGTTCGCCGACAGCGGTTGTCCGGGCGGCGATTGCAGGATGACGTTCTTAATAGCGCAGGGCGCTTCCATAGCCGATTCCCTTCAACAACGTTAGCAGCTTCTGTTTGGCGCGGAACAGCATGGGGCGGACGCTGATCTCGCGCACGCCGATGGTGTCGGCGATCTCGCGATGGCTGGAGCCTTCCACATACGCCATCCAGACCAGTTCCCGTTCGCGCGGGGAGAGTTTGTCCAACATGCGGCGCATGTCTTCCACCGGCGCCTTGTCCGCCTGAGCCGCGGCGCTGGGCAGGTAGCGTTCCTCCGGCAAGGCCTCGGCCGTTTCGGCCTTGGAGCGATACACGTCGTGGGCGAGGTTGGTGGCGATGCGGAACAGGTAGGCGCGCTGCTCGCGTTCGGATAGATCGCCGGCGGCCGAGCGCAGAAAGCGGAAGTAGGCCTCCTGCAGCAGTTCTTCGGCGAGGGCGCCGTTGGGAACCAGCCGCAGTAGATAGGCCTTCAACGGACGGGCCGTAAGCGCGTGGAAGTGCTCAAAGGCCTCCGCGGTCAGCGCCAATGGATGTGCAGGATTCACCGCGCCTCAGTGTCGGAGTGCTTCTTCTGTTCGATCAGGCCCCAGTGCCGCAGCATCTGCTGGCTCCAGGCCGTGGAGATCACCAGGCCGAGCCCGATGGCCGTGAGGATGGAGGCCAGAATCCGCATGCCCTGCATATCCCTGGGTTCCGGGACCGAGCCGGACATCATGTACATCGAAACCCCCACCAGAAGCAATACGAGCCCGGCCTGCAGGCCGTTCAGGATGCGGGAGACATACTCGTTGCGGCCGGTGGGCGCGGCTTCAAACAGGCGCTTGTAGGAGTCACTGTTGACGTAAGTCATGACGTCCGGGGCGGTGCCGAGGCGGTCGAGCAGCTTGTTCTGGATCTCGGCCATGTGGCGGTCCCGCCGTACCTTGCCGAACGTATGGAGGGCGGTCTTCAGGACGATCGCTGAGGCGACGATCAGCGAGGTCACCGCGATAGTGGGGTAGATTGCTTCTGACATGGGTCTCTCGCCGGGTATAACGGACGGCGTGCGGCGATGTTAACAGGAAATTCGCTTGGGCGGCGTACCATGGGGGAATGGGGCTACGGCGCAGGCTGCGGTTGGTGGAACGCCGGTACCGGGAGACGCGTATGTTCGCCAAGGCGATGGCCTCCACCGGGCATCCGATCCTGGCGCAAGTGATTCCCATCCGCCGCTGCAACCTGGCGTGCGCCTATTGCAATGAGTTTGACGACCGTTCGGCGCCGGTGGAAACGGCAGAGATGTTGCGCCGCATCGACCGTCTGGCGGAGTTGGGCACCACCATCCTAACGTTCAGCGGAGGGGAGCCGACGCTGCATCCGGACCTGGACCTGCTGATTGCGCGCGGGCGCCGCCATGGCATGCTGGTGACGCTGATCACCAATGGGTTGCTGCTGACCCCGGAGCGGATCGGCCGGCTCAACAACGCGGGGCTGGATTACCTGCAGATCAGCATCGACAACGTGAAGCCGGACGAGGTGTCGAAGAAGAGCCTGCAGGTGTTGGATAAGAAGCTGGTGTGGCTGGCGGAACACGCTGACTTCGCGGTCACCATCAATTCAGTGCTAGGGGCGGGCATCCGCAACCCCGGTGATGCGCATACGATCGCGGTGCGAGCGCGCGGGCTGGGATTCGGCAGTACGGTGGGAGTGATCCACGATGGCGAGGGGCAGTTGCGGCCTTTGGATCCGGAGCGGCAGGGGGTCTGGGAGCGCGTGATCGGGCTGGGCGGCGGGCTGTTCAGCTTCGCGCACTATGACCGGTTTCAGCAGAACATCACGCGCGGGCTACCGAACGATTGGCATTGCCGGGCCGGGGCGCGGTTTCTTTATATCTGCGAGGACGGGCTGGTGCACTACTGTTCGCAGCAGCGGGGGCGGCCGGGGATTCCGCTGTCCGAGTACGGTGCGGCGGAAATGGCGCGGGCGTTCGGCGAGAAGAAAGGCTGCGCGCCGTTTTGCACGATAGGCTGCGTGCACCAGACGGCCATGCTGGATGCGTTCCGGGAACAGCCTCGGGAGACGCTGGCGGGGATTCTTGAGAGACGGAAGGCGCAGGATCCGGAGTTTGAGCCGCCTTGGCTGGTGACAGCGCTGGAGCGGGCCTTTCTGCGGTCCTCGCAGCGGGGATGGATCGGGCGGGTGGCGCTGCGGGTGTTAGGGGTGCGGCGATAGATCAGCGAAGCGCCGCCAGGATGTGCGCGGACAGCACCGACGGCGCCCAGTGTTTCTCGATGTGTTCGACGACCAGTTCGGTGCCGCGGTCATGGCTGACGAACGGGCGGTCCTGGGGATCATACATGGCATCGGTCATGTCGCGCACCAGCAGGCAGCGCACACCCCACCTGGTCATCTGCTTGATGGCGAAGGTGCGATTGAGGATGCACATGTTGGTGTGGACCCCCATGATGAGCAGCGTTTCGATCCTGCGATGCCGCAGCGCGTTGTAGACGTGGGTGCCGTTGTCGGTGATGAGGTCGTCGGGGCCTATGGTGAGTCCGGCATGCTGGCGTGTCCAGGCTCGGTACATCTTGTCGCCGCTGGTGTCGCAGCCGCCGTCGGTGTCGTCGATGGGCAGGGGCGGATCGGGCAGAATACGTTCCTGCGGCGGCGGCACGGACGGCAGCGCGAGGATGGCTTTCCGCTGCGGGGCGCTTTCATAAAAGTCCATCGTGTTCGAAGGCGCATGGATGACCAGCACGCCCTTCTTGCGCAGTTGCTGGAGGAAGGGCTCAGCCTTTTGGACGAGTTGGCCGACGCGGGTGTTGGCGCCGCGGCACCAGTGCTTGTCCCACATGTCGCAGAGAATGATGGCGGTGTGTTCGGGGTCAAAGGCGATGGACTGTTCGTTCACCCGCCACTGCCCGTTGTGTTCGCTGCGGCTGCGCACGGGGAGCTTGGTGGCCGTGAAGCCAAGGGCCGAAGCCAGGAGCAGAAGACTGAGTCGAAGGCGCATAGGGGTCAAGCTTTGGGGATGTTGTCCTCGGGTGGATCGGGTGCGGGCAGGCGTGCCGTGCCGGCTTTTTTGGGCAGTAGAATGAGCTTGTAGTCGCTCCAGTTGGCGGCCACCACATAGAAGCCGAACAGCAGGGCACCCATCGCGATGACAGCGACGCCGATGACGGCGGTGTAGTGGATCCAGGGATCACGGCGGCCTTCAAACAACACCGCCGCAAACTCGCGCGAGAAGTTCATGCCGAAAAAGCCGGTGAGCACGGCGCCGGCACCGAAGATGAGGCTGAGCATCGCCAAACGGTTAACGGCTTCCGTGTTTCGGAACTGGAAGTAATTGTGGAGCGAGGCGTTGAGTTTCTCCACCTCTTCCTCGATCTCGTGCTTCATCGTGTCGGTGCGGTATTCGCGGCACTGTAGCAGGAAGTGGTCGATCTCTTCTTCTTTATTGGCGAGTTCGTCGAAGTACCAGTAGTTGGCGAAGTGCAGGAACTCCGAACGCAGGTCATTGGCGAGCTTGATGTTCTCGATGGTGAGTTTGTCGTCCTGCTGGTCAATGTAGAGCGTGCGCGAGACCAGGGCGCTTAGCTCGGCGAAGTGCAGCAGCGTGGCGCGATAGAACAGCGCTACGATGGCCATCAGGTAGTAGCGGCCGTCGAACATGCGGTGGATGAGGAAGCCTTCGCAGAGCTGGTGCTCATCGCAATCGAAGTTGCCCAGGCAGACGGTGACGTTGCTGTAGCTGGTGGCGCCGTAGTAGGTGCCCTGGTGGGCCCAGCGGGTGTAGAGCTGGCGCAGCATCTGCTGGCGGATGAAGTAGCGGTCGTAGCGATAGTCGTCGCCCCAGCGGTCGATGTAGAGGAAGCGGCTGATGAGGATGCGGTAGTCTTCGGTGGCTTCGTAGCCTTCCGGGACGGTGGTGGGGTCGATGGCGGCGTAGGTGTAGACGATCATGCGCTCGTCTAGCACGGGCTCAAACTCGCCTTTGGCGTAGTCGGCAAAGTAGAGCAGGGAAGTGATGGTGCTGGCGAGCGGAGGCAGGAAGCCGATCATGCCCGCGCAATCCTGGAAGTTCTCTTCCGCGAGCGTGCTGACGGAGCCGCCTTCTTCCATGGTTAAGGCGATGCGCTTGGGGAAACGGCCTTCGCGAAACTGGCGGCTGCTGGAAGGGTAGACCTTGCGCATGGATTCGTTGATCCACAACGCTTCGCGCGCGGTGAGGCGATAGGCTTCCACGCCAAGTGACAGAATGCCGATGCCGTTGGCGAAGACAAACATTCGTAGGTCGGTTACCTGGAGGCGCGCCTGGCGGCCCCGGGCGTCGTCGGCTTCAAAGAAAACGCGATGCTCGTCGACGGGGATGCAGTAGACCCGCAGCAGGCTCTCTCCTCCGGCGCCGGCCGTATCGAAGAAGACGCGGCGCACGAACGGATGGAAGAAGACCATGTCCTGGTAGGCAGGCGACTCCATGTCGAAGCGCGTGTAGGCGGCACGCTTCCAGCCGCCGAGCCGTTTGACAATAGCGGAATCGTTGCGATGATGCGCCAGGATCCAGTCGTCGACGCCGTCGATCCAACTGGTCTTGTTCTTCCAGGACTCCGGATGGTTGCCGGCGACGAACGGCTTATCGATGGAGAACGGGAAGAAGAAGTAAGTGTGAAGGTGAAGAACGCCGACTTGGGTGTCTGGGGAATCGGCCACTAGGTTGATTATAGCTGTCAGCGGTCAGCCGTCAGCGGACAGCGGTCAGCTCTTTTTGCGAGTGCTTGCGATGGCGATCAAGGCCAGGGCCGCCAGGCCAAGTGTGCCGGGTTCGGGGACGGTGGCGGTGTTGTTGAATGGGGTATCAAAGAGTTGGAAGGCGAGATTGTTGAGCGTGCCGCTGGTGGGCAGCCCGTTCGCGGCGAGCCCTTGCAGCGCGTTGCCGCCAGAGTTCGCTGAGGCTTCCCAGCCGATGTTTGTGCTATCGGACGTGCTGAGCGTGGGGCCTTCGTGCAACTCCAGCCAGTAGGTGCCGGCGGCCAGCGCTACCAGAGACGTGAGATCCAGATCGATGACGCTCATGCCGGCGTTGGTGCCGCTGTGGATGGAGCCCGTCGGCACCGCGGTGACTCCGGAGACAGTGCCGGACGCCAGCAGCGTCCCCAGGCTGCCGGACGAATCGGCATAGAAGGCATAGCTGATGGAGCCGCTGAAGTTGGTTTGCGGGTCGGCGACGATGGGCGAGGTGGACGAGATCCAGAAGCGAACAGCGGCGATATTGCCATTCGAGGCAAGCACGAAATCATCGGCGCTGCGGAACAGCGAGATATCGCGGACCTGGCCGACCAGCGGGGCGCCGTTATCGTACACGGTCGCCCCGCTGGCAGGCAGGAGGGACAAGGAGAGTAAGCCGATACAGATCCGGAACAAGGTTCATTTCCTCCACTGAAAAAGGGAGGCCGGGCCTCATGGCAAGGATCGGGCCGCGGTCCTCCAGTTGCCCTTACTTACGCAAAAGCAGGGGGAACTCGATCATGGGAGGCGAAATTATTCTTCTCGGGATCAAGCGCGCGGTTTGAAGTCCATGCGCTTGCCCTGGCGGAGGCTATCCATGGCGAGGCAGAGAATCACATTCGTGGCCTGGCCGGCCTCCACCGGCGCGTTCGGCTGCTGGCGCGAGCGCACACATTCCAGGAAGTTGCGGATGTGCTGCGGGGCGGCGCGGTTGAAACTGCCCGGGCGACGCACATAGGGGTCGGCGATGACGTCGGTGGACTTGGGGTCTTCCTTATAGAGCGCGTAGGATTCGCGCCCCACGTCGAAGCGGGCCTTGCTGCCGTTGAACTGCTTCAT
>JAEUQF010000370.1 GCA_016789745.1 Bryobacterales bacterium
AGGATACGCCCGCCACTCCGCAGCATCCTTCTGAACGAAGAACGGAGTGCGGCTGAAGTTGATGTTCGGGTTCAGCGACTCGGTGTGCAGACTGGGTGCCAGCCGGCCGTGCTTCATCTGCAGCACCACCTTCGTCAGACCCGCGATGCCTGCCGCGGCTTCCAGATGCCCGAGATTCGACTTCACCGAACCAATGGCGCAGAAGCCTGTCTCTTGCGTGTCCTTCTCGAAGGCCTGCTGCAGGCCCGTGATCTCGATGGGATCCCCTAACTCGGTGCCCGTTCCATGAGCTTCGATGTAGCTGATGGTTCTGGCGTGCACACCGGCTTGGTCCAGCGCCGCGCGAATCAGATCCGCCTGCGCCAGGGGGTTGGGAACCGTGTAGCCATTCGTCTTGCCGCCGTGGTTCACACTGCTGCCTAGAATGACGGCGTGGATATTGTCGCCATCCTGCAACGCGCGCTGGAGCGGCTTCAAAAGCACGACACCGACGCCTTCGCCCGGCACGAAGCCATCGCCGCCCGCGCCGAAAGCTTTACAGCGACCATCTTTCGACAACATGCCACTGGCGCTCAGTTCCACGTAGCTGGACGGGTGCAGGAAGAGGTTAACGCCCCCGGCGAAGACCAGGTCGCAGGTGCCGCGGCGGAGGTGCTCGCAAGCCTCATGGATGGCCGTCAGTGACGACGAACACATCGTGTCGACAGGCATGCTGGGGCCATGCAGATTCAACAGGTAGGAGACGCGATTGGCTACGGAACTGAACGACGTACGTGGTTGGAAGCGTGCCCCTGCCTTTTCAAATGCAGGGCCGCAAAGATCAAAACCCGTGCGGGAAATACCCGCAAAGACACCGATGCGGCCGCTGTAGCGTTGCGCCAGCATGGCGCGGGTATGGCCGGCATCTTCCATGGCCTCCCAGGCGGCCTGCAGGAATAGCCGCTCCTGCGGATCCATCCTTATCGCTTCGCTGGGCGGGATTTGGAAGAAGAGCGGATCGAAATCGGCGAAGCCGTTGAGGAAGCTTCCCCATTTGCTGTAACTTCTGCCGCGTGCCGCGGCCTGCTCGGGGTCGGGTTCGAAGAAGCCCTCCAGGGGCCAACGGTCGGCGGGGATTTCCGTTACGCAGTCCTTGCCTTCGGACAGGTTCCGCCAGAAGCCGGCGAGCCCTTCAGACTGCGGGTAGTGACCGCTGATGCCGATGATCGCGATCGCCTCTACGGCGGGAACCGGAGCGGATGCGATTGGCGTTGCGGCGGGCGGTGGCACGGGCATCGGCGTTTCGCCCAACACACGTTCGAGCGCCTCGCGCTCCTTTTGTAGGAAGTGCTCGGCCAGCGCTTCCACAGTCTGGGCTTCGAACAGCAGCGTGCTGCGAATGTCACCGAAGGTGGACCGAAGCCGCGCGTTGATCTGGTTGATGAGGATGGAGTCGATCCCGTAAGCCTCCAGCGGTTCGGTGGCGGAGATCTCGCCGGCCGGCATCTTCAGCGCATCGGCCACGATACGGCGGAAGTACTCGACGGCTCTGGAGCGGAAGGTGCCATCGGAGCCCGGCACCGTCGCGGGCAAGGGTTTCACGGTTGGTAGGGTCTCCCGGCTCAGACGCACCCAGCCATCGCTTGCCGCCAGGATGACCTGCTGCCCCAGCGCCTGCGCAGCCTCAGCTGGGAATACGACAGGCGTGAAGCCTT
>JAEUQF010000434.1 GCA_016789745.1 Bryobacterales bacterium
TCCGATCGCGACCATTTCCGTCCCGCCCCGTGCGCCAGCGAAAACGCGCTCTCTTCGCTGGCTTCGCGCGGCCGTACCAGGTAGCTGAACGCCCCGCGCGAGCCTGGAATCAGCACCGCGCCCGCGGTCGACGGCGCCGCGCCTTTGCGGTGCAGCCAGCAGTGGACGCCGCCCACATCGGCCCGCTCCACGAAGTTGTGGCACACGTCCAACAACCGCCGCCCGCCGGCCTTCAGCCGCCCCAGCATCCGCTCGGCGATCCGTTCGCGATTTGCCCGTGCCCACGCCATCGCATGCCCGTGCCGCTCCAGATACACACCGGCTTCCTCCGACCCTTCTTGCAGCCCGCCGGCCCCAAACCGCTCGACATGCCCGCGCAGGATCCGCTCGCCAAACCCGCGCGAGCCGCTGTGCACGCACAAGTACACCGCGTCGCGGTCCAGCCCGAACTCCCCGGCCTGCGGCGCCACGCTCTCTACAACTTGCAACTCGGCGAAGTGATTGCCGCTGCCAATGGTACCGAGCGAGACCTCAAAGCCCGCCGGAGCCACGCCACGCGCCTCCAGAAACGCCGCCGCATCGTCCGCATCGGCGTCCTCCAAGCCGCGCAGCCGCTCGGCCCACGACTCCCGCCGTCCCGCGCCCTTGGCTCGCAGGTCGGTCTCAAACAACGCCACCCCGCAGCCGATGTCATTGCCCACCAGCGTCGGGTAAATCCAGCCTTCCGCCGCGAATGCCGCGCCGATCGGGCTGCCCTTGCCGGGATGCAGATCCGGCAGCCCAACTGCCAGCCGCATCCCCTCGAGCGAGGCGGTCTTCTCCAACTGCCGCACGGCCTCGCCCTCAATCCAGTTTTGGGGAGATGCGATCACGCGCACCTCCGCCTTGCTTTGTTCGCCCAAAGCGATTCCTTTCTATATTCTTCCGTCTGTCCGTTAGTCGAGGAACGCGATCTGCGGCGCATGCCGCGCCTCGCGCTCCCGGTTCAGATACACACGATGCCAGCCGTCCAGGTGGATCGTCTTATGGTCCGGATGCCGCACGTCGCCGCGCGCGAACACCTCGGCGTCGCGCGTCATCCGGCGCCAGGCCCATCCGCGCAGCCGCTCGTTGTCCGCGATCAGCCGCTCCCACTCGTCCACCGTCACACCGGTCGGATACCGCGGGCACACCATCACGGTCACCCCGTTCCGGCGCGTCAGTTCGGCGCAGATGTGGGGCTTGCTGCCAGACCCACGGCTCAGCGGCTCGTTGCGATGGATCACGGCGTTCTTATCGGGAACACTCGGATCGGCAACGAAAAACCACTCGCCCTGGCGGATGGCAGCGCGCCCTTCGGCCTCGGCCGGACGCAGGCTCTCGATGGCCGTACGCACATCGTGTACATGGTCGCCCGGTACAGCGGCGGCGAACCAGTGGCGTTCATCGTGGCCCAATAGAAACTTGTTCTTGGCTCGCCCATCGCGCACCAACAGCACCAGGTGCCGCAGCCGCGGCTGCACGTCCAGAACCTCGGGCCATACTTCGCTGTGGCGCAGGATCTCGAAGTATTCCCCTTCGCGATCGCGCCCAACGTCAATCCGGACCTTCGCCTCCAGGCGCCCGGCGTCCACAATGCGGACACGGGCACCCATGCGGCAGAAGTGCCGGCGTAGCGACTCTTCCGTCGTCATACCGACTCCTTGTCGATAGATCAATGGGTAGGTTGAGTTGTCAGACGCGGGTTGACGGGGTTAGAGAGAACGCAGGATACCGTGTGCCGCGCCAAAGCCGTTGCGAGTTTCGCTGAGCCGTCTTGGTGAGTTTTGACGCACGGTGTTCCTTTCCTTCAGAAATCTACCACCTTCGAGTGGGTCTGTCAACAAAATTATCCATTGGCCTCCAAATCCAGTACGAAAGTTGCTATCCTGAAATAGATAGCGTCGCCGAGCGGTGGCGCATCGCATCAAGAGTTGGGGACGATTGCCCAACGCCAACCTGCTTTCCGCGCAAGGTGGCGCTCCCTTCAGAAAGGGAGGATGTGGCCCAAGACCGGCAACGAAACGGAACCGCCACAAACCAAAGCTCTCCGTCTCCTGTTCTTTGGGAAGGACCGAAGCTGCTTGCCGATTAAGATTCACGACAACCTGCCCGCGCGCGCTGTACTCGAAGCCGAAGGCGTCATGGTCATGCGCGAGACCGACGCCATCCGTCAGGACATTCGCCCGCTCCGCATCGGCCTGCTCAACCTCATGCCGGACAAGATCGCCACCGAAACGCAGTTTGCGCGCCTCATCGGAGCTACGCCGCTGCAGGTGGAACTAAGCCTCATCCGGATCACCAATCACGTGGCGCGCAACACGCCCATGGAGCACCTCATCTCTTTCTACCGCCCCTGGGAAGAGGTGCAGCACGAGCGCTTCGACGGTTTCCTGGTCACCGGCGCGCCCGTCGAACACCTGCCCTTCGAACAGGTCAGCTATTGGGATGAACTGCGCCGCATCTTCGACTGGACGCAAACCCATGTCCATCGCTCGCTAAACGTCTGCTGGGGCGCCCAAGCCGCGCTCCACCACTTCCACGGCGTCCCCAAACACGACTTGCCCGAGAAGGCCTTCGGCATCTTCACCCACCACACGCTGGCCCCCGCGTCCCCTTACCTGCGCGGCTTCTCCGACGAGTTCTGGGTGCCCGTCTCCCGCTGGACCGAAGTTCGCCGCCAGGATCTGCCCGAAGGCCGCGGCCTGGTCGTGCTCGCCGAAAGCCCGGAAACCGGCCTCTGCCTGGTGGACGATCCGCTCTGCCGCGCTGTCCACATGTTCAATCACCTGGAGTATGACTCCACCACGCTCGGCGCCGAATACCATCGCGACCTCGATTCCGGCTCGGAAATCAAGGTGCCTCGCAACTACTTCCCCGACAATAATCCGGCCCGCAAGCCGGAGAACCGCTGGCGCAGCCAGGCGCACCTTCTATTTGGCAACTGGGTGAACGAAATCTACCAGACTACTCCCTTCGACTGGGTGGAAACCCGCTAATCGGCGCCTCCGCGATGGCTTTCGCTCACGGTTTCCGCGTATACCGTGTGGGCAAGCGATACGTGTATCATGAAGCCAAGGTCGGAGGTGTCGTTTTGCATTTGCGTGTCTGGGCGCTGTTGTTAGTCGCGGGTCTGACGCCTGCCTTTAGCCAATCCATCATATCCACGTTTGCCGGCCGCGACTGGATCTTCCCCGGCGACGGCAAAGCCGCCCTGCCGGCCCCGCTCGGCTGGCTCGACGGCATGGTCTATGACCGTGCCGGAAACCTCTACTTTGGCGACGCCTCGAACCACATGGTGTTCCGCCTCCGCGATGGACGCCTGGAGGTAGTCGCCGGCAACGGCTTTGCCGGCGCCTCGGGCGATGGCGGCCCGGCCCGCAACGCCTCTCTCGACAACCCGCGCGGCCTCGCCTTCGATGATGACGGCAACCTCTACATCGCCGATGCGTTTCAGAACCGTATCCGCCGCGTCACTCCCTCCGGCACCATCTCCACCTTCGCCGGTACCGGCACCCGAGGCTTCGGAGGCGACGGCGGCCCGGCGGCGCGCGCCTCGTTGAACTTTCCGATGGGCCTGGCTTACACCCGCGCCGGGCAACTCCTCATCGTCGACCGCGACAACTACCGCCTCCGCGCCATCGGCCGCGACGGCTTCATCCGCACCATCGCCGGCCTTGGCCGCGACGCCTCCTCAGGCGACGGCGGTCCGGCCACCCTCGCCGCGGTCCGGCCCTACGCCGTGGTTGTCGCTCCTGACGGCTCCATCTACTTTTCCGAGTTCAACGGCCAGCGCGTGCGCCGCATCAGCCCCGATGGCGTCGTCAGCACCGTCGCCGGCAACGGCACTCGCGATTATTCCCGCGACAACGTGCGCGCCGTCGAATCGCCTCTGCGCGACCCCGCCGGACTGGCTCTCGATTCCGCCGGCAATCTCTTTATTGGGGAGTTCAACGGCTACCGTATCCTCCGCGTCGATCCGTCCGGCACCCTGCGGCACATCGCGGGCACCGCCGTCGTCCTGCCCACGCAGGATGGCCCCGCACTGCAGCGTCCCGTCGGCGCCCCGCTCTCGCTACTGCTCACGCCCGCCGGCCAAGTCCTCTATACCGACGTCCAGTGCGAATGCATCGGCATCGTCTCGGGCGGCAACGTTCGCCGCTACGCAGGCGGCGCCGGCTACCTGAATACCGAAGACGGTACTCCCGCCTCGCTCGGCTACTTCGACATCCCCACAGGCCTCACGTTCGACCCGGAAGGCAATCTCTATGTCGCCGACACCGGCCGCGCCATCGTCAGCCGCATCAGCACCGACGGAGTCTTCAGCCGCTATGCCGGCATGCCCCCCGGCGGCTGCTGCTTCGATGGACGTCCCGCCCGCGAGGCCCTGTTCAGCGGCCCACGCGGCATTGCCTTTGACTCGCTGGGCCAGATGTATATCTCCGAATGGAGCGGCAACCGTATCCGCCGCATCGATACCGAAGGCATCATCCGCACCATCGCCGGCGACGGCCAGTCCGGCTTCACCGGCGATGACGGCCCCAGTTCCCGTGCCCGCCTCAGCCAGCCCGCCGACATTGCCATCGACGCCGAAGGCGGCATCGTCATCGCCGAGTACGGCAACCGCCGCGTCCGCCGCATCGGGCCGGACGGCAACATCCGCACCATCGCCGGCGACGGCCAGGACCGTTACTTCGGCGACGGCGGTCCGGCCACCGAAGCCAGCTTCCGCCGGCCCCTGGGCCTGGCCTTAACGGCCGATGGCTCCATCCTGGTGGCCGACACCGTCGACAGCCGCATCCGCCGCATCGGGCCAGACGGCATCATCAGCACCATCGCCGGCACCGCCACCTTCGGCTTCTCCGGCGACGGCGGCCCGGCTACCGAAGCGCGTATCAACTCCCCCGGCAGCATCGCCGTCGATGGCGTGGGCAACATCTTCTTCCTGGACCGCGGCAACAACCGGATTCGCCGAATCGACACCGCAGGTATCATCACTACCGTTGCCGGCACCGGACGCCGCCTCAATGAGGGCGACGGCGGCCGTGCTGTCGACGCCAGCTTCGTCGATCTGCAGTTGGGCCTCGCCGTCGATTCCGCCGGCCGTCTCTTCGTTTCCGACTGGGGCTCCGGCCGCGTGCGCGTCATCGAACAAAGCGAGGTCAGCATCGGCCTCCCGCCGGAGCCCATCCGTATCTCCCTTTTCCAGGGCGACGTCTCCGGGCCCCAGGCATTGCCCATCGGCGCCTCGCGCGCCGGCGTGCCGGTTACCCTATCTGCCGATGCTCCGTGGATCACCATCGACGACAGTAACGTCGCCGCCCCGGCCAGCGTGCAGTTCACCGCCAATGCCCGTTCGCTGGCTCCCGGAACGTACGAAGCGGTCATCCAGGCATCGTCCACCGTCGCCGCCCCCGCCGCCGTCGGTGTCATCCTTACCGTCGCCGCGCCGCAGCCGCCGCGCCTTTCCGTCAGCCCCCCGCAGATCACGCAAAGCCTGGAGATTCCCAACACCGCCCAGACCCGCATCCGCGTCACCAACGCCGGCTCCGGTACGCTCCGCTTTGCCGCCGCGCCCCGCTTTGACGGCACTGAGGGCTGGATGAACGTCAGCCTCAGCGGCGTCAATGTCACCCTCGGCGCCGGCGAATCGTCGGAAGTTCCGGTTGTCTTCGATACGCGCCGCCTCGCCCCCGGCACCCAGACCGGCTCGGTCATCATTACCGCCGACGGGCTGCCGGACCAGGTGGTGCGCGTCACGTTGCAGGTGACCCAGCAGCGTCGCCCGCGCATCCTGCTCTCGCAGGCCGGCTATACGTTCACTGCCGTGGCCGAAGGCGGCACACCGCAGCCTCAGAACCTCGGCGTCCTCAACGAAGGCGCCGGCGAACTTACCTTCGCCGCCCGCGGCATCACGCTCAGCGGTGGCGACTGGCTGCACGTCACCCCCGATAGCGGCCGCGTCGACCGCCCGCTCCGCGACGTCACCTTCCTTGACGTCGCCATCAACCCGGCCGGCCTCGCTCCCGGCGAGTACTACGGCCGTGTCGAGGTCACCGCCGGGCCCGCCGACAACACCCCGCAGATCGCCACCGTGCTGTTGAAGGTGCTGCCCGCGGGATCGGCCCAGGTGCCCGAAGTGCGCCCCGCCGGCCTGGTCTTCATTAGCGAGGAAGGCAGCAACCCCGGCTCGCAGACCATTCGCGTCACCAACCTGAAGGGCGGCAATACCGGCTTCGTCTCCGGCCCGCTTACTTCCGACCGCGGCCCCTGGCTGCGCTACTCGCCCGACGTCGGCGCCACCACCACCGAAGAACCCGCCAGCATGGTGGTGCAGCCCGAGCATCGCGCCCTCGGCCCCGGTGTACGTACCGGCGCCATCAACCTGCTGTTCACCGATACCGGCGAAACGCGCTCCGTACGCGTGCTCAGCGTGGTGGCCCCGCGCGGCACCGCCAACGCCAGCGGTAAGGGCAACCTCCGCTTCCTCGGTGCCTGCCCCGGAGCTACGCTGCGCATGCAGCACCTTTCGTTAGAGAATTCCTTCGTCGCTGTGGCTGGTGAACCCACCGACGTGCGCGTCCGCATCATCGACGATTGCGGCACGCCGCTCACTCCCGATACCGCCCCCAATCCGCTGGTTTCGATGAACTCCGATACCGGCGATGAAGTCCGCCTGGTGCATGTGCAGGATGGCGAATGGCGTGGCACCTGGCGCCCGCGCGCCGCCCGCGAGCCCGCCACCGTGGCCATTTCCGTCATCGCCGGCGACCTCCGGACTCCGGCTGAAATCCTGCTCCGCACCGGCCGAGTGCTGGCCGGTGGGTCCATGCCGGTGGTCCGCTCCGGCGCCCTGCGCCATTCGGCCACCTTGCAGACCGATGTTCCGGTCGCCCCGGGACACCTCATCAGCCTGCTGGGCAACGGCTTGGCCGAGAGGGAGGAAACCGCAAACACCCTGCCGTTACCGCAGGCCCTGAACGATACCGAAGTGCTGTTGGGTGGGCGGCGCCTGTCGCTGCTCTATACCAGTTCCGGCCAGATCAACGCACAACTACCCTACGATCTGCCCGCCAATACCGAACAGCAGCTCTACGTGCGCCGCGGCGTCACCCTGTCGGTGCCGGAGAAGTTCGTCATCGCCGCCGTACAGCCCGGCATCTTCACCGCCAACCAGCAGGGCTTCGGCCAAGGCATCATCGTGCAACCCGACGGCACCACTGTTGCCAACACGGAGAATCCCGCCGCTCGCGGCAGCGAAGTCATCATCTACTGTTCCGGCTTAGGCGCCGTGACGCCGGAGATCCCCGCCGGCCAAGCCGCGCCGAATCCCGCACCGCGCGTCGTGGCTCCGCTGCAGGTGACCATCGGCGGCCGCGCTGCCACCATCGTCAGCGCCACCCTCAGCCCCGGCGTTTCCGGCCGCTACGAAGTGCGCGTGCGTGTACCCAATGATTCGCCTACCGGCAACGAAATCCCAGTGGTGCTGCGCGCCAACGACCGCGTCAGCCCCACCGTGACCATGGCCGTCCGTTAAACGCGCCGCGCTCGACGCCGCGCCATCGCCAACGCCGCCAAACCCACCGCCAACGCCGCGAACGTCCCCGGTTCCGGCGTCGTCGTCAGGATCACGTTGTCCAACTCCGCGAAATCACCTTGCCCGGAAATCAGGTCCCCGGTGATATACAGGCCTGTCACATTCGCCAGCACGCCGGAAAACTGTAGCGGCGTGGCGGCGGATCCCAGGTAATCCTCCAGCGTCGCAATGACAATCCACCCATCCGCGCTCAAGGGCGTCAGCAACGTCCGAAAGTTCACCGTATCCGGACCCAGTTCCTGTGTGTACAACAGCAGCAGCCCATTGCCCTCCAGCACCGTCCGATAGAACCACGACGGATCCGCGCTGGCCGTTGTCTGCCGCATATCATACGCCAGCACACCGCTCGCAAACCCCGACAAATCCCCTCGAAACGCCACCGGCGCCGCAAAGTGCATATACGCCGCGGTCTGATCCGTGCGGGCGATCGACCCGCCCTGATACACCACCGACGTATCGCCGCCATCGTTGACGACGGCCCAGCCTTCGTGATCGGATCCGAAGCTGCTTTGGATAGTGGCGGCCGGCGACAAAGCGGCCAGCACAAGAGCGAGAAAAGACAATCGTAGATTCATAGGCAGAGCAGTCCTCTACCTGCGTTATCGGGCGCACGCCGCGTCAGCTTTACAGACCGGCGCTATTCCGTCTTCTTCGGCCGCTTGCCTTCGCTCGTGGCCAGCAGCGTGTCCACCAACTCCATCGGCACCTGCGCATCCAGCTTCACGTTGCGGTTATTGTGGTCCACGCGAATGCCGTCCAGCAATCGCAGCAGGTCCGGCCGGTCGCTCGGTGTCGACAGCCGCCCAAAGCCGATCAGCCCGCGCAACAGATCATGCAACTGGCGCGCGTTCTTCTCGTCATTGCACGTGCCGGCCGCGTTCAAATGCAGCCCGTCCTTCAAGTCCATCGTCATCGCCACGTCTTCCAAAGACTGAAACACGCGATTCAGATTCGCCAGGTTTCCGGTCTCCGGCAGCGGCACCGGCGCGAAACCGCCAATCGCCACCGCCCACACCTGCCTGGCCTGCTGCATCGCCGCCACCCGCTCCAGAACGGCACTCTTGGCGTCGCCCTTGGCCGGCTCGGCCTCTAGCAGCGGCTTCAGTAACTCCGGCTGTCCGGCCAGCGCGATCGTGTCATCTACAAACACCACCGCGTACCCGTCCTTGCCCACCAGGTTGTACTTGCCGAACGCCTGCTTCGTCGCGCCTTCCTTCACCATCGCGTCTTCCAGCGCCGCGCGATTCGCAATGCGGCCCCGCGCAATGGCGACGCTCTTCTTCCCGTTCGACGCCAGCACGAACTCATCCACGTCGCGCCGTGGATCCAGCCCCGTGCGCTTGGCGAACTGATCCAGTTCCCCCAGCTTCTGCCCTTCCATCAGCTTCTGATACAGCGGCGTTGTCTTGATCTGATCCACCCGCACGCCCGCCAACACTACCGTATCGGCCGGAATGTAACGCTCCATGCTGCTGGCCAGCGCCACACCCTTGCTGTCGCTGGTCTTGCATCCGCCGAGCGCCACCAGCGCCACCGCCAACCCTGCCTGGAGATAAACACGCATCTAGAAGTCTCTTTTCTGAAAGACGTATGCGGCGGCCAAAAGGATCCATGCCGCAAACAACGCCGACGTCGCCACCGGCAGCATGCTCCCAATCCGCCGGTCCAGCACGACATTCATCGTCATCGCGCCGATATCGTATACCTTCGGCAGCAGATGATACAGCGCCTTCCACAGCATACGCGATGTCTCACTGCTCAACAGCCGCTCGGCCAGCGCGGTCTGCGCCAGCACGGGGCTGATCAGCATCAGCGCCGTCGGCACCATCACCGCCAGCGCCGTACTCTCAAACAGCACGCCGATCAGCACCACCACCGCCAGCATCACTGCGAACAGAACAACGCTCGTGAAGATCGCAAACAGAAACTCCGGCGACCACAGGCCTGTCTTCACTCCGAAAATCAGCCAGATCCCCAGCACCAGGTAGACATTGTTCACGCCCACCACAATCAGATTCCCCAGGTAGCGCCCCAGCAACAGGTGCACGCGGCTCACCGGCTTCGACAACAACAGCTCAATGCGCCCCGGCTCCAGCACGCTCGGAATCAGCCCCGCCGACGCGAACACCGACAGGAACAGCCCCCACGTATACAGAAACGTCGCAATGCCCGCCTGCGCCTGCCGGATCAGCCGCTCGACATCGCCCAGCGGACCGCGGTTGCCGAACAGCGTTACGGTTGCCGTGGCGCCTTCCACCACGTCAATCTTCAGAATGAACAGGAAAAACGCCATCATCAGCGTCGACAGCGCAAACAGGCCCCAGAAAATCTTCCGCGCCGCCGCCTCGCGGAACGTATCCAGAATGATCGCCATCGTCTGGTTAGCCATTCACGCTCCGGATAAACACGTCTTCGAGCGTAGACGTTGTCGGCGTCAGCGCGTCAATCTCCACCTGCGCCGCGCGCAGCGCATCGATCGCCGCATTCGCCGCCGCGCGGTCCACAAACTGCAGCGCCGTATGCCCGTCTTCTTCCACCACCGCGCCCGCCATCGCCACTACCTGCTGCCGCAAGCCCTCCTGCAGTGTCCCGGTCACCTGCAGCCGGTATCCCTTGCCCGCAGTCAACTCCCGCACCTTGCCCTGCAGCACCACCTTGCCCTTATGCAGGATCGCCACATCGCGGCAAAAGGCTTCCACCTCCGCCAGCAGGTGCGAGTTCACGAAGATCGTCACGCCGCGTTCTTCCAAGGCCTGCAGAATGTCGCGAATCTGCCGCCGTCCCACGGGATCCACGCCATCGGAAGGCTCATCCAGAATCAGCAGCCGCGGCTCATGCAGCAGCGCCTGCGCCAGCCCTACCCGCTGCAGCATTCCTTTCGAATACTTCCCCAGCCGCACATCGCCCCATTGCTCCAACCCCACCTTCGCCAGCATCTCCGGAATGCGCCGCGCCCGCGTCCGATGGTCCATACCTGACAGCGCGCCGTAGAAATCCAACATCGCCCGCCCGGTCAGATACGTCGGGAAACGATGGTTCTCCGGCAGATAGCCCACGCTGCGGCGCGCCTCCGGCAAGCGTGCATCCTGGCCGAAAATCCGCGCTTGGCCGGACGTCGGATGCACCGCCGACAGCAGCATCTTCACGAACGTCGTCTTGCCGGCGCCATTGGGGCCCAGCAGCCCAAACGTCGTGCCTTGCTCCACCGCCAGGGAAACATCGTTCACCGCATGCACTTCACGCCCCGAAAGCCAGCCCCGGAAGCACTTGCCCAGTCCCGCCGTCTCGATCGCGTTCATTCGGTTTTCTTCGACGTGCGGTACTTTTCCGTGCGCGGGTTGTCCTTGTCCCACGCCGGTGCCTGCGCGTCATCGGCCACCGCTACGATGCCCGCCGCCAGCGCCCGCGTCACGTTCGTCATGTTCTCGTAGTCCAGCTTGTCCCAGTGATCGCGCAGGCCGTGATAATCCGGAAACTCGAAGGCCACGCAGAAGGTGTGCGCCGGAATGCCAACCTCGGCAAACGCCAGATTGTCGCTGCGCGCAAAGAAGTCGTCGCTGTGTTCCGGATGCTTGGTCAGACTCACTCCGAACGTCTTCGCCGCCTCGCCCATGTGCGCCGGCAGATTGCTGAAATCATACCCGGTCACCGACACGCCGTTCACCCGCGCCCCTTCGCTATCATCGGTGCGCCCGAGATGCTCCAGGTTGATATTACCCACGGTCTTGTCCACCGGGAACGCCGGATTCCGTGCGTAGTAATAGGCCCCCAGCAATCCCTTCTCTTCACCGAACAACGCCAGAAACACCACGCTGCGCTTCGGCCGCGGGCTGCGCGCCAGTGCCTCGGCAATGCCCAACAACGACGCCGTACCGCTGGCATCATCGTTGGCGCCGTTGAAGATGCTGTCCGCCCCGTCGCCGCCACGCCCAATATGGTCGTAGTGCGCGCTCACGATGACGTAGCTGTCCCTCAACACCGGATCCGACCCCGGCAGCACGCCAATCACATTATGTAGCGCGATGTTCTGCTCCACCGGTTCGGGGATCTTCAACGACGCCACTGCCTTCGTATCGCCAAACGGCATCGCCTTCCACGCCGCCACCAACTCATCGGAAAACACGCGCGTGAAGGGCCGCTGCGCCAGCCGTGCCGGAGGCTTGTCCGCGCCGATCAGTTCCCCATCCGCACTCGCGGTCCCTCCGGCACGCGGCATCACCGAAAGCACCGCCTCCGGCCGCAGCCGCCCGATCTCCGCCGCGAAATCCCGTGACCGCCCGAAAAACTTCCGCCGCTCATCGGCGGCCATCTTCCGCAACTCCGCCGGACCCGGGAAAATGCCCAGCGCGATCTTGCCTTCGAGCGCACCGTCTTTCAGCGTCTTCAGCTCTTCCAGCGAATCAAAGGCAAGTTTGTACACCGGAGCATTCTCCGCCGCCACCGCGCCGTTCTGATAGATGCGGAAGCGATTGCCCGTGTAACTCAGCTCCGCGCCTTCGCCCTTGAAGCTGAACCGCACCTCATCGAGCGGCGTCTGCCGGTAGCGCCAGTTCGCCGTCTGGTAATAACTGGCCGCGCCGCCCGGCGTCTCCAACCCAATGCGCCGGAACTGCGCATGCAGATAGGCCGCCGCGGCGTCCAGCCCCGGCGACGGCGTATCTCGGCCGCCCAACGCATCCGATGCCAGAAACTCCACGTGGCTCGCCAGCCCAGCCGGCGTGATCGCCGTGTAATCCTGCCCCAGCGCGGCCATCGCCGCCGCCAAACCAAGTAATCCGATGCGCCGCACTTAGTCGACCTTCTTTCCCTTCATATCCCGTCCATTCTGATGCAGCAGCAGGCTGTGTGTGACACCGGAAGGATCCGTGATGAACGTCACCTGCGCATCCGCCACTCGCAGGAAGAACTTCGTCTCAGCTTCCGGATACATCTCCACCTGCGCCTGCCCGGTCGCCTGCAACAGATAACGCCCGCCCTCCCGGCTTACCGTCAATAGCAGGTTCGGTGCCAGCTCATACGTACCGACGTATTTATCGAACACTTCGTTCCGTAACGACACCGGCACGCGCCGCCGCGGCAGTTCCACCGTTTGCCCATAGGCCAGATCTGCCAACTCCTGCGCCATTCGGTGCACCCGCGTCTGTTCCACATTGCTCAACACCACCACCAGCGTCTGCTCTTCGGGTATCCGTGCCAGAAATGCCGCGAAGCCCTCAATCGACCCGCCATGCGCCACCACCTTGTGCCGCCCAAACGTGGTCAACGCCCAGCCGTAGCCATAACTCTTGCTCGCCACCGGCGTATACATGCGCTGCAGCGATGCCAGCGTCAACAACCGCTGCTTGCGCAGCCCTTCGTCGAAACGCTGCAGATCATCCACCGTCGTATACAACCCGCCCGCCGCCCGCAACAGGCTCACGTCCGGACACTCCGCCTTCGCCCAGCGCCCACCTGCCCGGCTATACCCGACGGCGCGCCCATTCGCCAGCGGCTGCTCGCCTTCATACCCGCTATCGCTCATACCCAGAGGCTCGAAGATCGCCTGCCGCAGAAAAGCCTCATAAGACATACCAGCCACCTGCGACACAATCTCTCCTAACAGCACATAGCCCGAGTTACTATACGCCCACTGCGACCCAGGCGCGAAATCCAGCGGCTTATCGCGAAACAGCGCCACTAACTCCTCCGCCGTGCGCCGCGCACAGGCCTCGGCCGGCTTCGGCTCCGTATAGCTCGGAATCCCGCTGGTGTGCGACAGCAGATGATGAATCGTAACGTCCTTCCAACTCTCCGGCGCGTACGGCAGATGCTTCGATACCGCATCCTGCAGGCCCAGCTTCTTTCGTTCGGCCAGCATCAGAACCGCCGTCGCGGTGAACGTCTTCGTGATGGAGCCAATCCGAAACCGCGTCTGCGGCTTGCACGGCGTCCTCGCTTCGCGGTCGCACGCACCCACGCCGGTCCGCAGCAGCATCTGCCCGTTCTTCAACACCAGCACCGCGCCGCTGAAGCCGTTCACATCCTCCTGTGCTTCCAGGTACTCCCGCAACCGCGCGCGAAGATCCCCCGCCGGCTGTGCGCCCAACACACCCGCCGCCATGCACAACGCGGCTACGACCCGCCAAAGCATACTCACCAGAATAACTGGACCGCTGTAGTGCCGTCTGTTACGCGGCTTTGATACGATGTGCCCACCCGTAACGGAGTCTCTATGAACCTCACTCGCCTGCTCGCCCTGTTGCTGTGTGCCCTCCCGCTGGCTGCCCAGACGCAGACCGCCACCATCCGCGGCGTGGTAGAAGACGGCACTGGCGCCGTCGTCCCCAACGCTACCCTTACCCTCACTAACGTCGAACAGAACCGGCCCTACACCGCCACCTCCAACGAGTCCGGCTCCTATGCTTTCCTGCTCATCCCGCCCGGCAACTATCGGCTGGATGTCGCCGCCCAGGGTTTCAAAAAGCTCAGCCGCGAAGGCCTCACGCTGCAGGTGGCGCAGGTGGCGGAACTGAACGTATCGCTGGAACTCGGCTCGCTTACGGAGACCGTGCAGGTGAACGCCGAAACGCCGCTGCTCGATACAGCCAGTTCCACGCTCGGCGAAGTGGTCAACTCGCTCACCAGCGAAAACCTCCCGCTCAACGGCCGCAACGTGCTGCAGTTGGTGGCGCTGACGCCCGGCATCAACGCCAACACCAGCTTCTACAACTCAGGGCAGGGAGGCGGCAGCATCAACGCCGTCGGCTTCTCCGCCAATGGCGGACGCAACGTGTCTACCGCCGTGATGCTTGATGGTTCGCCCCAGGAAGTCATGGGCTACAACCAGCCCGCCTACGTCCCGTCGCCCGACGCCCTGCAGGAGTTCAAGGTCCAGACCAACAGCATGTCCGCCGAGTACGGCCGCACCGGCGGCGCCGTCATCAACATGGTGCACCGCTCCGGTACCAGCGAGTTCCATGGCGTCCTCTACGAGTTCCTCCGCAACAACGCCTTCGACGCCAACGGCTTCTTCAACAACCTGAACGGGCGCCAGAAGGCTGCCTTCCGCTACAACCAGTTCGGCTTCACCGCCGGCGGCCCCCTGACCCCATCGCGCAAGACCACCTTCTTCTTCGTCAACTACGAAGGCATCCGCCAGGTGAACCCCGGCGAGGCCACCTTCACCGTCCCCACCACTCAGATGCGCCAGGGCGACTTTTCTCAAGTCAACGGCGTTATCTATGACCCCGCCACCATCGACGCCGCCGGCGAGCGCCGCCCCTTCCCCAACAACCGCATCCCCGCCGCCCGCTTCGACCCTGTCGGCTCCAAGTTCCTCACCTACTACCCCACGCCCAATCGCGAGGGCGTGATCAACAACTTCTTCTCCCAGGCCGGCAGCAGTACAGGCCGCAACAACGTCAGCTTCAAGATCGACCGCCGTATCTCCGAACGTCAAAACCTGTTCGGCCGGTTCTCCTGGGAGAATGCCAATACGAACAACGCCAATCACTACGGCAACGCCGCCACCGCTTCGCCCGGCTTCAACGGCGCCCGCAACCGCAGCGGCACCATCGACGATACCTATCTCTTCAAAGGCTGGATCCTGCACGGCAACTACGGCTATTCCTACCACTCCAATCCGCGTGGGCCGCTCGACAATACCGTCACCTCTACCGACCTCGGCTTTCCGGCCGCCGTCCAGGCCGCCGCCCAGTTCCCTATCTTCCCCACCGTGGCCGTCACCGGCTACAGCGCGCTCGGCCCCGAATCCAGCTACATCATCGGGAATAAGTTCGAAACCCACACCTGGACCGGCGATGCCAGCAAGCTCATTGGTACCCACACCGTCAAGTTCGGCGGCACCTACCGCTTAAACCGCGTCTCTAACTTCCGCCCCAATAACCCCAACGGCAACTACACCTTCAGCGATAACTTCACGCGCCGCTACTTCAATCGCGCCGGTGGTGGCGATGCGGTGGCCTCCATGCTCCTCGGCATGCTCACCGGCGGCCAGATGCGCTCGGAACCCGCCCTTTCCCTCCAGGTGAAATACGCCGGTGTCTACTTCCAGGATGACTGGCGTGTAACCAATCGGCTGACGCTCAACCTCGGCCTGCGTTGGGACGCCGATTTCCCCCAAACCGAGCGCTTTGACCGCGCCTCCTCCTTCGACCTCAATGCCACCTTGCCCCTCCAGGTGCCCGGTTTCCAGCCCTTCAAAGGCGGCCTCGTGTTTGCCGGTTCCCGCACCCCGGGCGCGTCCCGTGGCATCAAGGATTTCGATGCCAATAACTTCGGCCCGCGCGTCGGCCTTGCCTACAAACTCACCGACCGCATCGTCATCCGCACCGGCGCCGGTATGTTCTATTCGCCCACCACCGGCTTCGGCCCCAGCGCCGCCAATGCCGGTGCGCTTGGCTTCAATACCCTCACCCCCGTTACCGCTTCCATCGACGGCGGCCGCACCCCCTACGCCACCCTGCGCAATCCGTTCCCTGACGGCTTCATCGAAGCCGAGAACGGGCAGAACGGCCTGCTTACCTTCGTCGGCCAGGCCATCAACGCCAACATGCGCTACGACCGCGTGCCCTACTCGGTGCAGTGGAACTTCAACATCCAGTACGAACTGCCCGGCTCCACCCTGTTCGACATCGCCTATGCGGGCAACGCCGGCGTCAAACTCCAGGCCAACTCCCAACTCAACCAGATCCCCGACGCCGCCCTCGCCCAGGGTGACGCCTTGCTGCGCACCGTCCCCAATCCTTTCTTTGGCATCCTGCCCGCCGCCACCAACCTGGGCCGCGCCACCACTACCGCCGGCCAGTTACTGCGTCCTTACCCCTGGCTCACGGGTGTTACCCAACAATGGGGCGCCATGGCTCACTCCAGTTACCACGCCCTCCAGACCAAGTTCCGCAAGCGTTACAACAACGGCCTCCAGTTTCTGCTCGCCTACACCTGGTCGAAAACCATGGACGACGTATCGTCGGTGGCCGGCTTCCTCGGCGATCAGAATCCCGGCTATACCAACAACAACCGCCGCGACCTCGATCGTTCTCTGTCCGCCTCCCACATCCCCCACAATCTCGTCTTTAACTACCAGTGGGATCTGCCCTTCGGCAAAGGCATGCGCTTCTTTAACCACGGCGGCGCCCTCAATCACCTCATCGGCGGCTGGTCCCTCAACGGCATCACCAGCATCCAGTCCGGCAGCCCCATCTCCATTGACTCCCGCAACAACACCACCAACTCCCAGGGCGGCGGCCAGCGCCCCGATTCCACCGGCATCAAGAGCACTACCCCCGGCGGCACCAAGAATCGCATCGATGGCTGGTTTAATCCCGCCGCCTTCGTCGACGCGCCGCCCTATGCGTTCGGTAATGTCGGCCGCTTCCTTCCCGATAACTTCGGTCCACCGCTCCATAACTGGGATCTGTCTATCCTCAAGAACTTCCGCGCCTCCGAACGCTTCCGCCTGCAGTTCCGCGCCGAATTGTTCAACGCCTTCAACCTGGTCAACTTCCGCAACCCGTCCGGCGTCGTCTTCGGACAGCCCGCCTTCGGTCGCATTACCGCCGCCGATCCGGCCCGAATCATCCAATTCGGACTCAAGCTGTATTACTGAGAAAGGCCGCCGGGCGAGGGCCGTAGAACCTTGTCTGTACGCGTTCCAGGACTAATAGGGGCGGTCCGTTTGTACTGGCCCGTACCGGGCCGGGTACCGCGTGAGAATGATAGGGAACCTTAAGGGAAGGGAGTATTTCTAAGCGGACTACTCCGGGGCAACATGGGTCTGGGGCGAAGTGCCCCAACTTATGCGCTTCCTGTTCTTCACCGGCTTGTTGCACCTGCTGCCTACCCTGCACGCGGCGACGGTTACGTTCTCCGCCGCCGGCAACGTCATGGCGTTGTCAGGCTCCACCGCCACCGTCAGCGCCACAGTTACTATCTCCACCTTTCAGGACATGGTTCAGGTGGAAGTAATGAACAACATCGTCGGCGCCAACCGTGACCTCAAAGGGATATCGGCGGTCGACTTCGTTCTCAGCACCGGCCAGGTCAACGCCACCATCAGCAGCCAGGCCGGCCTGGTCCGCACCATCGCCAGCAATGGCACCTGGACCGCCGGCGACACGGCTGGCGGACGCGGCGCCGATTTCTCCGCCAGTCAGTATGCCAACGAGTGGGCTGTCTATAACGGCGCTGCCCAGGTCAACGGCCTCAGCGGCGGTCTCTCGCTGACTACATTGAATGGCGGTAACCCCACCCTCACCATATTCGGTGCACCCAACGCCAATAACCGCTACAACACTCCCACAAACCCGAATTCGGCCGTGACTGGCCACAACCCGTATCTGGCTACCGCCGGACAACCGGTGACCTTCAACCTATTTGTGGCCGGCGTTACCGTCGATACCGTCATTCTTCCCAACACCGGCAATGTCCGCTTCTTCTTTGGCACTGACCGCTCCGCCTACCTAGATGCCCACATCGACAACCCCGAGCCCGCCAGCTTCGCCCTCATGGCCACCGGCCTCATCGGCATTGCCCTGCTGTCGCGCTGGCGCACGGCTCGCGCCCGCGCCCACTCGCGGCGATGATAGACTGACTGGTTTCTCCCACTCGCGTTCGAGGAGCTAACCGGTCCACATGATCAGAAGAACCATCTGGGTGCTCGCCGCCACGGCTTTGTTGCTGGGCGCCGCCGATAAACGCCGCTTCAACCTGCCCGCCCCCACCCCGCAGGGTAAACCAAATCCGCCCAAAATTGTTCCCAAGCCCCAGGGCACCGAACTCACCCTGCCGGCAGGCTTCAAGGCCGAACTGTACGCCTCCGGTCTCGACAAACCGCGCGTTATGCTGGAACTGCCCGGCGGCCAGGTGCTGGTCACCGAGAGCACGCCCAAGGGCAACGTGATCGTCCTGTCGAACGGGGGCAAGGAGAAGAAGGCGCTGCTGTCCGGCCTCGACCGGCCCTTCGGCATGGCGCTCCACAACGGCTACCTCTACGTCGCCGAAGCCGAGGCCGTGAAGCGCTACAAGCTGGACACCCAGGCGCTGACCGCCGGCACCGCGGAGATGGTGGTGCCGCTAAAAGGCTACGGCAAGGGCCATTGGACGCGCTCCATCGCCTTTGATCGCAAAGGGAAGCTGTTCGTCTCAGTGGGTTCGGGTAGCAACGTCGATGCCGGCGATCCCGCTGATCGCAACGCCGTCAATTCGTATAATGCGGATGGCAGCGGCGCGTCCATCGTCGCCACCGGCCTCCGCAACCCCGTGGGCATTCGCTTCCACCCCACCAGCGGCAAGCTCTGGACCACCGTCCAGGAACGCGACGGCCTCGGCGACGAGCTAGTCCCCGACTTCTTCACCGAAGTGAAGCCCGGCGCGTTCTACGGCTGGCCCTACGCCTACATCGGCCCGAACGAAGAGCCCCGCCACAAGGGTGCCAAGCCCGATCTGGTGGCAAAAGCAATCGAGCCCGACGTCATCCTCGGCGCCCATGTGGCGGTGATGGACTTCGCCTTCTACACCGGCTCGCAGTTCCCAGCCAAGTACAAGAACGGGGCGTTTTTGGCTTACCGCGGCTCGTCCGGCCGCGCGAAACGCGTTGGCTATTCGGTGATGTTCGTGCCGTTCAAGGGCGGCAAGCCCGCCGGCCAGCCGGAACCGTTTGTCACCGGTTGGATGCTGGGCGAGGATAAGCCTGAAGTGTGGGGCCGCCCGGTGGGCGTGGCGCAGTTGAAAGACGGCAGCCTGCTGGTGAGCGAGGATGGCAATAACACCATCTGGCGCGTGAGTTACTCGAAATAACTTACACGCCGTCCTGGTTCCCCACATGCCACCCCCGGCATGGCAGCGAATCCAGCTTACTCGCATCCAGGAAGAAGCGGAAGTGCTTCTTGCCCGTACCATCCTTAAATGCCCAGACCTTGGTCTTCCCCATCCCGGGCGTTTCGGTGTACAGCAGGTCCACCTTCTCCGCCTTCCTGGCGTGCGCGCTCTCGTCCTTGCCCGCTTGTCCCCACTCCGCCACTTCCAGCGTGCCGCTCGGCTTGCTCCCCGTGGTAATGGGCACGTAGCTGTTCACCACAGCGATGTGCCGGAATTGCTTCTCCGCGCTGTCCGTTATGATGATCGTCCCCGTCGTAATCTGTGCCGGATCGGTTACCACCGGCAGCGGCAGCAAACCTTCCGTCACATACACGTCGTTCGTCGCGCCGCTGATGTTCTCGTTGTCCTTATATCCCTTCGCCCACGCCCGAATCGAGTGGTTCGGCGAAATGCCCTGATAGTTCCCGGCGAAGGAATTGCAGTCCTGCCCGAACCAGCCCTCCATGTAGGTCTTCGCTTCGTACGGCTTGCAGCGCTTCGTCAGCACGGCCAACCGCGTCGCGTCGCGAATCTCATCCGCGCTCCCGCGTCCGGCATACGCCCGCCGGATTCCAGGTTGATAGAAAGGCTCGGTCGGATCAATCTGCGGATCATTCAGGTAGAACGTAGCCGGTACCGCGCTCGGCCCACCCAGTTTCAACCGCACGGCAATCGCGCTCATGACGGCGTTGTACTCGCCGTTACGCACTTCCTTGCCGCCGGTGCTGCCCGATACATACATCCAGATCCCGCCGGTAAACGAGATCCCCAACTTCGGGTCATGCACGGCCAGTTTGTGATAGGTCGATACAAAATCAAACGGGTTCATCGGATCCTCCTTCGTTGCTCCCTCACTTAGGAGTGAGGAAACGGCAGGAGAATCCGGTCACGCGCCGCAAAAAATCTTTAGAGCGACAACCGCCCCGTGCTATCGGCGAACTTCTCCACTTCCAACCCGCTCCGCTGCAGCATATCGACGAACAGGTTCGACACGGGCGTCTTCTCCGCCGCCGCGAAGATCCGTCCGCCCTTCAAACCACCCGCATGCCCCGCCATCACCAGCGGCAGGTCGTAGTTCGAATGCTGATTCCCATCGCTCAACGCGCTGCCGTACAAAATCGACGAATGATCCAGCAAACTCCCATCGCCGTCCGAAGTGTTCCTCAGCTTCTCCAGGAAGTACGCGAACAACTCCACATGGAAGCAGTTGATCTTGGTCACTTTCTCGATGAAATCCGGATGTCCGCGGTGATGCGTCAGCGGATGATGCGGGTCCGGCACGCCGATCTCCGGATACGTCCGCACGCTGCCCTCGCGCCCCAGCATCATCGTCGACACCCGCGTCAGATCGCTCTGGAATGCAATCACCTGCAGGTCGAACATCAGCTTCACGTAATCGCGATAAGAGAACGGAATCCCGCTCGGCTTCTCGATCGGCGGCACAATCTCTTCCTTTTCCGCCAATTCAATCCGCTTCTCCACCTCGCGCACGCCCGTCAGATATTCGTCCATCTTCCGCCGGTCCGCCGCCCCCAACTCGCTCACCATCTTCTGCGCGTTCTCTTTGGTCGCATCCAGAATGCTGCGCCGGTACATCGCCCGCCGCGCCCGCACATCGGCCGGCAGACTCGGATCCACCGTCCCGAACAACCGCTCAAACACCGACCGCGGATTCACCTCCACCGGCAGCGGCGTATGCTCATCCTTCCACGACAGACTGTTCGTATACGCGCACGACGACCCCGTATCGCAGTTGCCCACCATGCGCGAGTCTTCACACCCAAGCTGCAGCGACGCCACGCGCGTCTCATTCGCCCAGCGCTTGGCCGCAATCTGATCGAACGTCACACCCGACTGCACATCCGCGCCCGCCGTATACTTCGGCGACACGCCCGACAGAAAACTTCCCGTCGCCCGCGCATGTCCGCCGCCCTTGGCGTTCTGCGCCGCATGATTCGCCAACTGCTGCAGCAGCGTGATGTCGCTCTTAAAAGGCTCCAGCGGCTTCAGAATCCGCGTGAACTCCAGTTCTGTCCCCGCCGGCTTCCAATCCTTGATCACGATCCCGTTCGGCACGTACACCACGGCGATGCGGCGTGCGTTGCCCACGCTCTTCGCGGGTGCGGCCAGGGCCGGCTTCATGGCATCCAGAAAAGGCAACGCAATGGCGGCGCCGGCCCCACGCAACATGGCCCGGCGCGACAGGTGTTTCCCAGTGAGGATGTTCATCTCTTTCCTTCCATCTTAACCGCGAGTTGCTTGGCTTCGGCGGTCCGCCGCTGCTGGAACGGCAGACTGTTCACGATCTCATAGACCAGCGTCGAAAACCGGTATTCACCTGCGGGCAGCTTGCTCGTGATCGTCGCCAGCGCCGGCCGGTCATATCGTTCCAAGCCGCGACCCAGCGCATACGTCAACAGCTTCTCCGTCAAGCCCCGCACGAATCGGTCCTGATCGGTCTTCAACAGCGCCTTCAACTCCAGCGGACCCTTGAAAGTACGCCCGTCCGGCAGCGCGCCCGACGCATCCACCGGGAACTTGCCGTCCTCGGTCCGCCACGCGCCCACCGCATCGAAATTCTCCAACCCGAATCCCAGAGGATCCATGCGCGAATGGCACGACGCGCATGCCGGATTCTTGCGATGCTCTTCCATCTGCTGCCGCAGCGTCCCCGCCGACCCCACCTTCGAATCATCCAGCGACGGCACTGCCGGTGGTGGTGCCGGTGGCGGTGAATTGAGGATGTTTTCCATGATCCATTTGCCGCGCAGCACCGGCGAAGTCCGCGTCGAATACGACGAGATCGTCAGCACGCTGGCATGCGCCAGTACGCCCCCGCCGCGCGTCGTCCCCTTCATGTCCACCTTGCGGAACTCCGGCCCTAGAACATTCGGAATGCCATAGAACCGCGCCAGCCGCTCGTTTACGAATGTGTAGTCGGCATCCAGAAACTCCAGAACACTCCGGTCCTGCCTCACAATGTGCTCAATAAACAGCTCCGTCTCGCGCCGCATGGAAAGCCGCAGCGAATCCTCAAACATCGGGAATTTCTCAATGTCCGGCTTCAACACATCAATGTTCCGGAACTGCAGCCATTGCCCGGCGAAATTCTCCACCAGCGCCCGAGCCTTCTCATCGCCCAGCATGCGCTTCACCTGCGCCTGCAAGACCGCCGGCTGCCGTAACGTGCCCTGCCCGGCTACCCGCAGCAACTCCGCATCCGGCATGCTGCTCCACAAGAAATACGAGAGCCGCGACGCCAACTCATAATCGCTGATAGGCGCGCCCGTCTTGCCCGATATCGCCGGCCGGTCGCGCTCCACGCGATAAAGAAAATGTGGCGACACCAGCACCGATTGCAAGGCCGTCAGAATCCCTTCCTCGAACGAATCGCCATGTTTCCGCGCCAGTGTGTACAGCCCAAACGCCTGCTCCACTTCCAACGCCGTCACCGGGCGCCGGAACGCGCGGCCCGCAAACTGGCTCACGATCGTCCGTGCGCACGCCGCCGTCTTTTCCTTACACACAAAGATCCGGGCCAGGCTCTGCGCCGATGGCTTGGTCTCCTGGTGGAACGGCCCACCGATATCCACCGACTCAAAGCGGTTATCCACGCGCTTCTCTAAACCATCGGTCTTGATGCGCGTGCCGTACTTCCGCAGCGTCTCAATGTCCTTCTCGCTCAGCTTCCCGCGCGTGCTGATCAGCGCCTCTTCCGGCCGCTTCGAAGGCTCCGGACCCTTATAGCTCGGCGGCAGCCCGTGGTAGTTCTTCAGGTACGTCGCCGACACCAGGTGTTCGCCCGCCGTCACCCGCGTCTTGAACTCCACGATCTGCCCTTCCAGATCGGTGGCATCGAACTCGGTGGACGCAATCAGCTTCCCGTCGATATACAGCGCCGGCTTCACCGGCTCACTCGCATTCGGCCGGTGCCCGTTCAACACAATACGGAAGTTGTACTCCGCATCCACCGGAAACCGGTGCACAAAGTGCGCCGAATGCACTGTGCTGAGCCCTGTCTCATCGTAGTGAAACAGGTCTGGCGGCAGCTTGTTCTGCCCGCGCAAAATGTTAATCCGCACCGGAGCCGCGTAGTGCGTCATCGCCGGCTTCATCTTCTCCGGCCCGTAGATTGCCCACCGCAGCGCCCGGTCTGCCGCATCCAAGTACTTCTCCAGCAGCACCGGCGACAGGTTCAGCGCATCGCTCATGTTATCGAACCCGTATGCCGCCTCATCCGCTGGAAAACTCTCTGCCGGCTTGATGTCGACACCCAGCAGGTCGCGCATCGTGTTGTTGTACTCAGCGCGATTCAGCCGCCGTGCCGTCACCCGCCCCGGATCCGGCTTCACCGTCCGGTCCTGCCGCGCGAACTCCTGCTCCAGCCAGCCCGTCACTGACTTCGCCTCTTCCACAGGCGGCTGCGGAATGCCCGGCGGCGGCATCTGCTTCAGCTTTACCTTCTCGACAACCTTCTCCCAGATCTCCCGTTCCGCATCGAATGATCGCGCCTCTTTCAGCGACGCCAGATCGATATCGCCCGACTTGTTTTTGGTGTTGTGACACGCCACGCAGTTCTTCCCGACGAAACGAAACACGTCCGTTTCGGCAGCCAGAGCAGGCGCGGCAACTACAACAAAAATAGAAAGGATTCTGCGCATGAAGAAAGCTTTATCTAATCCTATCACTTGACCAACAGTTCCCTACAGAGAGAAGATGCCTAGCGATGGCCTTCGCGTTACCCCTCGTTTTGCTCAGTGCCGCTCTATTCGCCGCCGACCCGAAAACCCTCGCCCCCGAACCGTTTAACCTGCCCTTATGGGATGCCGGCAAGGTGCCTTTGGCTTCCGGGGACGGCCCGCTGGATGCACCATTCCTCACAGCTTTCCTGCCCCCGCCCAATAAGCGCAACGGCACGGCGGTCATCATCGCCCCCGGCGGCTCCAACATCATGCTCATGTACGGCGCCGAAGGCATCGAAGTCGCCGAGCGCTTCAACGATTGGGGCGCGTGCGCTTTCGTACTGACCTACCGCCTCTCGCCTAAGTACGACGACCAGGCCCGCATCCTCGACGGTAACCGCGCCGTGCAACTCCTCCGCGCCCGCGCCAAAGAGTGGGGGATCGACCCCGCCAAAATCGGCCTCGCCGGCTTCTCCGCCGGTTCCGCGCTGGTCCGCCACGCCATCGCCAACGCCCAGCCCGGCAATCCCTCCTCGCCCGACCCCATCGAGCGCGTCTCCTCCAAACCCGATTACGGCGTCATGATCTACAGCGCCGGCCGCAAGATGCCCAACGAGAACCTCAAGGACTTCCCGCCCATGTTCCTCCTCGCCGCCCAGTGGGATCGCGGAGCCGCGGCCGGAACCGTCAGCCTCTACCAGGAAATGACCAAAGCCGGTACTGTGGCCGAACTGCACATCTACCAGAAGGGCCGCCACGGCTTCGGCGCCGCCTTTGGCAGTCCCGAGTTCCACCCCTGGATGGACCTGCTCCGCCACTTCCTCATCCAGGACAAGTTCCTTCCGGAGGTGCGCCGCTAATGCGTGCCCTGCTGCTGCTCCTCCTCGCTCTGCAATCCGTCAGCGCCGCCCCGCCCACCGCGCCCGTCAAAACCGCCAACGACGGCCACGGCGAACTCGTCTACGTCCCCGCCGGTCCCTTCAAAATGGGCGACAACTTCGGCGATGGCGAATCCCGCGAGCGCCCCGTCCACACCGTCGACCTGGACGCCTTCTACATCGGCAAGTTCGAAGTGACCAACGCCGAGTTCCGCAAGTTTCGCGATGACCCCGGCTATGAGGACCCCAAGTTCTGGCCCAACGGCCGCCCGGTTCCGAAAGACCAGGTGCCCTACTGGACGCAAGCCGTGAACCACGGCGGCGGCACTCCGGATAGCGACCCCTACCCCGTCATCGGCGTCAATTGGGACACCGCCGTTGCCTACTGCAACTGGCTCAGCGCCAAGACCGGCAAAAAGTATCGCCTGCCCACCGAAGCCGAGTGGGAGAAGGCCGCCCGCGGCACAGACCAGCGACGTTATCCCTGGGGCAACTCCATCGAGCGCGGCGACGCCAACTTCGTGGGCTCCCAGAAGTACGACACCGTCCGCATCGCCGGCTTCTACGATGGCTCCAACCGCGACGGCCTCCAGACCCGCAACGCCGCCTCCCCTTACGGTGTCTACGATATGGCAGGCAACATCATGGAATGGTGCGCCGATTGGTACAGCCGCGACTACTACCAGGTTTCGCCCAAGAAGAATCCGAAGGGGCCGGAGAAAGGCGCCTATCGCGTCCTGCGTGGCGGCACTTTCTTTGAGGACGCCTTCGACCTCCGCAGCTATCGCCGCAGCGCCGCTTGGCCGAGCGTCCAAAGCCATCGCATGATCGGCTTCCGCGTCGCCCGCGAGCCGTAACACGCGCATGCTCCAGAAAGCTGTTATCCTCGCTGCCGGCAAAGGCAAACGCATGGGCGATCTTACGGCCCACATCCCCAAGCCCATGCTCCCGCTCGCCGGCCGCCCCATGCTCGAACACATCCTCGAACGCCTCGGCGAAGCCGGCATTCGCCAATACCTCATCGTCATCGGCTACTACGGCGACCAGATCCGGGAACACTTCGCCGGCTCCCACTTCGACATCACCTACGTCGAACAGACCGTCGTCAACGGCACCGGCCGCGCCGCCCTCCTGGCCCGTGATTTCACCGCCCGAAACCCGTTCCTGCTGACCTTCGGCGACATCCTCACCGAACCGGCTAACTACACCGGCATCGCCGCCGAACTCACGGAAGATGTCGATGCGGTCCTCGGCGTCAAGTACGTCTCCGACCCCTACCAGGGCGCCGCCGTCTACGAGCAGAACCGCCGCGTGACGAAGATCATCGAAAAGCCCCCCATCGGCACTTCCACCACAAACTGGAACAGCGCCGGCCTCTACGCCTTCCAGTCCGCCATCTTCGCTGAACTCGAACGCATCCCCTTATCACCGCGCGGCGAGTACGAAATCACCACTGCCATCGAGACCTGGGTCAACACCGGCCGCAATGTCCGCATGTACGCCATGCAAGGAGATTGGATGGACGTCGGCCGCCCGGAAGACCTGCGCAAAGCCGAGACCATCGCCGCCGAAGATTAGCCCCCCGGCTCGAACACCGCCACAACCTCAATCTCGCCCACAATCCGCTGGTTGAACTCCGCCAAATCCTCCGCCGGAATCCAATACTCCTGGTGCCGCGCCGCCCCCACGGTCTTCACCTCATACCGCCCCAGGTACCCAGCGTCCACCCGGAACCGCATCACATATCCCCGGTCGCCACCCTTCGCATTCCAATCCCGCGCGATCTCCGTCGCGTACTCCTCGTTCAACACCGGATAGAAGATCGGCTGATCCGGCAACCGCGGCGGAAACGCCTTCCAGCCGCTATCCCGGATCAACTCCATCTCCTTCTGTCCCGTCGGCCGGTATAGCGTCACCACCTCAGCCAAATCCAAGTCCTCCTCGGCGAATCCTAACACGTTCCCGAGTCACTTTCCCCACCCTTAGCGCCAACAGGGCAGGGCCACCTCCCATGAAGAACATCCTCCCCATCTTCCTCGCCACCGCGGCGCTACTTTCCGCCGACGAAGCCGCCCGCCAGGAAACCCGCACCATTGACGCCGTCCGCAAGTTCGGTGTCGCCGGCCGCAACGTCCTCATCGCCATCCTCGACCGCGGCATCGACTGGGAGAACCACGACTTCCGCCATCCCTCCGGCGCCACCCGCCTCGACTCCATCTTCGACCTCACCGACCGCAACGGCACCACCTACACCCGCGCCCAGATCGACGCCGCTCTCCAGGGCACCGCGCCCCGCCTCCCCCATCGCGACGCCGTCGGCCACGGCACCACCACCATGGGTATCGCCGCCGGCAATGGACGCAACAGCCGCGACGGCAAGTACCGCGGCTACGCCCCCAAAGCCACCCTCGTCGCCGTCAAAATCGTCGCCGGAGCCCCCGCCCATGACGACCAACCCGCCGAACCCAACTTCATCTCCAACGCCATGACACTGCCCAACGCCATCGACTACGCCCTCTCCCGTGCCAAAGGCCTCAACCTCCCCATGGTCGTCCTCCCCAACATCGGCTCGGTCGGCGGACCCATGGACGGCGTCAGCAACCTCGCCCGCAAAATCGACGCCTCCTTTGGCCCCAACATCCCCGGCCTCGTCTTCGTCACCGGCTCCAGTGACGACGGCGGCCAGAAGAACCACGCGCGGTCCACACTCGCGCAGGGCCAGTCCGTAACCCTCGAATTCGACAAACTTGACGCCGACTCCCTCCGCCTCGAAGTCTGGTACCCGCAAACCGACCGCTACGAGGTTACCCTCCAAACCTCCGGCGTCCCCTTCGGCCCCTACCCCTCCCCGGCCACCAACAACACCGGCGACCGCCGTCAGGGCGCTGGCTTCAACTACTTCCACAACGGCGCAGCCGTCACCAGCTACGGCTCCGCCAACCGCCGTCACATCCTCATCGACTTCAGCGGTCCCGCCGGCCGCTACGCCCTCACCCTCCGCGGCGCCACGGCCACTGGCGGCACCTTCGACGCCTGGCTCAACACCATCAACGGCAAAGGCGAGTTCCGCAACTTCCTCGTCCCTGGCTACACCGTCTGGGACGCCGCCGCCGCCAAAAACAACATCTGCCCCAACAACTACGTCCTCCGCGACAAATGGGCCGACACCGCGGGCGTCGTGCGCGGCATCCGGCAGGACCGCATCGGCGATCTCTGGGAAGGCTCCGGCATCGGTCCCACCGCCGACGGGCGCCTTGGCGTCGATATCAGCGCTCCCGGCAACTCCGTCTTCGCCTCCCTCGCCCCCAACTCCACCTACGCCATCAACACCGCCAACCGCGTGCAGGATGGCAATGGCTTCTACACCCTCCAAAACGCCGTCAGTGCCGCCAACCCGCAAGTCACCGGCATCATCGCCCTCATGCTCGAACTCAACCCCACGCTCGACGCCGCCCAGGTCAAGCGCATCCTCCAACAAACCGCCCGCCGCGATGCCTACACCGGCCCGGAACCCAATGCCCGTTGGGGCCACGGCAAAATCGATGCCCTCGCCGCCCTCACCGCCGCCAGCGAACTGCCCGGTGCCCGTCCCTACTACTCCGTCGACCGCAACGAGATCTCCCTCGACGCGCCCACCGGCTCCGACAACCCGGCCCCCATCCTCATCAACGTCACCCCGGGCAACGGTGCCCCTGCCTTCCTCCTCTCCTCCTCGGCCGATTGGCTCCGCGCCGAACCCGGTCCCGATCCCGGCACCGTGTCCCTCTCCGTCGACACCGCAGGCCTCGCCATTGCCGACCACACCGCCGAAGTCACCATCGCCTCCGCCGACGACAAGGCCGTCCCCCAAACCATCTCCGTCTACCTGCACGTCCGCCCACCCGCCCCGCTCATCACCAGCATCGTCGACGCCGGCGCTGGCGGACCCGGCCTCGCGAACGGCGGCCGAATCATCATCCGCGGCCACGGCCTGGCCGCCACCACCCGCGAATGGCGCGAGTCCGACTTCGATGGCGACCGCCTCCCCACCACCCTCGACGGCGTCCGTGTCCGCGTCTTCGACCGCGATGCCTTCCCCTACTACATCAGCCCCAACGAAATCCGCGTCATCACTCCCGACAATCCGCTCACCAACACCCGCTTCGCCATCACCGTCATCCGCGAAGGCCGCCCCAGCAATAGCTTCGTCACCAACACCCTGCCGCGCAACCCCGAATTCTTCCGCCTCCCCGAGAGCCCCTACGCCGAAGCGAGACTCGCCGAAGACGGCACCCTACTCAGCCCCGAACGCCCCGCCATACCCGGCGAGTCCATCCAACTCTACGGCACCGGCTGCGGCCCCACCGACCCCGCGCTCCCCACAGTTATCCTCACCATCGGCGGCAAGCCCGCCCCGGTCTCCTTCGCCGGCGTTACCGGCCACGGCATCTGCCGCGTCGACGCCGTCGTCCCTTCCGATGTCGCCCCCGGCGATGCCGAAATCATCTGGACGATCGGCAGTTTCATCAGCGCCGATGCCGTCTTCCTGCCCATCGCTAGCCCACAATAGCCGTCAGTCTGAACAACGCACCGCCCAATGCCGCATCGCCCTCCACGCGGCACACCGCCATCGCCTCCTCGCGCGGGATGCCCTTCGTAAACACCCGCCAAGCCACCTCCTGCGGCATCATCACCGATGCCGCCACCTCCCCCTGCTCCTCATCCCGCAACGCCCACCCCGCCTCTCCCCGCACCAGCCACCAAACTCCGCCCGCCTCGCCGCTCACCTCCACCCGCACCGCCTGCCCCACCGACGCGCCAATCTCACGATACGCATAAGGAGCCCCCAGCAGAAACGTCTCCATCACCGGCCGGTAAAACTCCGCCGTCAGGATCCCCGGTTTGTCCACCGCCAGCCGGATCTGCTGCTGATGATGCCATCGCTCCGTCAACTCCCGCGCCGTGTCGAACCAGTTCGCCGACTCGCTCTCGCCCGCCCAACTCACCGCAAACGCCGCCCGCGCCTCCGGATCCAATCCCTCATGAAACGCCGCGCTCTCCCGGCCCGATATCTCCAACAGCGATGCCAGCACCGCCGGACTATGCCGCGAATACAGCGCCGCGCCCTCCGCATTCAGGCGGTTGATAAACGCCACCAGCCCTTCGCCCTCGCGTGGGCCCTCGCCCCAGAACCCATCCCGTACCATCGACAGCTTCCTCACCTGCGTATCCAACAGATGCGCCGCAACCTGTTTTACCCGCCAGACCCCCGCAATCGTCGGCCTCTCCCAATCCTCCGCCGACAACCCCCTCACCAACTCCACCGGCATCCCGTCCAACTTCCCCAACAGATGCGCCGTCTTCCTGCTCGTCATCCCTCCCAGCCTGCCACATCGCGGAGCACCGGGGCAGGGAAGCGCTTCATCCCCAGCCGCACCACCCAACCATCCCCCTCTGGCTGCAGGTTGAACTCCCACACCTCATGCCCCGGCCCGGTTAACAACAGCCCGCCCAGGTCCTCCATGTACCAGTCCAGGCCCTTGCGACGTGCCTTTTCCGGCGTATACACTGCCGTCTCCCCCAGCATCACATCGCCATTGCGGAACCGCAGCATCTCCGCCATGTAAAACCAGCGATGCCCCGCATAGGCCAACTCCGCGCCCGCTACCACTCGATCCACCGGCTGCGGCAAACTTACCAGGCTGCTCACAAAGCTCCCCGGACGCTTCACCCACTTCCGCTCCACCCGCGCCAGCGCCAACCACACCGCCCGGCCCTCCCCGTCTGTCACCATCTCCTCTGATGCCGCCTCGCCCACCCGCAACTTCACCCGCTCCCCAGCAATCGGCCGGTACTCCAGATCGGTCAACCGGAAGCACAACCGCAACCCCGTCAAAACCGGCACGCCACGCAACCCAGCGTCTCCTCATGCACGTATTCTTCTTTCCACCAATGCGGATCGTTCACCTCGCGATGCCGCACGCCATCCGGTAATTCCTGCCACCTGGTTCGAAACGGATGACGAAACAGCACCAGCACCGCCCGCGGATTCCCCCAGCCCAACACGCATTCCTCCACCACGTTCCCCGCCGCTATCTCCGCATCCACAATCCGCCGCAACCCCGCATCCAACCGTTCCAACTCCTCCCCGCCGCTCTCCTCGCGACGCGGCCATCGCAACACCGTTCCGCACCGCATGCAGCGCACCCCCACCTCGGCACCCTCTTGCCACACCTCCACTCCCGGCGCTGCTTTCCACCACGCCCGCGCCTGCGCCACCGATGGCCCCTCGTTAAACCTAATATCTTCGTATCCCGCCGCGCCGCCCGGCACCGTCCGCACTGCCCACCCTCCATCGCGCCGCAGCCAGTCCGCATGTGCCTGTAAATGTGTACAAGTGCCCATTTCCGAGTTGCTCCCGTTCCCTCCTAATCACACGCGCGAAAATCTGTTCCGATTCACTCATCAAAAATGGCGCGAAACGTGCTTTGCTGAAATAGACTGTATGGGCTTGTATGGGTCTTACTGAGCAGGACGTCCTGCAGGAACACTCCCGGCTGACGCAAGCGATCCTCCACAACGCCACCACCGCGCTGTTCATCGTGGATCACCACCAGCAGTGCGCCTACATGAATCCCGCCGCCGAGGCCCTCACCGGCTTTTCCCTTGGCGAAGTCCAGGGCCGCTCCCTGCACAGCCTCATCCATCACACCCGCCGCGATGGCACCCCCTACCCCGCCGCCGAGTGTCCCATCGCCCAAGTCCTGCTCCAGAACAGCCGCCAGACCGGCGAAGAGGTCTTCGTCCACAAGGACGGCCACTTCTGCGATGTCGCCTTCACCGCCAGCCCCGTTCGCGACGGCGACGGTTCCATCATCGGCAACGTCGTCGAAGTCAAAGACATCACCGAGCAAAAACGCTCCGAAGCCGAACGCAACCGCACCGAGCGCCTGCTCAGCGCCGTCCTCGACGCCCTCCCCGTCTCCATCCTCATCGCCGACCCGCAGGGCCGCCTCCTCCGCATGAATCAGGCCAGCGAGAAAATCTGGGGCCCCGTTCCCCTGTCCGGCGACATCTCCGGCTATGCCGATTGGACCGGCTTTCATCCCTCCACCGGCCTCCGCCTCGCCCCCGAACAGTGGCCCCTCTCCCGCGCCCTCCTCCATCGCGAGGTCACCTTCCATGAGCCCGTCGAGATCCAGCGCTTCCACTCCCCCGAACGCCGCATGCTGGAACTTTCCGCCGCTCCTGTCACCGGTGATGCCGGCGAACTGCTCGGTGGCGTCGTGGCCTGCCTCGATGTCACCGAACGGGTGCGTGCCGAAAAGTCCGTTCGCGAAACCGCCGAGACGCTCCAGACCTTCTACGCCAATGCTCCGTTCCTCATGGGCATCACCGAACCCACTGCCGGCGATATCCTCCACATCTACGACAATCCTGCCGCCTGCCTCTTCTTCGGTCTCCCTCCCGATGGGACGCACGGCCGCCTCGCCACCGAACTCGGCTCGCCGCCCGAAGCCCGCGCGGCCTGGCTCGAACAGTACCGGCGCTGCGCGGAGACCAACGCCCCCGTCCGCTTCGAATACGAACATGACGACGGCACCGGCAGCCGCTGGCTCGCCGCCACCGTCATCCCCATGTCGCATCACCCGGCCGTCTCGGTCCACCGCCGCTTCTACTACATCGCCGAAGACATCACCTCCCGCAAGCGCGCCGAAGAGGCCCTTCGCCAAAGTGAACTGCGCTTCCGCCAACTCGTCGAAGCCTCCCCGGTCGGCCTCGTCATCGGCGACACCACGGGCGGCCTTCGCTACGCCAACGCCACCGTCCAAACCATGCTCGGCTACACCGCAGAAGAGTTCGAATCCGGCGCCATCCGCTGGGATCACCTCACTCCGCCCGAGTTCGCCCCCCTCGACGCCACAGCCGTCCACGAACTGCTCACCCACGGCGTCTGCCAGCCCTACGAAAAGGTCTATCGCGCCAGCGACGGCCGCCACATCCCCATCTACATCGGCGCCGCCCGCCTCCCTACGCCCCCCGGCCGCCAACCCGACATCGCCGCGTTCGTCATCGACATCACCGAACGCAAACGCGCCGAAGAGGCCCTCCGCGCCAGCGAAGCCACCCTCAATGCCGTCCTCGATTCCCTCCCCGTCGGCGTGATCATCGCCGATCCCCAGGGCCGCATCGTCCGTGACAACGCCGCCAACCGCGAACTCTGGGGCATCCCGCCCGAAACCACTAACTGGCAGCAGTACGGCGAATGGGTCGGCTTCTGGCCCGACACCGGACACCGCCTCCAGGCCCACGAATGGGCCATGGCCCGCGCCCTGCTTCATGGCCAAACCACAAAAGGCGAACTGGTCGAATGCCAGCCCTTCAACACCGGTCCGCATCGCTTCTTCCTCAACAACGCCGCCCCCGTCCGCGACCCCGCCGGCAACATCATCGCCGGCGTCGTGGCCGAAATGGATGTCACCGAACAGCGCCGCTGGCAGCAGGCCGTCGCCGCCAGCGAAATCCGCTTCCGCCAACTCGCCGATGCCATGCCCCAGATGGTCTGGACCGCCACCCCCGCGGGCTTCGTCGACTACTACAACGAACAGTGGTTCTCCTTCACCGGCATGCGCCCGGACGACGCGCCCCTGCCCGATTGGACCACTCTCCTGCACACCGAAGACGCCGCCCCGCAACGCCAGGCCTGGCGCCACTCGCTCGACACCGGTGCCCCCTACGCCGCCGAATGCCGCCTCTGGGACCGCCACCAGCACCGTTGGCGCTGGTTCATCGTCCGCGCCCGGCCTGCCTTCGATGCCCACCATCGCGTCCACAAATGGTTCGGTACCTGCACGGACATCGACGAACAAAAGCGCACCGAACAGGAACTCCGCCGCGCTAACCAGGACCTGGAACAGTTCGCCTACTCCGCCTCCCACGACCTGCAGGAGCCCGTCCGTAACGTCGCCATCTCCGCCCAGATCTTCAAACATCGCTTCGCCGGACAATATGATGCCCAGGCCGACGAGTTACTCGGCTACATGGAAGAAGGCGCCAAACGCATCGAGCAGTTACTTACCGACCTGCTCATCTACACCGAATCCGGCACCCTCCAGCCGCCCCTCCACGACGTCGACTGCGAACAGGAACTCGCCGGCGTTCTGACCGATCTCCAACAGGCCATCCGCGATGCGGACGCCGTCGTCACCCACGACCCACTCCCCGCCATCCCCGTCAACGCCCTCCACATCCGCCAGCTCTTCCAGAACCTGATTGGCAACGCCATCAAGTACCGCCGCGACGACGTCCCCCCGAGCATCCATCTCTCCGCCGAAAAGCAGGATTCGTTCTGGCGATTCGCCGTGCGCGACAACGGCCTCGGGATCGAGCCCGAATACCACCACAAAGTCTTCGGCCTCTTCAAACGCCTCCACGCCCGCCGCAGCAAGTACCCCGGCACTGGCATCGGTCTCGCCCTTTGCCAGAAGGTCGTCGAACGCTACGGCGGCCGCATCTGGCTGGAATCCCAACTCCATGCCGGAAGCACGTTCTACTTTACGGCTTCCGGCCACCGCCCGCAGGGCCACCTCATGAACAACACCCGTATCCTGCTCGCCGAAGATAACCCCGCCGACGTCCTGTTGGTCCGTAGCGCCCTCCAACGCAGGAACATCGACTGCGACCTGCATGTCGTCTCCGATGGCGCCGAAGCGCTCGACTACATCGCCGCCATCGAACAAGGCTCCGCCCCGCTCCCTGCCCTGCTATTGCTGGATCTCAATCTGCCCAAACACACCGGCAGCGAAGTGCTCGCGCACCTTCGTCAAAGCCCCGCCTGTTCCGCGGTCCCGGTGGTCATCATGACCTCCTCGTCTTCCCCCCGCGACCAGGAACTCGTTACCCAACTCGGCATCGCCCGCTACTTCCGCAAACCCACGGACCTCAACCAGTTCATGGAAATCGGCGATATCGTCGCCGCGCTGCTTCTGCCGTAAGCGGCCCTCCGCGGCCGTTATCTTGTCTCCTGGATATACTGCGCTCTCTTGCTGGCGAAGTCTTGCTTCAAGGCCTCCATTGCCTTCTGCCATTCCCCACAGTACGTGCACTCGCAATCCGGCCAGTAATTTCTCGACAACACCGTCAAATCCACCTTTGGCTGCAACAAGCTTCCCGGTCCCGCCTTCGCCTTCCCCGTACTCTGCGCTGCCTTCCAGGCATCTTCGAACTTCGGCGCCGCCGCCACCATCTGGCTGCTGTACTTCGGATCGGCCCCCATACGGAAACGGTAAATGTCGTCCAGGATGTCGTCTTCCGGGTAGTACGGCAACGCGCTCGCCGTATCCACTTTCGCCGCATCCGGCCTGGCGTCCCAGATATCGTAAGCCTTATCGGAGAACTTGATCATCCGCTTGGACATCGTCGGATACAGGCATACCAGCCCGCCCAGCACCATCCCCTTCTTCATCGATGACTTCGCCATATCCTCCACCACGTCGTACAACACATCGAAGACCGTTTCCCGCTTATTCACCAGAACCGACTCGGTCACCTTCGTGATCAGATCCAGCGACTCCGCCAATTCCACCGCCTCCGCGAACTTCCAGATCGATGTCCCCACGCGCAGCAGCGGACACGCTACCGCAGCCACAAACACCAGCGCCTTCATCACCTGAATCAGCTTTTCGCGTTCCGCCTTCTCCTGGATCTCCGCGATCCGGGCCGCCCGTGCCGAGACAATCTCCCGCCGGTACTGGCACAACGGAATGCAGCGCGTGACCATCCACCCCGTCTTCACGACGTGGCTCTTCATCCCCTTCGCGCTCACGATGTCGCTGTCGGTCACAAACCCCATGGCCGCACCGCGAGCCTTGGTCGCCGTCGATGCCGGTTGCGCCACGTAGCCGCCGTCAATGACCCACGCCCCTGCCGTTACTTCGATGAAGTACAGCCCCGTATTACTCTTCGCGAAGAATGTAACGTTCACTGTTTGCCCCTTGCTGCGGAGACAGCCTGAGCTGTCTCAACTGCTATTGCGCAGCAATGGCAAACGGCGGGTCAGATACCGAACGCGCCGCCCTGCTTACACCACCTCAACCAGCTTCCGCTGCGCCGTCGGAAACGCTCCAATCCGCAGCCCCAGCACTTCCTCACCCAGCGTCAGATACAAATCGCCCAGCGTCCCGGTGGTCTGCGTATGCAGCCCCGTCTTCATCTTCCCCGCATGCCCGGCCAGAATCACCGCCAGATTATTGTTCTTATGCGAATTCGCCTCCGCATGCTCATGTACGAATAACAGCGCCGTGTTATCCAGCATGTTTCCCGCACCTTCCGGCGTCGCCTTCAACTTACCCACCAGGTACGCGAATTCCTCCACATGCCACCTGCAGATATCCCGCAGAATGCGCATCCCCCGAGGCGTCTCCACCTGCCCGTGCGTATACTCGTGATGCCGCTGCGACGTATGCCCCAGCCACGGAAACCGCGACAATCCCTGGCACTTGGTCAACATATACGACGCAATCCGCGTCTGTCCGGACGCAAACGCATGCACCAGCAGATCGCTCTGCAGCTTCGCAATGCGCGGCCAGTCCCGCAGATCCCCGCCTTCTTCCGGCCGCTCCACCACCGTCCGATACTCCGGCGGCAGGCTCGCCACCGACTTCTCCACATCCCGCACCGACGTCAGATACTCATCCAGCCGCACCTGGTCGGCCTTGCCCAACTGCCCCAACACCTGGCGAGTCTCTTCCTGCACCGCGTCGAGAATGCTCTTCTGCCGCTCCATCCAGGCCCGGTCCCGCACCCCAAACAGCCGGTCGAATAACCGGTGCGGCAACATCTCCGGAGGCAGCGGCCGATCCCGATCCGCCCAACTCATATTGCGCTGGATCGCCTCCCCAAAACACTCCTGCGAGACTCCGATCTCCACGCTCCGGAACCGGTACTTCTCCCCCGTCTTCCGCGCCAGAACCTGGTCAAACGAAGGCCCACCCGCCCCGCGCCCCGTGTACGGCTTGCCCGACAGCACCGCGCTCATCGAAGGATAGTGGCTGTTGCCCGGCCCCGGCAGCCGCGCCGCCGGACTGTCCAACCCCGTAATCACATGAATGTCGTTCTTAAACGGAGCCAGCGGCCGCAGGCAGGGCGTGATCTCGAAATCCCTGCCCACCCCCTGCGGCACCCAATACTTCTCCGGGATGCCGTTCCCGTTGAACCAGAACACAAACCGCGGCTCTACCGCCTGCCCCGTCGCCGCGTACGCCGTGCCGTTGCCATTAAACATCGCTGCCAACGGCGGAAGCCCGATCCGTACCGCCGATCCAGCCACACCCACGCCGCGCAAAAATCTCCGCCGGGATAAGGAAGCCGCCATCAGTTTTTCCCCTCTCCTCGAAACGCCTCGCTCGAAGCTAACGCCATTATAAGTTCGCCAAACTGAAATTGCGACCTGCGGAACCGCTCCAGTGCGGCGTCAATCACAGCATTGTCCTCCGCCCGCTCATGCCGCCCCACCGCATACCGGAACACCTGCTTCACCACGCACTTCTGGCAATTCGGCTCCACCGCCAACCTCCGCCCCAACCCGGCCGGATTCGAAAAGTCCGAATCCGCCAACCCCCGCACCGTCCCCTGCGGATTAATGTCCAACAGATACTCGGTCGGCTTCACCTTCCGCTTCGTCTTCACTTCATCGAACGTCGGCGCAATCACGATCAGCTCCTTCTCGCGGAACTTCCCAATCGCATCGAAGTTCTCAAACCCATACCCAATTGGATCCACCAGCGTATGGCAACCCGCGCAGACCTGGTTCGACAAATGCACCCCCAGCCGCTGCCGCTGCGTCACGGGCTTCTCATCGGTCACCGGCGGCAGCGTCGTGCTTACGCCCGCCGGCGGTGGCGGCACCTGCTGGCATAGAAAATGCTCCCGGATGAATAGCCCGCGCTCGGTCGGCGATGTATCGGCCGGCTTCGACGTTACCGTCAGGAACGCCGCCTGCCCCACGATGCCCGCTCGCGGAAAGCCCGCCGGAAACGCCGTCTTCGCCCACGGCTCCTGGGGTGCATCCACTCCATACAACCGCGCCAGCTCCGGCACCAGGTACGAATACGGCGCCGAAAAGAACTCCATGAAGTTCCCACCGCCCCACGCCAACTCGCGGAACAGCCGCGTCGTCTCCTCAATCATCAGCCCCACCAGCTCAGGCGAAAACTCCGGGAACCGCTGGCGGTCCCGCAACGCCCCCCGCAACCGGTCAAATCGCAGCCACTGCGCCAGGAACTCATCGAAGGCCGGCTGCGCCTTCTCCTTCACCGCCAGCATCCGCCGCACCTGCTTCTCAATCCCCGCCCGAGTTGCCAGTTCGCCCGATCCCGCCGCTGCCAATAACGCCTCGTCCGGCATCGTGTCCCAAAGAAAGTACGACAGCCGGCTCGCCACGCCATACGCCCCCGGCTCTAGATGAAACAGAAAATGCGGGCTCTGCAGCATCGTCTCCACCACAATCTGCGCACCCTTCAAGAACTCCGGCTCCCGTGCGAACAGCCGCCCGTACTTCGCCGTCTCCGCCTCCGTCAACGGACGCCGGAACGCCCGCCGTCCGAACTCGCGGATAAACCGCGCCGCACAGCCCGCCTCCGCCGCCGCGCACGGAAGCAGCTTCCTCGTATCCCCCTTCGCAAAGGCACCGCGCGCCAACCGCTCCGCCGCCCGCGAATACGCCTCCGCCAACAGCGGCGACACCGATTGCCCATCCGCCTGGTTCGTAAACCCATTCACGAAGTCTTCATTCGGAAACTGATCCGCCGGCCGCGTCTCTTCCCCCAGCAGATCCCGCACCGTATGGTTGTATTGCGAATGCGTCAGCCGCCGCATCACCGGCCGCGACCCGCCGCCCGCGCCACTCCCCACCTTCACTACGTACTCCGGCTGCTTCGCCAGATACTCCACATACGCCCGCAGTGCCGTCTCGTCTGCCGTTCCCTTGCGAATCCGCTCCCCACCCCCATGCGGCATCCGTCCGGTCGGCTTCTTCCACAACAGGCTCTCTTCCACCTGGCCGGCTGTCACGAACCGCCGCAGCGATCGCCCAAACTCCGCGATCACTGCCGCCTCCGGAGCACCACCCCCGGCAGCCTCCTCCGGAAATTGCAGCCGCGTCGTCGACCCCACGCCGTTATCGCTGTGACACTGACGGCATTGCGCCCGCTCCAGCACAGGCCAGAGCCCCGTGCCGAAATCCACGCTTTGTCCCCGTATAGCGCCCGCGCTAATCAGTAGTATCCAGAATGCAGCCCGCATAGCCGTACCCGCTATGCTATCGCAGCTACGCCGGCCGTACCTCGCCGTTGCGCATCACCATCATCTGCCGCCCACCCGCCTTCGCAAACGCCCTCCCATGCTTGAATGGATACGCCTCCTCAAACCGCGGCAGAATAAACCAGTCCCCATTACTCTGGATATAGCCCCATTTGCCATCCATCTTCACCGCCGCCACGCCATCCTGAAATACACTCCCGGCCTGAAATCGCGGCCGTACCACCCAATCGCCCACCCGGTTTACATACCCGCACCGCACAAACTCCACCAACGCCCGCCCTTCGCTAAAAGCGTCCGCCCGGCTGAACCGCAGCTCAATCACTTCCCGTCCCGTCAGATCCACATACCCGTACGAATCGCTCCGGCTCACCGCCGCCAGCCCTTCACTGAACTCCGCCGCCGTGTCGTAGATCGCCGAAATCCGCAGGTGCCCCTGCGAATCGACATATCCCCACTTGCCCATCTGCTCCACCGGCTCCAAAGATACCGCCAACTGCTCCTGCGGCTCTTCATACCGAGGCTGATACCGCCCCTCCGCCACCGCCGCATCCAGCTTGATCAGGCTTTCCAGCGTCTTGAAAGCCTCGTTCAGCAGCTTCATCTTCTCGACACACATCCGTTGTACGCTCGTATCGTTCGGAAAGCGGTCCGGATGCCATACTTTGATCAGCTGCTTATAATTCTTCTTCACCTCCTCCATGGAGGTTCCGGGCTTGGTTTGTAGAGCGTCGTAGCATTGTTGGCGATCAAGTCCCATAGCGACGAATTACTGGCTGCAACTATCGTTATCGGCGTGAAAGGAACACCTATGAGAATTGCCTTCATCCTTCTCCTCGCGGCCCTCCCCCTCCTCTGCCAAACCCCCGGCCAACCCGTTCGCGCCGTCACCGACCCCGGCGTCGTCACCACCCGCCAGGCCATCACTCCCGCCGGTGTCCCCGCCGTCTTCCAGGGCCGCGTCTACGCCGTCGATTTCGGCAAAGACTCCTCCGAACTTTGGGTCCTGTCCGCCACCCACGTCAACCGACTCGACTGGCGCCAGAATCGCGTCCTCGATGCCATCCCCCTCGGCGGCTCCCCCGGCCTCCAAGGCCTTCGCTACAGCCCCACACTCGACGCCGCCCTTACCGTCGCCGCCACCCGCGATGCCAAAGGCGTCCGCCTCTCCCGCTTCTCCTCCGGCCAATCCGCCGACATCCAATCCAAACTCGGCACCTTCCTCGGCGGCGCCCTCTCGCTCGCCAAAGACGCTCCCATCGCCGCCGTCCCCCTCATCTACAACAACCAAATCGCCTTCCTCGACACCGCCGCACGCAAAACCCTCGCCACCGTCAAAACCGAAATCGCCCCCTTCGGTGCCGCGCTCGACCGCAAGGGCTCCATCGCCTGGGTCACCAACTGGGGCGGCCGCATCCCCACCCCCAAAGACCTCACCGCCCCCACCGGCTACGACCCCAACGTCGACAAAGTCGTTGTCGACGCCCGCGGCATCGCCTCCACCGGCACCGTCCAGCGCATCGACGTCGCCGCCGCGAAAATCACCCACACCCTCAACGTCGACCCACACCCCGCCGCCCTCGTCTGGGACGAACCGCGCGCCCGCCTCTACATCGCCAGTTCGAACAAGGACCGCATCACCGTCGTCGACACCAACGCCATGCGCGTCCTTCGCACCCTCCCCGTCCAACCCTTCGCCGAAAAACCCTACGGCCTAGGCCTCACCGCCCTCGCCATCTCCCCAGACGCCGCCCGCCTCTACGTCGCCTGCGGTGGCATTAACGCCGTTGCCCTCCTGAACACCGCCACCGGCGCCCTCGACGGCCTCATCCCCACCGCCTGGTACCCCAACACCCTCGCCCTAAGCCCCGATGGCAAACGCCTCGCCATCGGCGCCCTCCTCGGGGCCGGCTCTGCCTGGCGCGACGAGCCCCGCAAACGCTTTGTCCACGCCTACCGCGGTGCCGCCGCCGTCGTCGAACTGCCCGACGCCGCCCAACTGGCCAGCTACACCGCCGCCGTCGCGGAAAACAACCATCTCACAATCGCTACCGCCAACGCCGCCCCGCCCCGCAAGCCCACCCCCGCCTCCAAACCCATCGCCATCCCCGCTCGTGCCGGCGACCCCTCTTTGATCGAACACGTCGTCTACATCATCAAGGAGAACCGTACCTACGACCAAGTCCTCGGCGACCTCCCGAAGGGCAACTCCGACCCCTCGCTGGTCATGTTCGGCAACGACGTCACCCCCAACCAGCACCGCCTCTCGGACCAATACGTCACCCTCGACAACTTCTACGCCACCGGCGGCAACAGCGCCGACGGACACCAGTGGGTTACCCAGGGGATCCAGAACACCTATTCCCTCTGGCCCGGCTTCACCGGACGCAGCTACCCCTTCGATGGTTCCGACCCGCTCGCCATCGCCGATTCCGGCTTCCTCTGGGACCAGGCCCTCGCCCGCGGTAAGACAGTGCGTATCTATGGCGAATACGCCGGCATCACCCGCGAACCCCGCGAATCCCGCGCCAAACTCCTCCAGCGCTGGGCCGCGGGCGACCCGTTCACCAACGACGACTGGAAGACCGTCTCCCCCGTCGCCAGCATGAACAAAGTGCTCGCCAGCCGCTACCCTGCCTACACCCTAAACGTGCCCGACGTCGTGCGCGCCAAACTCCTCCAGCAGGACATCGACCAGTGGACCAAGTCGGGCAAAATGCCGAACCTGGTGGTCATCCAGATCCCCAGTGACCATACTTCCGGCACCACGCCCAACTTCTCCAGCGCCAAAGCCATGGTCGCCGACAACGACTATGCCCTCGGCCTCATGGTCGAGTCACTGTCCAAAACCCCATTCTGGAAAAAGATGGCGATCTTCGTCGTCGAAGATGACGCCCAGAACGGCGTCGACCACGTCGACGGCCACCGCACCGTAGCCTTAGCCATCAGCCCCTACACCCGCCGCGGTCACGTCGATTCCACCTTCTACTCCCACCAGAGCATGGTGAAAACCATCGAACTCATCCTCGGCCTGCCAACGATGTCGTTGTTCGACATGATCGCCCACGACATGCGCGCGAGCTTCCACGACACCCCGGATTACATGTCCTACACCGCCGAAAAACCCAAACAGGATCTGATGGAGCTGAATCCGTCCACCCAGGCCCTGAAAGGCGAAGCCCGCCAGGCCGCCCTGGCTTCTCTGAAGATGAACTTCGATTCCCCCGATGCCGCCCCAACCGATCGCGTCAACCGCATCCTCTGGGGCCAGATCCGCGGCTGGAAAACCGCCTACCCCGGCGTCAAACAAGCTGTCTTCGCCCCCCTCTCGCTAGACCTCGACGACGACGAGCGCGAAGAAAAGTAGGGCAGACGTTCGGCAGACGTCCACGTCTGCGCGAGACATCGACTGCTCGCCAGGTTGGGTTGTCCTCTGCGCCCTCAGCGGCTCCGCGCGAGATCTTCTTCCAGAATCTATCTCGTGGAGACAACGCAAGGGCCGCAGAGAAGACCGGTTTATCACCATTGGCAGCAAGCTAGGTTGAAAGCCACGATCCCACCACCTACGGCGCTCTTTGGGCCAGGTCTCCAGGGCTGCTCTCACGAGTCACCCTGAAGCGTAGGTTGCAGAGCACGCAGCCAAGGTGGTGCTGGCCGGCGTCAGGCCTGTCTGCGCAGCCTTCGTCGGGGCCGAAGCCTGCTCAGCCCTTAGGTTAGCGCCGTCGATATCTCGCTGGGACTATCAGCCAAACTAAACCTAGTCCGCACAGTAAACCCGACCGTGGTTCAGGGACAGCGGTGCCAATGGGATCACCTACTATCAAATTGTCGATGCTAAAATTCGTAACCACGCCATCTCCGGACCCCAGACCCCAAAACGTTATCGCGGTTACATTTGGGAAAGATGAAGTTGCGAACTGCTGGAAATCAGCGACGCCTCCCGCACCATCGTTGATCTGGTCGAGAGTGAAGACTTGCACGCCCTCATTAATGCTGATGCCACTTGCCCATCTTGTCGAATCAGAGCCAATG
>JAEUQF010000457.1 GCA_016789745.1 Bryobacterales bacterium
TAGACATATCCCGATGCGGCGACGGGCGAGGCGAAGATCCGGTCGGTCACCGTGCGCAGGCGCTCCTGGGCGTGCAACTTGCCACTGGCCGGATCAAGCGTCGTCAGGATGCCGCCGTCGTTGATCATATAGAGCACGCCCTGGTACACCAGCGTCGACGGCAACTGCGGAATACTCCTGCCGAACTTCCACAACATCTGCCCACCGGGACGGATCGCCAGCAGGCCATTCTCGGCCGCCATGCTCGCCGCGAAAAGCCGCCACTCCTCCCGGTCCAACTGCTGGTTTCGATCCAGGTCCAGATACACGAAGTACGATTTGGCCCGCGCGAAGCTGACTTCGTCCGTGACCAGGAAGCCGTCGCCGTTCGTATCTTGCGAAGCGAACTCCGGCACTGGCACCTGCCGTCCCGCATCATTCTCCGGCAGGTTATAGCCGTTGATATAGATGACATCGCCATCCACCACCGGCACGGACTTCATCTCGCTGGCCAATCCGTTGGCATGCCACACCGATTCCCCAGTCGTGGCCTGGTAGGCGTCCATCCGGAAGGATCCAGGGGCGATGATCTGCAGCGGTCCGCTCTTGGGCTGATACAGCACGGGCGTCGAGTGGCCGCTCACCGCCTCCGGCCGCGCCGTCTTCCATTTCAATCGCCCGTCGCGCGTGCTCGCCGCCAGAATGTACGAACTCCGGGATTGGTCGATCACCAGGACCACCAGATCCCCCGCAACAACTGGCGAGGCGCCCATCCCATAGAGGTTATCGAAGGGCCCCAGCGGCAGCCGCCACCGTTCCTTGCCGTCGTGCGTATAGCTGAGCAGCCCGAACTCCGGAAAAAAGATGTAAATCCCTTCGCGGGCGGCTGCCGGCGAAGGCGATGCCGCGTTGTTCCGCTTGTCGAACGGTTCCCGTCGCGGCCGCGGAGCCTCCCGCTTCCACAACAACTTGCCATCGGCCTGTTGGAAACAGAGCGTCACCAGCGTGTCGCCTTCGAGCGCGGTCAGGTACAACCGGTCATTCCACAGCACCGGCGACGAGTGGCCAGTCCCCACCGGCACCTTCCACACCACGTTCTTCGAAGGTCCAAACTCGGCGGGAAGGGAAGTGGTGGCGCTCGCCACCCCAGTGCCGTTCGGGCCACGGAATCGCGACCAAGCGGCGCTGTCCTGCGCGTGTAGCAATACCGCCAACACCAGTTCAGGAAGCATCATAAGGATGGTACCCGTTGGCTGTCAGGAACTCGCGGACATGCGCCTCGTGTTCCGGAATGACGTAGAAGAACGCCCCGACGCGCTCGGTAACAAAGAGCACGCCGCCACGGTACCGGTCGGGCTCCACCAGGTAGTCGATCTCGGCCCGTGTCAGCTTTTCTTCCAGCGCCAGTGCTTCTTTCAGCTTTTTCGCAATGTAGACCAGCGCCAGTTCCTGTTCCCCAAAGTAGTCCGGTTCGCGTCGCAACCCGTTCGGCTCCCCTCACGGACCCCTTGGTGGGCCCTGCTTCTTTCCAGGTTACTGTACCGCGGCGTGTTCCATGGCACGGGCAGGGGGTATGCCGTTGCGGGGAACGTTGTGGCAGACTCTTGCAATGTCTCTCGCTCGTAATCGTTTCCTGGAAAAACATATTGATGTAGTTCTCGCTATGTTCGGAGTGTTGTTTTTCCTGGCCGCTCAATCACACGCCGCGCCACTCACCTGGCACCTCCAAGGCGTCACCTTCGCCGATGGAGGGACGGCCTCCGGTTCCTTCGTCTTCGACGCGGATTCGACCGCCTACAGCAACATCAACATGGTTACCACGGCAGGCAGCAGTCTGCCGGGCGCCACCTATAGCAACCTTTATGTCGCATTCCCGAATGCCCTCATTGCGCTGCAAACCGCAGGTGCTCCGCAAGGCTCCACGGCCCTGCAATTCTTATTCGCCTCCAACCTCACCAACGCCGGCGGGACGGTGAATATCCTTTTGAGCTCGAATAGCTTCGAGGGCACTTGCGACGCAAGCCAGATATGCGCCAGCAATTTTCGATTGGTCACTGCCGGCGCAGTCACGGCGGCCAACGCGGTTCCGGAGCCAGCTACCGCCGCGCTACTTCCAGCCGCACTGCTCGCTCTGGCCATTACCCGCCGCATGACTGGACAGCGCCGCTAACCCTCGCGCTCAACGCGCCATGTTGCGCACCAACTCGCCGTAAAACTCCGGTTCGCTAGACATCTACCGGTTGATCCACCCCTTCGGCCGTTGATGCCCGGCTGTGTCCGGCCACCTTCTCCAGATTATTGGATTTGTGTTCGAAGCTCTGGTTGAGACGAAGGTTGCGGCCCGATGTTGATGGGTGCCATACTAACTGAACCCAACCTACACTCGGAGCGTAATTTGGTTATGAAGCGTGTTTGTCTTCTCGCACTGTTTGTTGTCTCCAGCCTTTGCACCCCGCAAGCTCAGGCTGTCCCGCTTACCTGGTATGCGCAAGGTACGCGTTCGGCGATGGAGGTACGCTAACCGGCTCCTTCGTTTACGACGCCAACACGGATTCCTACTCGAACATCGCCCTGGTCACGACAGCCGGAACAGACCTTGCCGGGTACACTTACGGTGTTTTGACCAATGGAGGTGCGCTCACCCTTGGTGTGCTGCAAACGGCGGGAGCGCCGGTGGGCTCTCACTTTATCCAGTTGGAATTCGTTAGTGCCCTCACCAACGCGGGCGGCACCGTGTCCCTGTCGGCGAGCAAATTTCAATTTTGAAGCGACGTGTAGCGTCGCTGTCAGCTGTGGGATCTCGTTTCCGGGCCGGTTTATCAGCAGCGGCTCGGTGTCCACCACTCCATCGGCAGTACCGGAGCCGGCCACGACCGCTCTCGTTCCGCTAGTCTTACTTGCCCTGGCCGCGAGCCGCCGTTACGGCCGGTCCACCCGCTAACAAAACCCGCGGCTCAAGGGGCTTCGAAAAGCCCCTTGTCGATTGTTCTCAGCGCGCCATGTTGCGCACCATCTCGGCGAACACGTCGTAGCTTTCCGGCGACTCCCGGTTCAGATACTCGGCCATCTGTTTGGCCACTTTCTCCAGATTGCCGTACAGGCGCTGGTTCTTGCGAGCGGCGCGCAGCACCGGTACCAGGTCGCGAATCTTTTCCCAGGTCAGCAGCAGTTCGCCCCCGCTCTGGTAGAACAACTCGGCGTGCAGCACGCCGCCGGTAATGAAGCTGGCCACCATCTCCCAGTAGCTGGTGATCATGCGGAAACTGGCGTTCTGGCTGGAGCCGGGCGGGCACATTCGATTGAACTCTTCCACCGTCGAGACGGGTTTGTACATGGTGGCGAACCAGGCCCTGGCCTCGCGCATCTTCTCGTCCCGCCGTAATTCATACAGCCGCAGAATCAGGTTGACGTCTTCATAAGTCGGTTGCAAAGCCATAGGTCTCCCAGCCTATCCCTCCCCGCGACGCACCGCACCCCGCTGATCCGTTACTATTGTCAAGGCGGGCTTGTGGGATGCAACCGGACCGATTCGCGCAACTCCATCGTCTATTTGAGCAGGCGCTTCCGCTTTCTCTCGCCGACCGCGAGATGTTTCTGCGCGCTGTGGCGGCGGACCATCCCGACCTGGCGCAGGACCTGGTCCAACTGCTAGCCACGCACGACAAAGGCACAGACCGGATCTCGCAGGTCCCCGGTCCTCAGGCGCCGCCCCGTCACACCGGCAACCCGTCCATGATTTTCGGCAGCTACCTGGCGCTGCGCGAACTGGGCCGCGGCGGCATGGGTACCGTCTACCTCGCGGTACGCAACGATGATGCCTTCCGCAAAACCGTCGCTCTCAAGGTGATCCGCAGCGACGACGACGATTTCGTCCGGCGCTTCAAACAGGAACGGCAGATTCTGGCGGCGCTGGATCATCCGCATATCGCGCGCATTCTGGACGGCGGCACCACGCCCGACAATCGCCCCTACTTCGTCATGGAGTACGTCGAAGGCAAGCAGATCGACGGCTACTGCGACGATACGAAGGCCGGTCTGGCCGATCGCATCCGCCTGTTCCAACAGGTGCTATCCGCCGTCCAATACCTGCACGACAACAACGTCATCCATCGTGACCTCAAACCCGGCAACATCCTGGTCGACCGTCACGGCCACGCCAAACTACTCGATTTCGGCATCGCCAAGATCCAGGGCCTGGCCGGCCTTGCCGGCACCAGCGAGATGCGCGGCGGTCCCACGCTGATCATGACGCCCGGCTATGCCGCCCCGGAACAACTGGAGGGCAAGGCCGCCACCAAGGCCAGCGATGTCTACTCGCTCGGCATCATCCTCTATGAGCTGATCACCGGTAAGGCCCCGTTTGTCACCGCGGACCAGACGCCCAACATCGCCGCGCAGATCGCCGGTGTCGAACCTCCGCTACCCAGCGCCAACCTGCAGAACGTGGAACAGCGCACCTCACAGACCGCGCAACAGTATCGCAAGCGGCTGATGGGTGACCTGGACCGCATCGTGCTAATGGCTCTCCGCCGCGACCCGGCACGCCGTTACCAGACCGCAACGCAGTTCTCCGAAGACCTGAGCCGGTTCCTGAACGGGCAGCCACCCATGACACAGCAGGCCGCGCCGGGGGCCGCCGGACGGTTGAGCAAACCGGTGATGGCGGGCGCCGCGTTGGTGGTGCTGCTGTTGGCCGGCGGCGGTGCCTGGCTCGGACTCCGCGCCTATGGCGAGGGCGTGCGCGTCCAGGCGCAGCAGAACGAGATCGAGCGCCTGCTCGGCCTGCTCGATTCCCGCCAGGTGGCCTGGTCCACCCCCGCCGCCAGCGAGCCCGACAAAATCGCTGACCTGCAGGTAGCTCGTCGCATCTTAAAACAGGATCTACCCGGCACCTCCGCCAGCGCCCGCGCCGATCTCGAGCGCTGCCGAAAACTGCTCGACCGCCTGATGCGCTACCTGGCTAAGGCCGATGCTCTTACCAGCGGGCAACCCGCCGTTCGGCGCGAACTGGTTACCGCCTACCAGGCTGCGGGCGAACTGCAGAGCCCGGCCGCGCAACTGATCGACAAGGCGGGAGCTGTTGCCGCCTACCAGCGTGCGGCGGTGGTTGCGGCCAGCCTGAAAGATACCGACAGCGCTTGGGTTCGCGAGCAACTTGCCAGTCTGGAAGCCCGTCTCACGCAGTTGGGCGCCAAACTGGAGGCATCGGTGCCTTCGGAGCCGGCCCCTGTGCCGCCCGCGCCGTCGGCCGAACCGCCGCCCGCCGACGCGTCGCCGTCTCCTGCCCGTCCTGCGCAACCGAGCGGCGGTCGCGCCAATATCAGCCCGCAGCCTGCTCCCAGCGAACCGGCACCCACGCCCGTCGCGCCGCCTCCTTCCACCCCAGCACCGAAGCCCGCGGTCACTCCTACCCCTACCGCGCCCGCTGTCTCCAGCGAGGAAGTCGCGGAACTGCAGCAGCGGCTGGACACCGCACTCGGGCGCCTGCGCCAGATTCGCCGCAATGTCGACGACCTTCGCAAACGTGTGGAAGCTAACGGGCAGACGCTGCGTAGCGACATCCCCGCCACCCTGTCCCGCGTCGAAACCGCACTCACTCTGGCCCAAAGCGACCTCCAGCGTGCCAACACCACCGCCGCCCGGGAAAGCCTGCAACGCGCCGAGTACGAATTGCGCACGCTCGCCCGCGAAGTAGGAAACTGAAAATGACGAGATTCGCGTCCGTTTTCCGCGTACTGCTATAGGAGAGCTAATTGAAGATGAAGCGATGCGTTTGGTTGATCCCGGTCGTCGTGTCCGCCTTCGGGCAGGCACCCGCGCCTGCTCCCGGACAGCCCAAACCAGCCGCGGCGAAACCCGCGGCCGCCCAGAAATCCGCACCCGCCAAAACGGCACCCGTTAAACCGGCGGCAGCCAAGCCTGCCTCGCTGGTGGATTCCGTTATCGACCTCAAGAAAGCCGGCATGGGGGATGAACTCATCATCAAAGCCATCCTCCGCGAGAACAAGCCCGTCGACGTCGGCATCGCCGACCTCAAGCGGCTCAAGGAAGCCGGCCTTTCCGACCGCGTGATCGGCGTTCTCATGGACCCGGCCTCGGCTCGAACCGCCGCACCGGCGCCTACGCCCGCCGCAACCCCGGCCACTCCCGCCGCTACCCCCGCGCCCGCCGCCACGGCGAATTCCGTTATCCCCGCCACACCCGCGCCCGTACCGGGCGCGCCCACTCCGGTTCCGAGCGGCCCCGTCAAGCGCCGGCTGGTAATCGAGCCTTTCGATTACTCCACCGTCCGTTCCGTTTCTCAAGCCATGTTCAAGACCGAAGTCGACATCGGCAACGGCATCCGCGCGCTGCTCACCAAGCGGGTCCAGGAGCAAGGCAAGATCACGATTCTCGAACGCGCCAAGATCAAGAGCCTGCTGCAAGAGCAGGATTTCGGCGCCAGCAATCGCGTCCAGCGCGGTACCAACGCCAAGATCGGCCGGATTACCGGCGCGGACGCCGTCCTGTTGGGCGACATCGTCGCCTTCGGCCGCGACGACCGCGACCAGCGCGTCGATGTCTCTGCCATCCCCGGCGCCCGCCGCATTCCTGGTATGGGCGGCCTGCGCATCGGCAAGAAAGAAGACAAGGCGATCGTGGTCATCAATTACCGCATTGTCGACGCCGAGACCGGCGAAATCATCGACACCGGCGAGGCGCGCGGCGAATCCAAGCGCACCAGCAACGGCGTCGGCGGCATGGTTTCGGTGAAGGGCACCACGGTGGCCGGTGCCACCGATATGACCAGCAGCAACTTCGCCCAAACCATCATCGGCGAGGCCGTCATGGAAGCCGCCGACAAGATCGCCGCCACCCTGAACGCCAAGATTCCCAACCTGCCCGCCAAAGCCGTCGAAGTGGAGGCCCGCGTGGCCGACGCCGCCGGTGCGCAACTCACCATCTCCGCCGGTTCGGAAGCCGGCGTCAAGGTGGGCGACCGCTTTGAAGTCTTCCGCATCGTTAGCGAAGTGAAGGACCCGGTGACCAAGGAAGTGCTGGACCTGAAACTCGACAAGGTCGGCGATCTGATCATCGCCAGCGTTCGTGACCGCATCGCCACCGGCAACTACGGGGGGCGAGCGGCGGCCGCTGTCGGCTACGTCGTGCAGAAAAAGGTCACCCAGTAACGCGCCGCTGCCGCTATCGCAAGGAGATCACACAATGACCCGCAAGCAGTTTCTATCCGCCGGCTTCGGCTCGCTCGCGGCGGCCATCAGCCTGCCTGCCCAGACCAAACGCAGCGTCGCGGTGGAGAGCTTCGATTACTCCACCGTCATGAGCACCGTGCAGGCTGTCTTCGGCACCCAGGTGGATATCGGCACCGGCATCGGCGCCCTCATGGTGAAGCGCATCGCACAGGACGGCAAGTTCACCGTCGTCGAGCGCCGCAAGGTGGCGAACATCATGAAGGAGCAGGATTTCGCTGCTTCGAACCGTGTAAAGAAGGGCACCGGCGCGCGCATCGGCCAGATTCGCGGTGCCGACTTCACCCTCATGGGCGATATCGTCGCCTTCGGCCGGGATGACCGCCGGATTGGCGGCGTGGCGGGCGCTTCGGTGAACGGCAGGGGCGGTGTTGGC
>JAEUQF010000472.1 GCA_016789745.1 Bryobacterales bacterium
GCCCTGATCGAGTTCCAGCGGCGGGATGGCGCCGCGCTGGGGTCATTCGCGATCCCACCCGGCCGAAGCGAGCCCTGGCACAGCCGCGGCGCCGCCGTTTTCCTTTCCGTGTGTGCAGCCTTGCTGGGCGCACTGGTTTGGTGGGGCAGAAGCCGGTGGCTGGATCGGGTGACGTATTGGCGGGAAGAGTGGCGCGTGTGGTGGGGGTCGGCCGAGGAGGAGGAGGAGGTGCGCACGCCGTACCTGCTGGCTCCCGGGCAGCGTTTGCGCAACCGCTACGTAGTGGAGGAGATCCTGGCGCGGGGCGGATTCTCCGAGGTCTACCGTGCTACCGATCTGCTGGACCCGACGTGCCCTTTGGCCTTAAAGGCGTTGTCGATGGAGAACGCGATGCGGCCAGACTTCCGGGCGTGGATGCACAGCCGGTTCCTGGACGAACTGAAGGCGCTGCGGTCAGTGGATCATCCGGGGGTGATCAAACTGCTGGATGCCTGGTGGGAGGACGGTATTCCTTGTCTGGCGATGCCGCTGGTGGACGGAATCACGCTACGGGCCTTACTGCAACGCGAAGGAAAGCTGCCGCAGGAGGTAGTTGCCCGTCTGGTGCGGGACCTGGGACCGGCGATCCGGGCCGCACACCGCCGCGGGGTGATGCACGGCGATATCAAGCCGGAGAACATCCTGATTACCGGCAGCGGGCCTGAGACATGGCGGCCGGTGGTGATCGATTTCGGTACCAGCCGTCTACGCCAGGAAGCGAGCCTCATGCGCCGCGATCGCTATATAGCCGGGACGCGTCTGTACATGGCTCCCGAACAGGCGCTGGGCATGCTGGTGGAGGCATCCGACGTCTGGGCATTGGCATTGACCACGATGGAGATGCTGAACGGAGAGCCCGGAGCCGCGGATGCGTCTGGCATTGAGGATCCCGGCGTTCGCAGAGTATTCGCTTCGGCGTTGGTGGAAGATCCCGGCGCGAGAGCGGCTGATGCCGGAGCGTGGGCGGAGGAACTGGCTCAGCTCTTGCTGGTGCGGGCGGGCCATTGACGGCGGCGCAGCCACGCGATGGCGGCCTGCTCCTTCTTGCGCACCTGGGCGGATTTGAGTTGGAGGCGGCCGGCCACCTGTTCGCGGGTTAGCCCTTCCTCAAAGCGAAGGGAGAGGATGGAGACACCCTCGGGGTCGACGGCGCGGAGGCGTTCCAGCAGCATCGACCAATGCAGTTGCTCTTCCTGGGACATGGAAGCCTGGTAGCCAAGAGGAACCTCGCGCCGTTTGAGACTGCCACGCCGGCGGCTGCGGTCGATGAGGATCTGCTTCATGGAGCGGCCGATGATGCCGAAGAAGTGGGTGCGGCTCTCCACGAGGGGAGTTTCTTCCATGGCGCCGACCTTGAGGAACAGGTTCTGCACGAGATCGGATTCGCGCATGGAGTGGGCCTGCTCACGGCGGAGTACGGCGGCGGACATCTGCCGGAGACGTTGCGCGATGGCTTGATAGACGCGACCCGCTGCATCCCGGTCGCCGTTCTGCATACGGTGAATGAGAGTGGTGAGCCGAGTTTCTGGCATTGGATGTTTTCTTACTGTGCCACAGAATACTTGATCGCGTGGCGGTTGGCGTTTGGCTTTGCTTGTCCGATGGGGCAAGGGGGCGGCGTAGCGTGGCGCCGGCCGAACAGGTTGTCAAAGAACGGGCCGGCCTAGTCAACCGATGGGGACAGAGGTGAGGGCCGGGGCCAAGCTGTACTGGGCTACTTCTTCAGGCTGGCGGCGAAGAGGATCTTGTCCGAGGCTCCGCAGCAAATCGGGTTAGCGCGTTCACGATGGCGGCGGCCGGAGATGGCGGCTTGGCGACGACGACCGGGGCGGGCCTCGGTGCCGGTGCGGCGGCAGCGTGTGGAGGCTGCGGCGGCGCTTGCGGCGGCGGAGCTTCGAGAGCGGCTCGGATCTCGGTCAGATTGGCCTGACTGCGCCGAAGGCGCTCGGCAACGAGTTGCTTGACGACAGACTGCGTTTCCATCAGCGGCGGGAGGTCGGCGGGGAGGCCGGACTCGGTACGGTAGAATGCCTCGGTCTGGACGCGCCGGAGTTCGCGGGCCGCCTGGGCCATGGATCGCTCGGCGCGGCTGTGGTACAGCGCGATGAGTTTGAGTTGGGCGTAGTTGGCTTGGACGGTGAGGATGTCCGTGCCTGGACCGGCGACGGCGGCCTGAAGGTCGAATTCGGCTTTGCGACAGCGCTCCATGTTCCAGGCGGCGTGGAGGATCTGCTTGAAGAGGAGTTCCTCGTAGGCGCCTTCGGGCTGGAACGCCCCGGTGAGGGATTCGGAGAGTTTGGCGAAGTCTTCTTCCTGACCGGGGAGGACGATGGTGTACTTGCTGGTCAGACCGTGAGTGGTGGCGTTCTGCGAGGAGGACGCTTTGCCGGCGTCGGTCTTTGGACCTGTGGAATGCTGGGCGTTCGCCTGGTTGGCGGTGAGTTGGGCTGCGGTGGCCATGTGGGTTGCTCCTTATTGGGATTTGGTTTTATCCCGATTGGAGAGTAGCAGGGGAGATTTGGGCTGGAGGCTGGGGATGGCTGTAGGTTATTGAAAATAATCGGACGATTTTTCTACAACTCTTGTGATCGCGGATTGTGCCGCGGCGGTCAGCGCTGTCTTCGCAGCCAGGCGACCGCAGCCTGCTCTTTAGAACGTACGAGGCTGCCATCGAGTCGTAGACGGTCGGCCACCTGTTCGCGGGTGAACCCTTCTTCGAAGCGGAGAGAGAGGATGCATGCGGCGCGCGGGTCTAGGATGCGGAGCCGATCGAGGACCGTGGCCCATTGCTGACGCTGTTCGGGCGTCATGGCCGGTTGGTATCCGAGAGGTGGATCCAGGCGGGTGCCGGTTTTGCGCCCGGTGATGGGCAGTAGCTGGCGAAGCCTCGCTAGCCATTTCGCCTGCATGCAGACTCCTTACGCTGAAGCGGCGCGCGGTTTCAGCACGGTTGCGTAGGACGCGCGCACGAGGGCTGCGAGTTCACCCACTGTCGGGGCCGATGCCCTGACTGGATGCAGAAAGGCTCGCTCGCCGCGGACGAGCCAGGCATGGGCATGGATGGCGTCCTGACGGTGTTCCAGGATGCCCTCCAGAAGGTAGTGGAAGGGGTGTGGGGACGGACGCTGACGTTGGAGCAGGGCCAGGTAGCGTGGGCCTACTTCGATGCCAGGCTCGGCGGCTAGTTCCGCCATCAAAGCGATGGAGAAGGCCTCGGCGAGGCCAGGTTCGGTTGCGCTTGGGACGAGGTCGAATGGCAGCACGAGCACACGGCAGGCACCCGGGTTGCCGTTATCCGGGGAGTTTGGGGCGGTGACGATCCACTGGGGCAGATAGGTGCCGGGCTGGATGACGATGCGGCAAGCGGGAGGCGACGGCAGGCTGGCATAGTGGGCCTCCAGATGACGGCGTAGGCGCGCGGTTTCTTTGCGTACTACGGAGTCGTAATGGGGGTCGAAATCCTTCTTGCGGCCGAGACAGCCGGTACCGATGTCGTATTGGGTGAACGAGGCGGACGGTGTATCCAGACGCCGGAGGCAGAGCCACTGGAGAAGGATACGGAGCTGATCGGCGCGGGCGAAGTCGGGGCTGGCGAGGATGCGTTCGAGTTCGTCGCGGCATTGTTGGGGGCTGGGGGTCATGATTTGTCATTTGGGAATGCGCGGTTCGTGGTTGGATTTGTGGGGAATATTGGAGCGGGGGCGGCGAGTACACGTTCGCGGGACGTTCCGAGTACGCAGGAAGCGATGGAATAGGCCGCACAATGGCACGGTTGATAGGGAAAGCCGCGGACGAGCGGCGAATTTAAGAAGAGTACAGCGGGAGAGAACAGATGAACAAGATTATGGTGATGATGTTGTTGGCGATGCCGATGTTTGGGCAGGGGGATGCGGAGGGGACGGATATTTCTTCGGCGATTCCGATTTATTTTGGGCAGACGATCAATGACACGATGGATGCGCAGTTGCGCCCACGGCAGGTATACAAAGTCTCGTTGGCCCGGGGCCAGAAGTTTGCGGCAACGATGAGCCTCGGCAGTTCACAGACGCCGGCCAATCTCGCAATGTACTTCTTCGGAAGCAACACTCGGACAGTCGCATCAATCGCCTGCAACCATGGCTACAATGGCCAACTTTCTTACGCAGATAGGAGTTCAACCAGATCGCTGGTTTTTCAATACGAAGTTCCTGTTTCTGGCGACTACTACCTCGTCGCATGCACGAACGGCAGCACAGGAGTCACCTATAACCTTAGGTTCGACGCCATCGGCACCCCCCTCCTCACCACCCTCCCCACCCAAGCCGGCTGCGTCACCGGCCAAGTCGATTACGTGGAGTACTCCCTCCGCCTGATCGCGATGGGCCTGGCCGATGAAGTCTCCATCGGCGGCACACGCCTCTGCCCGAACTGTCCGGTAAAGGCTCCTCTGTACGGCTCTATGATCGCCAAACTCGAAGAGGCCATGCGTGCCAACCAGCCGGTGGAAGCCTGTCACGACTCCAATGGGAACATCTTCAAACTACGCCTCACAAAGTTCTAGCCACAAAGTCCGCAAATTTGGCTCGCGAGTTCGCATTCAGTAGGGAGAGACACGTTATGGCTTTCTGTATGAGCTGTGGAACGCAATTCAGCAGCCGGTATTGCCCGGACTGTGGGACCGCCATCGGCAGCAACGGCGCGCAACAGGAGACGGCGGCAGCGGCGGCGGGAGCCGGGCTCGCCGCTCCGGCGCCCTATTTCGCGCCGCTGCCGCAACAGGCGCAGGTGGTGCCGCAGGGATGGGCGCCTCCGGTCGCAAAGCCTGTGTCGAGCATGGGCACGACGGACAAGAACCAGTTCACCCATACGGCGCAGCAGATGTTGGGCACCAGCGGGGAACGCATCGCGTGGCAGGGGCAACCTTCGTGGAAGTGCCTGGCGACGCGCATTGCGGGCTGGACCGTGGTGTACTTCCTGGCGCTGTTCTGGGGCGGTTTCGGACTGGGAGTCTTTGTGCTGTTCCTTGGCGCGATCCATGTCGGCGTGGGCTATTGGGGTCTCAGCCACACGCATTACAAACTGAGCAGCCAGCGATTGGAAGTAAAGCGCGGCTGGCTGAGCCAGACCAACAACACGTTCAATCTGATCGAGATCAATCAGGTGCGGATTGTGCGCCCGTTTCCACTGCCGCTGCTGGGGTTGGCAAACATGCAGTTGGATGTCGTGGACCCGGAATCGCGGGCCGCGGCTCCGAAACTGCTGGAGTTGCGCGGTCTCACCGATGCGGAGGTGTTGCGAGACCTGATTCATTCTTCCAGCAACTTGACGGGGCAACTGTGGGATGAGCGGCGTTTTGGGGCATAGGAATAGGAAGAGCGGAACATGACACAAGATCACGTGCAAATGAAAGCCCAACAGGCATCGGAATGGGCGCAGCAGGGCGGGCGCGCCGTGGGCCAGGAGGTGCAAAAGACGTGGCTGGCGGCGAGCCTTGGACAGAAGATGGTGCTGGCGGGAGGCGCGGCGGGATTCGTCTCGTTCTTCCTGCCGTGGCAGTCGATGGCAATTCTGTGGGCGAGGGCGCAGGGGTCGGGATTCAGCATCGCGCGGATGGGGTATACGGCGTACTGGATGTATCCGCTCATGATGGCGGGGGTGGTGTTTCTGGCGTGGTTGCGGCTGCATAGCAGTCCGGGGCAGCAGGCACGCGCGTCGGCCTGGACGTTGACGGTGGGCACCGGGTGGACGTTCTACTGGATTATCGGCGTGCTGCTGCGCGGGGATTCGGCGCTGCTGTGGGGCGGCGGGATTTCGCTGCTCTCGTGTATCACGGTGTGGATCGGATCGGTGAAGATGCTGAGCGCGGCAGTCAGAGCGATGGAAGGGAGAACGGAATGAGGCGCCGCGGCCTGCTCTCGCTGGGAGTGGCGCTGCTTGGACTGGGTGGGTGCAGCCGTCCGTACCCATCCACGCCGGGCGCGGTGGTGATGGCGGCGCTTGCTGCAGCCAATCAGAGGAATTTCGAGGAAGCGAAGCGATACCTGGAAAGCCAGGGAAGCATAATGTTCGGCAAGAAACTACCGAGCGCAAGTGTCGAGCTGACACCGGAACGTTGGAAGACATTCACGCAGGATGGAAGGATCCGGCGCTTAGCGGTCAGCTTCGAGCAGATCAAAGGCGACGTCGCGGTGGTCTGGGCGGATCTTTCCTATGACGACAACCGCGCGGCAAGGATCGAGTGCATTCTGCTGCGGGAACCTGTGGGCTGGATGATGATGACACCGTCAATGACTAAGAAGGGGTGGTAGTAAGGTGAGTAGTTCCAGCAAGCTCTCGCGTGCTGCTACGCGGGGATTCGGCGCTGCTGTGGGGCGGTGGGATTTCGCTGCTCTCGTGTATCACGATGTGGATCGGATCGGTGAAGGTGCTGGGTGGGGCGGTTCGTTCGCTGGAGAGCGGCGGGCAGGACGGCAATGACGAGGCGCGGTTGGATAGGGTGTCTGTTGATGGCGGCGGCGGTGGGGGTGAGTTGCGGCCGCCCATATCCGGCAACGCCGGGGGCCGTGATCCAGGCGGCGTTAGGTGCGGCAAATGAACGCAAATTCGAGGAGGCCAGACAGTACGTGGCCACTGAAGGTATGATGCTTTTCGGCAAGAAGATGCCCAGCCCGCGAGAGATGGTGACGCCTGGATTCTGGAATGAGTTCACGCAGAACCGGCGGATCAAGACCGTGACGATTGAACACGAGAAGGCGATCGACAAGGTGGCGGAAGTGGTGGCCCAGATTGGGTACGAAGATGGCCGGACGATGAAGGCGGAGTTTGTGCTGAGTAAGGAGAAGCCGGGCTGGATGATGACGACGGTTTATACGACGAGTAAGGGGTGGTGATGCAGCGTCTATTAGCGAGTATTTTGATCGGGATCTTAGGGCAAGGATCAACCTTGAGTCTGTGGGGAGCCGCTCCAAACTGGCCGGCGGTCTCTCAGATGAATGCATTCCAGGGCCAAACTGTGTCAGACTCAGCCATCGTGCCGGGGTCAGCGAACGGCGGAATTGCAGTACAAATGAGCAACGCGACGGACGCGGCCTGGAGGCCGCAGGATACTTTGGCAAATAAGCGGCAGTCAGCGCTCCACGCATCACACTCATGACGATTGTCCCACTCATTTTCCACGTACTCGGCCTCTGCTTGCAGGCTGGTTCACCACCCAACGGCCTGCCCGCCGCGGATTGGAATCAGATCCGAGCGCAGTATGAGCGCCACCGTCACGCGATGTACCCAGAGAAGGGCGGGTGGCGTGCGCACAACCGCGGCCAGCAGTGGACGACGCGGTTTGACGGCCGTGGCTTCCAGGTGAAACCAGACCAGGGAACATGGACCTGGGGCATGACGGTCGAGCGGCTGGGCGGGCGGCGGTTCAATGGACGGACGCAGACGCGAGTAGATGGGAACCGGCTGAGCTATCTCCACGATCAAGACTTGACAGAGTGGTTTGTCAACGAGAAGCGTGGATTGGAACATGGGTTCACGCTACACCGGCGCTCGGCAGAGAGCATCGGGGTTCGCCTGGAACTTACGGTTCAGGGAGACCTGTACCCGCGCGCGATGCCAGATAGGACTGGCGTACAGTTCGTTGATGCCGGGGGAGCGACAGTGGTGAGTTATTCGGGGCTGAAAGCATGGGACGCGGACGGCAAGGATGTCTCTGCCAGACTTGGCACTTCGGGCGATCGCGTTGTTTTCACGCTGGATGACTCGGGCGCACGGTATCCGATTACGATTGATCCATGGGCGCAGCAGGTCTACCTGAAAGCATCCAACAGCCAAGCTTACGACTACTTCGGCTTCTCGGTTGCCATTTCGGGAGACACGGTTGTCGTGGGCGCGCCATATGAGGACAGCAGTACAACGGGCGTGAACACCACACCAAACAACGACGGCACCAATAGCGGGGCAGCCTACGTATTCGTCCGAAGTAATTCGGAATGGACGCAACAGGCGTACTTAAAAGCGAGCAACACGGGAGCGTCTGATTACTTCGGGCACTCGGTTGCGATCGATGGGAACACGATCGTTGTTGGGGCTTATGGAGAGGCAAGCAATGCGACCAGCAGTTCCGGCGACCAGACGAATGATTCGGCAAATGCCGCAGGCGCTGCTTATGTGTTTGTACGCAGTGCGGGATCCTGGTCACAGCAGGCGTACCTGAAGGCCTCCAATTCCGCCAGCAACGATCGATTTGCAGCACATCTGGCGATATCTGGCGAAACGATCGTGGTGGGCGCCGAGGGCAACGATGCTTCGGTGGCGGGCCCACCTCTCACCGATAACGGAGCCGCGTATGTATTCACCCGATCCGGTGCGGCCTGGACGCAACAAGCCTACCTCAAGTCCATCAATGCAGGTGAGGGAGATATGTTCGGCCATTCTGTTGGAATCTCCGGGAACATCATTGTGGTAGGAGCATGGAAGGAAGACAGCAACGCACGGGGTATCGGCGGCAGCGGCGCGGATAACAGTTCGGCGGATAGCGGAGCAGCCTACATCTTCTCCCGCAGTGGCACGACATGGCCGCTACAAGCCTACCTGAAATCGTCTAACAGCGACCCAGGCGATGGATTCGGCGAATCCGTTGCGATCTCCGGGACCACTGTTGTGATTGGGGCAAGATTCGAGGACGGCAATGGCACCAGTGCAGGCGACAATAGCCTGCGCGATAGCGGAGCAGCCTATGTATTCGTCGCTTCAGGCGGAGGGTGGGTGCAGCAAGCGTACCTGAAGGCAGCTAACCCGGACATGGACGATTGGTTCGGCGGCTTTTTTGTGGATGCACTTCAGCAGACGGCGGCAGGCCCGTCCGGAGCGGCCGCGGTTGCTGTTTCGGGGGACCTGATCGTCGTAGGCGCGTCGAGAGAAGATGGCAGCGCCGTGGGCGCAAGCAACGTCTATACCAATGGCACCTTGAATGCCGGCGCCGCCTACGTCTTCGCTCGCACTGCGGGAACATGGGCACAGCAGGCGTACTTGAAAGCCTCTAACCATATCGGCGGGGACGATTACTTCGGCTGCGCGGTAGCGATCTCAGGCGATACTGCGGTAATCGGGGCCATTTGGGAGGACAGCAACGGAACAGGAGTGAATGGGAGCCAGGACAATCGCTCTGCCGATGGAGCGGGCGCGGCATACGTTTTCCGGTTCTCCGAACTAACGACGCAGGTCACCATCAACTCGACTCCCTCTGGTCTGGTCTTCAACATCACCGGGGTTGGCTGCGAACCAGGCACGAATTACGTCACCCCACGCACGCTGGGGTGGGCGACGGGCGCGACATGCACCGTCACATTTGCTTCGCCACAAACGGTGGCCGGAACAGCATACTTGTTCCAGAGTTGGGAGAACGGGTCTACAAACGCATCGCGCACGGTGACCGCATCTTCCACGACAACAATCACCGCCACTTTCGCCGCCGACGCCACCTGCGAACTTATGGTCTCTCCGCATGCGACCGTAGTCAGCAGTACTGGGGGTGTAGGAACGTCCGAGGTGACATCCACCTGCCCTGGAGCCTGGACAGCCACCTCAACGGTTCCCTGGCTAACGATCAGCGGTAGCAACACGGGTACGAACGGCACCCGGACTTTGACGTACAGCGTCGCCGCCAACACAACGGGTGTTCAGCGGACCGGCGCAATCGACATCATCTACCAGACGCGGCGCGCAACCCAGCAAGTGACGCAGAGTTCCACGGCAGCCGTGACCCTGACCTATGGTGACCAGGACTGCCTGGGCTACGCCTGCTACGGAACAGCCGACCCCAAAGCGGGTACGGCGCTCACCGGGCTGGCACCCAACCAGATCAACTCCGCCAACAACTCCTATCTACACAGCAATCAATTCCCGCGAACCCAGGCCGGCGACTATTCCAACACCGACCAAATCTTCATCGAGTCAACCACGCGCGTGCCCCCTGCCGATGGCTACTCCAACGACCCCACCCGGCGCGCTGGGCCGATGACCTTCGGTCTCGACTATAGTTCGCTGGTCCCGCCAGGCCGGGCGCCGGTGACTCTGACTCTTGGCATGGCCCTGGACGACTTCCAGTTTCCCCGATGGGGCCGCGCTTTCACCGCAGCCGTCAACGGAGCCCCCCACGCCGCACTGACCGCTCACCTGAACGCCGTAGGGACGGATCTGACGGGGCCACGCGTCCGCTTCTTCACCATTGGCATCGACCCGGCGATTCTCCGACAGGACAACATCCTAAACATCTCCATCAATGGCGGTGGCGGTTCAGACGGTTTCGCAGTCGACTTCCTCACCATAGGGGTAACGACAGAAGCCACTGTCTGTACGGCCCCCGTTCTCTCCCCCACCGCCGCCTCCTTCCTCTCCGCCGGCGGCCAGGGCAGCGTCACCATCGCATCCCCCTGCCCGTGGACCGCAACCACCGACGCCAGTTGGATCACGCTCACCGCGCCCGCGAGCGGCGGCGGCAACGGCACGCTCAGCTATCAAGTCGCTGCCTACACTGCGACCAATGCCCCGCCCCGCGCCGGCACAATCTTCATCAACGGCACAGCGTTCGTGATAACGCAGAGCGCGGCTTCCGCCTGCACCTTCACACCAACCCCCAAAACCATCTCTCCTCTCAACAGAGGTGGCCTGTTCCGCATCGACGTCAGCGCGCCGGCTTCTTGCGGCTATGCCGCTACCACGAATGCCCCCTGGATGCGCGTTGTCACGGGTGCCACCCGCAACGCCGGCAGCTATGTCGAACTGCAGGTCGACCTCAACACTGGCGCCGCCCGCAGCGGCACGCTTACCATCGGCGGACAGCAGATCCCCATCAGCCAAAGTGCCGGCACTGGCTGCACGCCGCAGGTTTCCAACTCGCAGATCGACATCGGGTTCGCCGGGAGCAGTCTTACCAGCGTCCAGGTGCTGACCACCTGCGCCTACACCGCCGTCGCCGACGTCCCCTGGATCCAGATCCTGTCCGGCGGCACGGGCACTATGTCCGGGACACTCGCCCTGCGCGTTCTTCCGAACACCGGGTCCACCTCGCGGCGGGGGACAGTCACCATCAGTGGCAAGGTCATCACGATGGAGCAGGCCGGGCCTCCGCTTTGCCAGTCGCAGTTGTCCCTTTCCCGACCGCGTCTGGTGGTGCCATTCAGCGCCAACACCCAAACGGTGACCATCACGCTCAGCAGTTCGTGTCCCGCGCCCGCCCTGCTGAGCCAGGCTTCGTGGATCACGGCGACGCTCAGCGGCAGGACCGTGACACTCACCATAGCGGCCAATGCGAGCGCGACGGCCCGCAGCGGCATCGTATCCATCGGCACACGGCAGGTGGCGGTTTTGCAGGCGGGTAATACCGGCTTTTCCTGCAGTGCCAGCGCCACGGCGGGTACCGTCCGGCGGGAAGGATTCACGGAACTCACGCCAGCGTATCGCTTCACCTGCGGCGGCACCGCGACAAGTCTTATCCAGACCGAACTCCAACTCACCCTCAACACCAACATCACCAGCAAGGTGGTCGCCCGCCGCCAGGTGAGCGAAGCCATGCTGGTTCTGCAGAACGGTCAGGCTCCGCAGTTGGGAGTGAATGCGTTCCGCGGCATTTACACCAGCAATCGCACGCTGCGCTTCAGCGGGTTGCCACTGGCGGTGGCCGGCGCCAATGCGCAGCAGACCTGGCAGGTAGAGAATCTGCGCGTGGACGCGACACCCGTAACCACCATCGTCGCAACGGGCCGGCTGTTGCACGCCCCGCTTGGGGCCGCCACACAGACGCTGGCAAACGTCACCAATGCGGCCAACGTCAGCGTGGTCAGCACAGGAGCCGCCAGTTATGACGTGCGATTCCAGGAGTCCTTCGCCAACGCCTTGCGCACGCAGGCACAGGAGAACGGCGTTGCGGTGGGTGGCGAACCCGCATTCGCCAATACCGGGACGCGCGTGATGGTGCGCGTGGCCCCGCCGGCAGGCAGCCGGGTCATCGCCTCCAGCAGCACTTCCTTGCGCCTGATGAGCCAGGAGACGGACGGCAGTTCCGCGTCGGTTGCCAGTTCACCGGCCTTGCAGGGGCCACCTTCGGGAACAGTAGTCGTCACGTGGGAAGTGATTGCCGCGAACCCAGCGGCGATCGAAACCTTCAGCGCGCCGCTGACCTTCCAGAGCGGAACGCCCAGTGCGCAGGCCATGGCCGGCTTCCTGGGCCCCATCGACCGGCGCAGCATTCCACGATTCAAGGATCCCGGCATCACCCCGAAGGCGCCCGCGGTGATCAGCGTCAGGAGTGGAGTTGTGCCCTCACCCATCGTGGTTGTGCCTGGATCGAAGCGAGCCCCGGTAGGCAACCGCTCGGCCCAGTTGCAGATTGAGGCCGCCAACGAGCAGAATAGCGCCGGCGAGTTGATCGTGCGCGGCAACCTGAGTGCCGGCGTTACTGTCACCGCCTGCGACGCCGGCGAAGAAGGTATCTGCGAGTTCTACGGATCCGACCTGGCAGTCACCTACCCGGGTGCCTCACCGGGCGAGATACGCACCGTTGCGATCACCGCCGAGATCGCCGGCGACGCGCCCGACGGCAGCCTGATCCGTTTCGACTCCAGTGCCAGCATCGAGGAAGACGTCAGCGAAGACAGCAGCGAAACCTGCTTGGCGGGCTCTTCGGGCTTCTCTCCGCCCAGCGGCATCGGCGCGACCGGCACCATTGATGTATACGCCTGCGGCGCGTGGACGCTCACCAGCAGCGTGCCGTGGATCCGCTTCCAGCCATCCAGCGGCACCGGCAATGCCTCCGTCACCTATACGGTGGACGCCAATCCCAGCGGCCTCGCGCGCACAGGACAACTCACGTTTCCTGGCGGCGCCAGCGGCGTTGTGACGCAGTTGCCTGCGCAGGTTGCCGCTACCACGGGGCTTCGCTTTGAACCAGTACAGCCTTGCCGCATCATGGAAACCCGCGATGGCAGCAACTTCGGCGGGCAGTCCGGCCCGTTCGGTCCGCCTTACCTGCGCGCCGGAGAGACGCGCACGCTGGTTGTGTCGCAGTCGGTTTGCGGTGTACCGGCCAGCGCGAAAGCCTGGGCGTTGAACGTGACCGTGATTCCGCGCAATGGCGGGGAGGTGGAGTACGTCACGTTATGGCCGGCCGGCGAGCAACGCCCGCCCACCCGCACCGTGAGTTCGCCGGACGGACAGATCGTGGCCAACACGGCTTTTGTGAAGGCGTTGGGCGGTGCGTTCAGCCTATATGCCTCCGATGATACCGACCTCATCATCGACATCACCGGCTACTTCACCGACCCAGGCGGGCAGAACCTGGTGTTCTATCCGCTGACGCCATGCCGTGTCACCGACACGCGCGCGCTGTACCGGCCACAGGCGGGCCCCTTCGGACCACCTTCGTTGGTGGCCCAGCAGACCCGCTCGTTTGCCATGCCGCAGACTCCTTACTGCAGCGTGCCCTCCACGGCACGTGCCTATTCGGTCACCATCACGGTGGTGCCGCCGGCGGGTCTCGCGTACCTCACCATGTGGCCCACCGGAGCAGGCGGAGGCAGGCCGAATGTCTCCAGCATCAATTCCTTCGTGGGGCGCACGGTGGCGAACAACGTCATCGTCCCCGCCGGAACCAATGGGTCGCTGGATGTTTTCGCCTTCAACAACACGGACCTGCTCATCGACATCAATGGCTACTTCGCGCCGGATAACGGGACAACAGGGCTTTACTATTACCCGCAGAGCCCGTGCATCGTTCTGGATACCACGACAAGCACACCGCTGCTCGATGAGACGGCGCGAACGGTGCCGATGCTGGCGGCCGGTTGCGGGGCGCCTAACACGGCGAAGGCATACGCGTTGAACGCCACGTCGCTACCGGACGGGCGTCCGATGCCCTTCCTCACGCTCTGGCCAACCGGCCAGCCGCAGCCAGGCACATCGGTTTCCAATGCCTTCGAGGGCCAGGTGGTGACGAACTTCGCCCTGATTCCCGCAGGGACCAACGGCAACGTGGAAGTCCTGGCGTACCGCCGCAGCAACGTCGTCATCGAAGTGATGGGCTATTTCGACCGGCTGCAATAGGCCGGAAAGATTCGGAGGATCTATGTCTGTTTTCCATACCGTCGTAAATGCAGAACTTCACAACGGGGCCACACTGAACCAGGCAATGGACCAGGCCGCGCTCTGTGAGCAACTGGACCGGTCGATGCAGCCGAAACCCGGTCCAGGCGCGACGGCTCGCAAGGTGCCGGCGAGCCTCGCCACCGGGCTTCTCATCTGGGGGCTCATCGCGATGATGGGTAACGGCGAAATCGCACCATACCTGCTGGGCGCGTCGGCACTGCTCTATGCCATCCAAGCCGCCCTGTGGATTATCTACCATCCCGTCCGCGCACTGATCGGTTTTTTGCTGCTGTGCGGTGTGGCGTGGTACAGCACCTCCCAGCTTGGTATCGACCGCAACGCGCCGGCTGCATCCAACGTCAGGAAACGATGACCGCCTGCTACAATCGCGGCGAATGCCGTCTTCGTTCGATCCCAACTTCGGCTCCGCGTTGGAAGCCGCGCAAGCCATCCGCGACAAAGTAACCTCCTCGGCGGAACTCACCGAACACCTGTTCCGCCGCATGGACCAGTACGAGCCAAAGCTCAACTCTTACGTCTACCAGCTTCGCGAGCAGGCCATGGAAGCCGCCCGCGCCGCCGACCAGGCACTCGCCCGCGGCGAGGCGATGGGGCCTCTCCACGGCGTCCCTATCAGCGTAAAGGAAAGCTTCGCTGTCGAAGGCAAGCCCTGCACCTGGGGCATTCCTCCGTTCCAAGACATACCCGCGCCAGCCGATTCCACCGCCGTCCAGCGGCTGCGCGAGGCCGGCGCTGTTCTGCTGGGTGCCACCAATGTTCCCTTTTCCCTGATGGACAGCCAGTCCTTCAACGACATCTATGGCCGGTCCAACAATCCCTGGGACCTGGACCGGACCCCCGGCGGCTCGTCGGGCGGATCGGCGGCCTCGCTCGCCGCGGGCACCTCGTTCTTCAGCATCGGCTCCGATATCGGCGGCAGCATTCGCGGGCCTGCCTCGTTCTGCGGCGTCTATGGGCACAAACCCACGCTCGACATCGTACCGATGAATGGACATCTACCCGGTGGACAGAAGAGCCTGCCGGGCTTCTCGACGCTGCTGGCCGTGGCTGGACCAATGGCCCGGTCGGCGGAAGACCTGCTGGCGGGTTTGCAGATTTTGGCTGGACCGGAGATGCCCGAAGCCAAGGCGATGCGCTGGACGCTGCCGCCGGCGCGGCACACCCGCCTTAGAGACTTCCGCATCGGCTTCATCCTGGAGGACTCTGAAGTGCCCGTCGATGCGGAGACCAAGGCCGTGCTCGAAGCCGCCGTGCGCGCCTGGGAGCGCTCTGGTGCTTCGGTGAAGGAAGGGTGGCCGGACGGCATGTCCTTCGCGGATCTGCTGGACACCTATTACTTCCACCTGGCTGCGTTTGACTTCGCCATGATGCCGCCGGAAGCCCAAGCCAAGGTGGAACCAATGGCGGACAAGGGCCCGCGGACGTGGGGTCGCGGGGTGAAGAGCCGCTTCTCCGAATGGCAGCGAATGAATATGAAGCGCCTCAGCTATCGCAAACGGTGGGAGGATTACTTCCGGAACTTCGACGTTTTCCTTTCGCCCACCATGTTCACGACTGCCATCCGGCACGACACAACGCCAGTGGCCGAACGCCAGGTGACACTGGCCGACGGCAGCAGGCACTCGTTCTGGAACCTGGTGACCTACATCTGCCCGGCGACGCTCACGGGCTGTCCGGCCACGACGGCTCCGGCGGGTCTGACGAAGAGCGGGCTGCCGGTGGGCTTGCAGATCATGGGGCCGTACCTGGAGGACGCGACGCCCATCGAGTTCGCGCGCCTGCTGGCGAATGAGATCGGGGGATTCCAAGCCCCGGCAGGATACGTTTAGACCATTGCCCGCAGGGTGGCGGCGATGCGGGTCGCCAGGTCCGGATCGGCGAAGGCCACCTCGCCAAGCAGCGCCTCGATGACCACGCCGAACGCCCGCCGCAATTCCCCGGCATTGAGGCCGCACGGAATGGAGTCTTGCAGCAGTTCGAGCACCTCTGGCGGCAGTTGGTCATAGCCGCGCGCATGGTGCGGCGACAGGCCCAGGCGCAGACAGGCCAGTTGCAGCGCATGATCCCGCGTGCCGTTCAGCATGTATTCGGCCTGCCACCACCGGCCGCGGGCGAGGGCGCTACGCACATGCAGCGCGTGCAGCCAGGCCATGCCGATCAACCCGGCAGTATCGGGCGCGGGGAATGATGCCGCCGTGCCAGCTTCGCCGAACACTACCCCAAACGCAGGTCCCAAGGGCCGGAAATCGGGTTGCGGCACAAAGGCCATATCCACCTGCAGCGTGTTTCGCAGCAGAAACACGCGGTAGATCCAGCGGCCGGCGTGGACATCGGTATGGGCGACGGCATCGCATTCGCCATACAGGTGCCGCGTCCAATCGGCCAGCACGGCTGTCATCGAAGCGCCCCCGCCTACGGCGAAGGCAAGGTCGATATCGGACCAGTCATCCTCGGCATCGGCCGCCGCGGAGCCGGTGATCGCCCCGCTGCTGATTCGCGTATCCTTGCGGGCACGCTCCAGCAGCGCCAGCCGCAGCGCATCGCGATCGGCCGCCGTGTACATCTTTAGTGCCGCCCGGCGTCGCGATGGGCTTCCTTCACCTTGTACCCTACCTTCGTCAGCCGCCGCCTGATTTCGCGCGTGATCATCACCGAGCGATGCTGTCCGCCGGTGCAGCCGAAGGCGATGGTGAGGTAGCTCTTCCCTTCCCGCATATAGTGTGGGATCAGGTAGACCAGCAGTTGCGTGATACGCTCCATGAACTCCTGCGTCTGCGGGAAGCTGCGGATGTAGCGCGCCACGCTGGGGTGCTTGCCGGTCAGGTGTTTGAACTCGGGAATATAGTTCGGATTCGGCAGGAAACGGACGTCGAAGACCAGGTCGCTATCGGTAGGGATCCCGTGACGATAGCCGAAGCTGGTCACCGAGATCATCAGCTTGGCTTCCTGCGAAGTACCGCGGAACTTCTCGCTGACGATGTCGCGGAGTTCGTGCACATTGAAGCGCGAGGTCTCGATGATGTGGTCGGCCAGCGAGCGGATGGGCGCCAGTTCCTGCCGTTCCTGGCTCAGGCTCTCGGAGACAGAGCCAGTGCGGCCCAGCGGATGCGGCCGCCGGGTTTCGCTGAAGCGGCGGATGATGGTGTCATCGTCTGCTTCGAGAAACACCAGCGTGGTATGAACTTCCTTGCGCAGTCTTTCCAGAAGCGCGGGAAATGCACTCAGGCTGGCCTGATCGCGGATATCAATACCCAGCGCCGCGCAGGAAATCGAGGGGGAGGACTTGGTTAACTCGGCAAACTTGGGAATGAGCGAAATCGGCAGATTATCCACCGAGTAGAATCCCAAGTCCTCCAGGCATTTGAGAACAGTGCCTTTCCCGGAGCCGCTAAGACCGGTGACGACAACTAACTCCGGCTTGGATGTTTCGTTCGGTCTTGCCATAAGGGAAAAGCCAATTTTACCTCCTAACCCTCGATCAGGTCGAAGTGGCCGTCGGCGCGGCGTACCAGGACGCTCACGCGGTCGCTGTCCGCATCGCGATAAGCGATGTGGCTCTTGCCGTCGGTGAGTTCCAGCATGGCCTCATCCACGGTCATGGGCTTACGCAGTGTTTTGGGATTCAGCTTGAAGACGCGGCCGCCTGCCGGAGCAGCCTTGGCCGCGGCAGCAGCCTTCTTGGCGTCGCTCTTCTTCGCCGCCGATTTGGCCGGAACTTCCGCCGGCGTATCGGTCATGGCCGGTTCGGCCCGTTTGGTTTTCGCCACCGGCCGCCGGCTGGTGTCGCGCCGTTTTTCACCTACCTTCAAGACCTGCTTTTCCAACTTCTCGATGGCGAGAACGCCAGCCTGGAGCGGATCGGAGTTGGAGCCAATGCCGACCAGAGGCCGGTCATAGTACTGCACCGTGATTTCGGCGTGATGCAGATGCCGTTCGGTGGTGAGGATGACGCGGGCGCTCTTTTCTCCGCCCCGGTCGAGGAGTTTGGCAATTTTCTTGAGTTTCTCCTCGAACTTCTTCTTCTGCGGAGCCGCAAGCGCGGCCTGTCCGGTGTAGGTAATGGTCATGGTATTTCCTCCCAAACGAGAGCGGGCAAGCAACGGCAAATAGCTGCTCCGCTCCGAAACAGGGAAGGCCCCAGGAAGAGGGCCTTCGGCGAAAAATCGTGATGGGGAACCGCGGCAAAAGCCGTCATGGGGGCTCCAGGGGTTATTCGCGTTTGCGGCGATGATGGGTGGAAGGGATACCCATATCTTCGCGGTACTTCGCAACCGTGCGACGGGTTACCTGGATCCCCTCGGCCTGCAGCTTCTCGGTGATCTGCTCATCGGTAAGGGGCTTGGAGGAGTCTTCCTCCTCGATCATCTTCTTCACCCGGCGCTTCAGGATGAGCAGCGGCGTTCCGCCACCGCTGGGACCCTGTACGGCTTCGGAGAAGAAAAAGCGCAACTCGAAGACGCCCTGCGGCGTGTGTGCGTACTTATTGGCCACCGCGCGGCTCACCGTGGAAGCATGCACACCTATCTCTTCGGCAACATCCTTGATCATCATCGGCCGCAGACGATCCAAACCATGCTCCAGGAATTCCTCCTGGCGCCCGATGATGGCCTGGCACACCTTGAAGATGGTCTGCTTGCGCTGCTCGATGTTCTTCATTAACTGGAGCGCGCTCTGGTAGCGCTCCTTCATATAATTGCGGACTTCCTTGCTCGGCTCCTGGTCGCGGTCCAGCATGCGCCGGTACTCCGGATTCAGGCGCAGGATCGGCAGGTCGTCGTCGCTGATCTGGATCAGGTAATCCTCGCCATCCTTATAGATATAGACGTCGGGTTGCACGGCGCGTGCACCGGCGCCGGAATAGCGCAGGCCGGGGCGCGGATCCAGGTGCCGGATGACATCGAGGGCGATGCTGATGTGCTCCAGCGGGCGGCCCAGCAGGCGGGCGATCTCCTTGGGCTGCCGGGCTTCCAGAAGCTTCATGCAGTCGGCGACGATCATCCAGGCAACGCCGCCTTTGCCGTTGCGGCTTTCCAGTTGCAGCAGCAGGCATTCGCGAGGGTCACGGGCACCCACGCCGGCCGGATCGCAGCTCTGCACGGCCTTCAGGGCCGTTTCCAGATCCTCGATCTTATGATTGCCTTCCGACGCCAGGTCGGCCAGGGTTTCGGTCAGATAGCCGTTCTCGTCCAGGTTGCCGACGATGGTGTCGGCGGCGTCTCGCACGTCGTCGTTCAGCACCATCAGGGCCAGTTGCTGGTCCAGATGGCTTGACAGCGTTACGGGCGAGGAGAGGAAGGTCTCAAACGACGGCTTCTCCACCGATTCCGAGGCCGGCGACTTGTATCCCGGATCCAGGTAATCGTCGAAGTAGCTGCCGAAGTCGATTTCGTCGAAGCTGTCCTTGCGCTCGCCGGCGGCGGTCTCGTCGGCAGTGGCGGCGGAGGAGGACTCCGACAGGGTCCGCTCGGCATCCATCGTCGCCGGCATCTCGAACTCGAAGGACGACGATTCGAAGCTCTCGGCCTGCCCGCTCTGGGCGGCCTCGGTCACCGACAGGTCGGCTGGGTTGGACACCCGTTCGGCTTCCAACAGGACCTGCACTTCCTGCGGGGTGAGTTCCTCACCCTCGGCGGATTCTTCCAGGAAGGGGTTGTTGGCCATTTCCTGGGAGATCATCTCCCGCAGTTCCTGCCGGTTCAACTGCAGGACCGTCACCATCTGGACAAGGCCAGGAGTGAGGATCTGCTTTTGCGCGACTTTGAGTTGCAGATGTGGCGAAAGCAAGCTCATCTCTCTGCAATTATTCTACCAGTCAAGGTGCGGAACCGAGCCCTTGCTTTTGAATATAGTTCGTGGCTAGGCTGGGCCTGTGGTGAGGGTCGCTACGCTTGCGGTATTCCTGACGCTGCTCCGCATCCCGGCAGACGCACGCTGGTGGCGGGTGGAGGCGGGGCCGCTGGTGGTCTACACGGACGCTGGGGAGCAGGCAGGATTGGACTTAGCACGGCGCCTGGAACTGGCGCGGCGGCTGTTTTCCACTACGCTGCTGCGCGGCCGGCCGCCGATTCCGGTGGTTGCTTTCGGCCTCAAGGACACCAATCGCTTCCGGTCCCTGCGCCCCACCGAGATCACCAAGGGCTTCTACCAGGGCGCTGCCGAGCGCGATTACATCGTGGTGCACCTGGAAAATAAGGGTGTGCCGGCGCGCGTGGCCTTTCATGAATACGCGCACCTGGCGCTGAACCATGCGAGCGGGCCGCTGCCGCCGTGGCTGGAGGAGGGTTTCTCGGAGGTCTATTCGACCGTGGAGGAGCGCGACGGCAAGGTGCGATTGGGGGCTCCGGTGCCCGAGCATCTGCGGCTACTGGCGCGCACGCCGCTGCTGGCGGCTTCCGAGTTGGGGGCGGTAAGCAAAGAATCGCCGGTGTTTTCGCAGGCGCATCAGGCGGGCATCTTCTATGCGCAAAGCTGGGCGGTGGCGCACTACCTTTTGTTGGACCAGCGGAACAAGAGCGGCTGCGGCGGGCTGTTGGCGGCGCTGCAGGCCGAACCGGCACAGGCGGCGCTGCAGCGCACCTGCGGGCGGTCGCTCACCGAGATCGTGGCCGAACTGCGGCCTTACGTGAGCCGCACGATGCTACCGGTGATCGAATTCGTGCTGCCAGTTGAGCCAGTGGCAGAGGCGAAGGTAAGCCCGGTGGAAGACTGGGAGGGCGACCTGGCCTATGCCGAACTCGCGCTCGGCGCCGGACATCCGGAAGTGGCCGAGAAGGTGTATCGCAAGTGGGAGAAGGTGACGCCGGATTCGGCAGTTGCGGCAACGCGATTGGGTCTGATGGCGCTGGCGCGCAAGCGGGAAGACGAGGCACTGCGCCTTTTCGAGCAGGCGATGCAGATGCCGGGCACGCCGGCGACCGCTCCTTTTGAGTATGCGATGCTGCTGCGGGAGAAGGGTGAGGATCGCGGCGAGGTGCGTCGCCACTTGCAGCGCGCGGTCGACCTGAACCCGCAGTTGGCCGAGGCGCAGTACCTGTTGGGCCTGATGGACGCCGCCGACAGCCGCCATGCCGAGGCGATCGGGCGTTTCGAACGGGCGCTGGCGGTGCTGCCGCGGCAATCGCCGTTCTGGCGGGCGTTGGCGGAGAGTTACGAAGCGGTGGGAGAGAAGGACCAGGCTCGAGCCGCGGCACACCGTGCTCTGGATGCCGCGCAGACCAGCGAAGACCAGGCGATGGCGTCGGGGCTTCTGCGGCAGTTGGAGTCAGGCGAGGCGCCGAAGCTGAAGACACGGCCGAAGGAAGAAACGCCGGCCGGGTGGCAGAACAAACAGGGCGCCGAACGCGTGGCGGGCATTCTGGAGCGAATCGACTGCCTGGGCCCATCGGCACGGATTCATGTAAGGACCGAAGGGCGGCTGCGGACCTATTGGGTAGAGAAGCCCGGCGAGGTGTTGCTGAAGAACGCCAGTTCGATGACGTTCACCTTCCGCTGCGGGGTGCAGCAGCCGGTGGCGGTGGCGATTGAATTTGAGCCGAAGGTGGACGCGGAGCGCCTGACCAGCGGCGTGATCACGGGAATTGAGTTCCGCTAGCGCACGATGGCGAACTTCTGCACGCGCCAGTTCTTGATTTCCGCCACGTAGATGGCACCGGTGGAATCCACCGCCATGTGATGCGCGAAGTCGAATTTGCCCGGGGCTTTGCCGAAGGAGCCGAGGGTTCCGATAATCTGGCCGTCCAGGTTCAGCTTGACGACGCGGTTATTCTCGCCGTCGCACATGTAGATGGCGTTATCGCGCGCGGCATAATACAGGCCCCATGGCTGGCCGACGCCGGTCCACTTGTTCAGGAAGTTGCCGTCGGCATCGAAGACCTGGATGCGGTTATTGGTGCGGTCAGCAACGTACAGTTTGCCGTCACGATCAATGGTAATGTCGTGGGCGATGTCGAACTGCGAATTGCCGGTGCCCTTGCTGCCCCAGTGCTTCACGTAGTCGCCATCCTTCGTATAGCGGACGACGCGCTGGTTCACGTAGCCATCGGAGACATAGAAGCTGCCGTTGGGATGGAAGGCGAGCGAGGTCGGCCGGTTGAAGGCATAGGGAGTATCGTTGGTGCCCGGCTGGCCGCCGGCGTTGGCGATCACCATCAGCAGTTTGCCCTGCGGAGTGAACTTGAGCAGCGCATGACCGACGACGTCCACCAGCCAGACGTTGCCTTGCGGGTCGACCCGGATGCCGTGCGAGGATTTCACCGGTACCTCCTTCCAGGCCTGCAGCAGCTTGCCGTTCTTGTCGAACTGCATGACAGGATGAGGACCGCGATTGAAGACCCAGACGTTGTCGTGCCGGTCGACATCCACGCCGGAGACTTCGCCGAAGTTCCAGCCCTCGGGCAACTGCGCCCAATTCGCCACCAGCCCATGCGGCAGCGGCGGACCGGATTTCAGCGATTGCGCAGGGGCCAGCGCGAGCAAGGCACCGAAGGCGAGGACGGCGGGAAGCAGTCGAGTCATGAGCGCTAGCGTATGGGAGACGGCGAACGAAGTCAACCTTAGAGAGCGGCTTACTGCTGCGTAATGGCGATGGCTTTGTCAGCGACCCAGACCACGCCTCGCCGGCTTGGCGTGACGCCGCTCAGCGTGCCGGCCTGCACCTCGACGCGGCCGGGGCCACTACCCACCGGTGGTTCGGGGAACGTTAGCCAATTGGCGCTGGGCAGGGCGCTCCAGCGGCAGCCTTCCTGCGTGTTGATCTCGATGGCGAAACGCGAACTGGCGCGGGGTACCGCGAGGGCGGTGGTGCTGAGTTCGTACGTGCAGGGCTCGCCGGGCCCGAGCCAGACACGATACGCGCCGCGGCCATGCGTGAAGGCAAACAGGTAGTAGCCGCTGCCCGACTTCTCCAGCACCAGCGTCTCCACGGTGGTGTAGGGGACGCCCAGATCCTCGCGCGCCCAATTGAGGCCGCCATCGAGCGAAACAAAAACGCCCAGGTCTGTTCCGGCGTACAGCGTTTGGGGATTCTCTGGATGCGGCAGCACATGATGGACGGGAACATCAGGGATGGCCGAGTCGCCGGTGCCGTCGAGGCCGGTCCAGGTGGCGCCGCCGTCTTCGGTCTTGTAGATGTGCCGGTCGGAGGGCGCGGTGTTGAAGTTACTGTACGTCACCCAGGCGATATTAGGGTCCGTGGGATGGAATTCGAGCGAGGACACCACGCCGGCCGCGCGCGGGCGGGCCGGCTCGAATACCGTATCGCCATCCGAAGTCAGTCCCTGGCTGGTGCGATAGACGCGACCGTCGCGGGTGCCGGCCAGGACGCGGTTCGGATCCACAGGCGAGATGGCAATGGCGTTCACCGCGCTGCTGGCATTCAGCTCGGCGCTGGCTCGGGTCCAGTTCCGGGCGCTGTCAGTGGAACGCCATAAGGAGCGGCCGCCGATCCACATGCGCTCCGGCTCCTGCGGGTCCAGCCGGTAGGGGGCACTGAAGTCGAAGTTGGATGACGGCTCGCCGATGCCGCTGGTAGCCGAAACGAAGTTGTCCGCGGCGCCGTTGCTGGAGCGGCGGAGGGAAAGATTCGTCGTGGTGCCGAAGACGATACGCGGGTCTTTCGGATTCACCGCCAAGTAGCCGCCATCACCGCCGATGAGGTAATTCCAGCGGTTCGGGCCATCGGCGGTCAGGCCGAGTTGCGTGGCGTTGTCCTGCGTGCCGCCGATAAAGGCGTGGCCGCCGGGGAACACCGTGCCGTGATAGAACTGCGTCACGCCGAGGTTGTTATTGAGGTTGGCCCAGCGCACCTGGGTATTGGTGCTGCGGCACGGACCCTGGGCTCCGTTGGCCACCTCCGCCCGCGCATTCCGGGTGACGAACACGCCGCCATCGTTGACTACATAGACGACTTGGTTGCTGTCGCCGTTGTAATTGGGGTGGAAGACGATGAGGTGCTGATCCGAGTGCACCCAACCCGGCGTATCGCGGGCGGCATTCCAGAAACTGGCCATGCCGAAATTCGCGCCACCATCGTTGGACCGGAACAGATCGATGCCGCCTACCCAGACGATCTCGGCATCGAAGGGATCGACGGAAATCGCCATGTCGTACCAGCCCTGGCTGGAGAAGGTCTTCACGCCGCCGCTGCAGAGATCGCGATAGTAGCCCTGGGAGTTGGTAAACAGGCCGGGGTTGATGGGGTTTTCCGACTGGTTGTTCGTGCGTTCTTCCCAGGTGTCCGGGTCGCCGCCTTCGGTGGAACGCCACAGGGCGAGAAAGCCCAGCCGGAAGCATTGCGCGGGAGGCCGTGCCCCCGGACTCCCCGGGCAGGTGCCGGGCATGCTGCTCTCGGCAATCGCATAGATGGTGCGCGGCTGCGAAGGGGCGATGGCCAGCGCCACGCGGGCCATATGCTGCGCGGTAAATACAGCCTGCCACTCGCCATCGCCGCCGGCGTTCGTATTCCGGTAGATGGAGCCTTGCGGCGACCCCTGACAGGCGGCAAACAGCGTGTCGATATTCTCTTCGGTGTGGATTACCAGATCCTGGCAGCCGAGGGTGCTACTGATCGATAGCACCTGCGTGAAGCTTTGGCCCCCGTTCAAGGACCGGTAGATGCCCGTCCAGGTGGCCGCATAAATGCGGTTCGGATCGGCCTTGGAAACAAGGATGCGGTTCACGTACCAGAGCGTGGAGCGATTGCTGTTGTTCAAGAGCGTCCAGGTGGCGCCGCCGTCGGTGGTCTTAAAGATGCCCGCGCCACGCACGCGGCCGCGATTGGCGTAGCCTTCGCCTGTGCCGGCATAGAGGACATCGAAGTTGGAAGGATCCATGGCCAGCGCGTTCACCGCGATATTCGGCAGGAAGTCGGTGAGCGGAAACCAGGAGCCGCCGCCATCCACGGTCTTCCAAACGCCGCCCGCGACACCGGCGGTGTACATGATGTTCGGGTCCAGCGGATGGATCACCAGGGCGCGGATGCGGCCGCCGGCATTGCCGGGTCCAAGCGAGGTCCACTGGCCGAGACTGGCGTCGCGGGCGTTGCGGAGCTTGCCTCCTTCCGGCACGAAGGCGTGCTGGCGTGAGGAGTAGAGGCGCATGCGGCTCATGCGGTCGCGGGCGGTGAAGTAGCGCTCCACGGGGATCTGGTCGGCACCGGCGGGAACGCGGTCGGCGACGTAGTGTTCCGCCGCCTCGCCGGGCTGGTCTTCGCGTTCGTGCTCCGCGGCCGAAGGGGCCGGCGGCACCAGGGGGACGCGCGAGACGCGGCTCTGCTGACATGCCGCCAGAAAAAGAAGACCCAGAAGAGCAACAACCCGCACGAACTGTATCGTAACAAGCGTCGCGGGGGCGATGCTGTTAACGCACCACGCGCTTCAGGGTGCCGGCATTGCCGCCGGCATCCACGGCGCGCACGGTCACCGACAGTTCGCCGGCAGGAACGCCCTCCAGCTTGCCGGTGAACTTCTCTGTTTTCGAATCGGCCACGCCGTCCTCAGCAGCCAGCGGCGTCCAAGGTCCGGCATTGACGGAAACCTCCGCGCGGCGGATGGCCGATGCCGTATCGGTGGCCGTGACTTCCACCGCGAGCGCCTGGCCGGTGCGGGAGACGGTGGCCGTGAGCGCGGGCGGCGTGTTGTCGAGCAGAATGGGCGCGCTGATAGCGTTGCCGGTGCGCGCCTGGGACGGCGGATTGGCGGAACTGTCCGAGGCCTCCACCTTAAACAGGTACTTGCCGTCGGCCAGGCTGTCGGCCTCCAATGTGAGTGACTGGTCCGGCAGATCCTTCTTCAGCAGCTTCCATTCCGATTCCTCTTCGCCGCGGAACCAGACGGTGTAGAGCAACTTATCGCCGTCGGTATCTTCGGCCTGCCACGTAATGATAAGGTTGCCGCTGACGGCGCGTGTGACGGTCTGGGTAGGCGTGCCGGCACTGGTCGCCTGCGCATCGGTGCCGTCGGTGACCGTGACGCTGTAGACCGTGTTCGATGCCTGCCCTGCTGCGGCGGCCGTTGTCGCGGCTTTGGGCACTCCGCCGCCGGTGGCGGTAGCCTGAATCGCCTTCACCGACGGGGGCGTGTTCTGCGGCAGATAAGCCAGCGTGACTGCATCCAACTGCGGCGTCGCGGTGGCACTGCCGGTGAGTTCCACCTTCCACTGGATGTAGCGGGCATTCGGACTCGAGATGGGCGAACCGGGCTTGGTGAGTGGCGCTGACCAATCGCTCCAGGTTTTATCGGGACGCGCGGAGTTCCCGCTACGGGTGCGAAAGGCCAGTTGCGATCCGGCGGGGGCAGCACCCAGCCAGTTCAGGCGGCCCCAGCGGGCGGCGTTGGTCGCATCATGCACCGGCGATTCGTACTCGCCCTGCGGCCCGGGTTGCGACCCCAACCGCAGCAGTTTGGCGGCGTGGCTGGTGGCCACCAGAATCCCGTTCGGCACCGGCGCCAGGCGGGTGGCCTCGCCTTCGCGGGTTTCGATCAGCAGCGTCGGCTGGCGGTCGGGCTCCAGACGGTAGACACGGCCCTGCGAGTCGGTGGAGAACAGGATGCGGCCGTCCAGCGGCGCCAAATCGTAGATGTTCTCTTCTTTCGATACGAACAGCGTCTCGACCAGGTTGTCGGGGTGGATGCGATAGAGCGCGCTCTTGTCGACGCCGGTGAGTTCCAGAACTGGAGTCGCCGAGATGGCGGGGGCAACGGTGACTGCGGGAGCGGCGGCGGCAGCCTTGGAAGGATCCGGCTTCACTTCGGCCAAGCCCTGCGCCTGTGCGGCTTCCACGGTGATGGTAGTGGTAGGCGCGGTCACCACGATGCCTGCCCCCACGGCAGTGGCAGCGCCGGCGGCACCGGCCTGCTTCTTGCCGTACGCGCCTCCCAAAGCAGCCACGTACAGGCTGCCATCCGGAGCCGGCACAATGGCGCGAATCTCCGGCAGGTTGGCATCGTAGAGAACGAAAGCTTTGTCCTTGCCCTGCACGTGATAGAGGATGCCGTTCGGCTCCGACCCCGCCAGCAGGCGCCCCTTGTTATCAATGGCCAGCGCCGTGACGTGCGTCTGGCCGGACTCATACCAGACCTCGCCGGTGTTCGGCCCGGTGATGCGATAGATCTTGCCCTGGTCGCCGGTGCCGGCGTACAGTTCGCCGCCAGGCGCCACGGCCAGCGACCAGATGTACTTCTCCTTGGGGTTGAAGTACTCCACTGCGGTGACCGGATTGTCGGGCGTGATCTTGTAGATTTTGCCATCGGGCGCGGTGGCGGCGTAGAGGGCGCCCTTGGCGTCGACGGTGAGCGTGAACACCTCCGGCTCCGGGGCAGTCCACAGCAGTTGCGCCTTGCCAGCGGCATCCACCTGAAACACCTGTCCGCGATGGCCGGTGGCCAGATACAGCGAGTTCGCCGGGCCGCGCGCGATGGCCCAGATGACCGGCTGATCGAGCGACGACAGCGTGTCGAGTTTCGGCGCCAGCAGCAGCCGCCCTTCCCGGGTGAGCGAGACACCCGTGAGTTTACCCTTGGCAAACTCCGCGTAGTTATTCAGTTCCCAATAGGCGGTGGTGGCCGCGGCGGCGGGCAGCATCGCGGCCAGCAGGAGAGCAACGAGCCTCACTCCTTCACCTCCACGGCGAACGTCTTCGATCCGGAAACCATCAGATTCTCTCCCGGCAGTACCAACTCGGCGAGTTTGGTGGTGAAGTTTGCGATCCCTGACCCGGACTGCGAGCGGGCCAGGATCCCAGCCACCGACGGCGGCGGCCCGGGCAGGTCGCGGCCCTGCGAGGAGTAGGCCGCCTCAGCCCGCCACACCCGCACGTAGGCACGGTCATTGGGCCGCAGTGCCGCCAGCAGGTGTGAAACATCGGCTGGTTGCCGCGCCGGCAGCCCCACCTGCTGCCGCAGATCGAGCAGATTGGCGGTCGGCCCGTCGGTGACCGTGAATTGCAGCGTGCCAGTCTGCGCCCCCACCGGCACCTTGTAGTCGACGTTGTGCACGATGCGCTTGCCTTCGGCCGCCAGAATCACCTGCACCGGCACCGTCTCGCCTGGCCGCACCGAACGCCGCAGCGGAAACGCATCTTCGACGATGGCCTGCCTCTTCCGGTTCTGCGCGTCGATGTTGAGCGAAATCGACTGGATCTCCAGGTCAGGGAAGCCCGCCTGCATCACGAACGAAACAGGAATCGCACCGGACTGCGCGGCCATCTGCGGCGTATTGAACTCACCAGAATAGATATTCGATGCCTTGTAAGACGGTGCGTTGCGGAACTGGATGGTCTGCTCCACGGTGTAGCTGAGCCCGCCCATGGTGCGTTCGGTGGCATCAATGGCCGAAAACGCCACCATCTGCAGCAGGAACGGCGTGAGCGCGGCGTCGCGCACGATATCCATCTTGTAGTCCGACACACCGACCACGCCACGCAGGCTGATGGACACCGGTATCGTGCGGGCCGTGCGCCCGAGTTCCCCCTGAATGGCCGTGCTGTAGTCCTGCGTGATCACGCCCAGCCGTTCCCGCGCGGTGGAGATTTTGAACGACACCTCCAGATTCGGCAACAGCGTCAACACTTCGGAACTGGCGAACGGCATCTCGACGGGGCCGGCGGACAGGAAGCGGTGCCCGAAGGCGTAGATTTTCTTCCCATCGATGTGCGTAACGGTACCATCGGCGCCCACGGCCATATCGCCGCTCACCAACTGCACCGAGATCATGCTGCCGGGCTTGAGCGAGGCGGCATTGCCGGGCTTCGGCGTCGAGGTACCGCCCCCGGGCAGCCCCTGCCGCGGTTCCAAGCCAAGCGCGCGCAGTTGCGGCGCGAAGTTCTGGATGGTCGCGGGCGTGAAGCCGCTAAACGACATAGGCGTGGCGATCTCCTGAAGTTTCGCCTCGCCCCAGGGGATGGGTGGCGGTGCCGCTTCCGCCAGCAGCCGGCGGCTGGCACCCACAGCCTTCGGCGTGAGCATCTCCTCAAACGGACGGATGCCCGCGATGGGTTCCTTGGCCAGCGAGAACGCCAGCGCCACCGCCCCGATGAGCTTTCCGTTCACGTAAACCGGCGATCCCGACATCCCCTGCAACACACCGGTGCGTTCGATCGGCCCTCCGGACAGTCGCGCCAGGATGATGGATTGCTTTGGGCCGGCATTTTCCAGCACACCCAGGATCTCAGCCTGGAACGGCTCAACCGTGGTGCCCTGAAACACGGTATACCCAGTACCCCGCATGCCGGCACGCAGATCGCGCGCGGGCAGGACTCCGGAAGAGGCTTGGCCGAATATCGGCGTCGCCGCGAGGCTAAGGAGCGCACTTAGGAGTAGTACCAAATGCATGACAGCTTTCTTCTTACTTACGATCGAACGGCTTGTGAGGGCCCTTCCCTTTATGGTCTACTGAGAGTGGTTTCACCGGAAGTAGACACCCATGGGGACGCACATTCAAACGGCGCCTAGCCAGCAGCAATCGCGCGCCGCGATGCCGGCGTTTGGCATCGCAGGCATGGTTTGGCTGCTCGCTCTGCTCATTCTTTGTTATGCGCCCATCCTTTACCGTCTTGTTAATCAATGGTACACGGATGAAGACATGGGGCATGGCTTTTTTGTTCCCGCCATCTCCGCCTATATCGCCTGGTATAAGCGTGACGAGCTGAAAGCGGCACCCTTGCAGAGTAATCCGCTGGGGCTGGTGCTGATGGTTTGGGGCGCGCTGCAATCGATCGTAGGTACTCTCGGCGTGGAACTGTTTCTCTCCCGAACATCGTTTCTGATTTCGGTTTACGGAACGGTGCTGTACCTGGGAGGCATGGCCGCCATCCGCATTCTGTTCTTCCCGTTGTTCCTGCTGCTGTTCATGGTGCCGATTCCCGCCATCATCTACAACCAGATCACGTTTCCACTGCAATTGCTGGCCAGCCGCGTAGCTGAAGCGGTGCTCAGTCTGCTGGGCATTCCGGTGTTGCGCGACGGCAATGTGCTGGAGCTGCCTAGCCAGCGCCTGTCGGTGGTGGAAGCCTGCAGCGGCATCCGTTCGCTGTTGTCGCTGAGTTTTCTGTCGCTGGTATACGGCCAGTTTTTTGATGATAAGGCATGGATGAAATGGGTGCTGCTGCCCCTGACGGTTCCCATCGCTATTACAGCGAACGCCACGCGCGTCACCGGAACCGGAATCCTGAGCGAAATCAACCCGGAGTATGCCACCGGCTTCTATCACACCGCCGAAGGCTGGGTGGTGTTTATGGTGGCCATGGTTATCCTGGTGGCCGTGCATCGCCTGGTAAACTTCATCTACGCGAAAACAAAGAGGAGCTAGTCGATGTTCCGATTTCTGTCCTACCCGCCCGTGCGGGTGTTGACGATTTTCCTGTTGCTGCAATCGATGGCATTCTACGCCTTGGGGCGCACCGAACCGCAGCGTCCGGTGGATCCGCTTTCGCAACTGCCCAAGACGTTCGGGAACTGGGAGCTGTATCAGGAAGGCGTGATCGACAAGGATACGCAAGAGGTGTTGAAGGCCGACGATACATTGACGCGCACCTATGTCGACAGACAGCAGAACGCCGGCGCGAATCTCTTCATCGCCTACTTCCAGACACAGCGTACCGGCAAAGCTCCGCACTCGCCGAAGAACTGCCTTCCCGGGAACGGCTGGACCCCGACCGTGAACGACAAGATCATGATCGACGTGCCGGGCCATAAGCCGATCGAAGCCAACCGCTATATTGTGCAGCGGGGTGAGGACCGGTCGCTGGTGGTGTATTGGTATCAGACCTCCACGCGCACCGTCGCCAGTGAGTATAAAGCGAAGGTTTATACGGTTCTCGATTCCATCCAGCACAACCGTTCCGATACCGCGATTGTAAAAGTGACGCTGAACATTCCGCGCGGATCGGACCAGGAAAAGACCACGGAGATCGCGCGCCATTTCGTGCGCTCTTTCTACGACAAGCTCATTCATTACTTCCCGGCCTAAGCCGCCTGCCCCTTTACCCCAGCACCTTCACGGGAATGGTGAACGCTACGGTGTTCACCGTCCCGCGATTCTGAAACTGCACCCACACCTTGTATAAACCCGCGCGCGGGAAGATGAGGTTGAATTGCATTTTCGGCCCTCCATCGCCAATGAAGGGATGCGTGTGGACCATGTCCACCAGATCCCAACTGCCCGCCAGCATGTGCCCCCAGGCACCCAGGTAGGGGTCCAGCCGCAGCGGCTCGGTCCGGCCTTCCAGTTCGAAGAACATGAGGGTCTTGAAACCCGCCAGCGGCTGTGCCGGCTCAGTCCACATACGGACGCGGAGATTCTCGCCTTCCTGCGGGTTCAGATCAGCGGCCAGCGGCCGGGCGGCGGCGTTGCGCGGCCCGGCCACATACAGCGTCTGTGCGTTCATCTGCGGCGTCCCGCCGGTGGGAAAGAAGTCCGTCAATACCCGGTGCGGCCCACCATAGGGCAGCGGCAGTTCCAGCAGGAATTCGCCGTTGCTCAACTGCTCCGGGTGTTCATGCACGAAGTAGGAAAGGTCTTCACTGATGACGAACAGGTGGAACAGCCGCTCATGCATCAATTCAAACTTCTGGACCAGCGTATCCTTCTTCGGATCCAGAATGCGGAAGCGAAGTTTGGTCACCTGGCCCGCCTTGGGCGGCTTCGGAGACACATGCAGTTCCACGGGATATTCCAGTGGATCGGCGATGCTGGGAATCAGCTTCATGCCGCAGCGCGGGCATTTGCCCACATCCTTGGACCGGATGTCCTTATCCATCGGGCAATAGAAGTCCGGGTCCAGCGGTGTGTCCCGTTCGAACAGCTTCGCAGGCGGCGCCTGTGCCTGTGCCTGGCCCAGCGATACGGCGGCTAAACTGGCGAGGGCGCCCCTGCGGCTGATCATGCTCTACCCTTCGAACGGCCAGACAGCCGTAGTGGTGTAACCGCCGTCGACCGCCAGCACCTGCCCGGTCACGTAATCGGCACCCGGGCTAGCCAGAAACACCGCCACCGCGCCGATGTCTTCCGGCGTACCGGTGCGCGGATTGGCCTGACAGCCCTGCAGCCATTTCTTCATGTGTTCGGCTTCCCACATCTTGCGATTGAGGTCCGTGATGATGAATCCCGGCGCGATACAGTTCACCTGAATGTTGTGACGGCCCCACTCGGCGGCAAGGGTACGGGTCAGCCCGGCCAGCGCCGACTTCGTCATGGCGTACACCGTGAGGAACGGAAGACCCAAAACCGACATCAAGCTGCCGATGTGCACGATCTTGCCGCCCTTGCCGCGCTCCACCATCGCGCCGCCCACCAATTGCGTAAGCCG
>JAEUQF010000476.1 GCA_016789745.1 Bryobacterales bacterium
CCGCACGAAAGCCTGCCCTCAACCGGCGGTCACAAGAGTTGCACCCCCACGGCATTTTCTTCTAACCCACTGCAAACACATCCGCTTCCCGTCCACCCGCGCCTCCGCCCCCACCCAATCTCTTGGAACCCCCCAGCTATCTTCAAACCGGGAAACAATGCAGCAGCATTCCCCGGAAAAGAGAAAGTATTCAGGAGTCACCATGATCGACAAACTCACTAAGGCGGACATCGCCCGCCGCAACGGAGCCCTCTCCCGCGGCCCCAAAACCCCGGAAGGTAAGGCCATCTCTTCCCGCAACGCCTTCAAGCACGGACTCACTGCCCAGAACTTCCTCTCCACGCCGGCCGAAGTCGAACTCTTCCGCCAGCACCTCGACGCTCTCGTCGACTTCTGGAACCCCCAGTGTTCCTACGAACACTACCTCGTCCAGAAACTCGCTTGCCCCGCTTGTCCGCCGAAGCCTTGGCGAAGGCGGAAGATCCAGCGCGCCTTCCACTCCATCGATGAAACCGGCGCCCTCATCCTCGGCTACCGCTCGCTCGACGAGCACTCCACGTCACACCGCAATATGGATCGCCACGTCGCCCGCCTCTCCCGCGAGCGCGTGCGCGCCCTCGCCGCCCTCGAAAACGCCCAGGCCCGCCGCGCCCGTGCCGAAAAGGAAGCCGACGCGGAAACACAAAAATTTCAAGTCGAACCAACGCCCGAACACGAAATCAACAACTTAGAGGAGCCCGAACCGCTATGTCCGGCTGCCTAGGTCCTGACATCAGCTTCCCGCGCCGCTTCGTCCCGCGCCCGGAAACCTGTTCTCCGTTCCTTTGCCGCCCATCGCTGCATGGGCTCGCGGGCTGCCCCTCTCACGGCCAGCCCGCCCCGTCCGCAACCTCGAACCGGCAAGCTGCGTCCCGCAACAAGGGCGCAGCCCAGCCCACCCTCGAGGAACTGCGTCGCGAAGTCGACGAGACCAACGACGTCCTCGCCCGTGTCATGTTCACCCTTCGCGGCTTCCCGGACGCCGCCGCCGCCGTCTCGGCCATGCTCGTCCCGGACTCGCCGCATAACCAGCCACCGCGCACAACGTCATGACGAAGGACCAGTTCGCTCACTACATTCTCAATCCCGTCGCCTTCACCCGCGACCTCCTTCGCCTTGAGCCTGACCCGCTCCAGGCCGAAGTCCTCAACTCCCATGCCCGCCGCGGCATCCTCTGTTGCACCCGCCAATGGGGTAAGTCCACCATCGCGGCCGCCAAAGCCGTCCATCAGGCCTTCCTCCACCCGGACAGCGCCATACTTGTCTCTGGCCCCTGCGAGCGTCAGTCCGTCCGCCGAAGCCTTGGCGAAGGCGGAGTGTGCCCAAACGCGGCGATGGCCACAACCGCATCTCCCTCGAACTCCCCAACGGCTCCCGCATCGTCGGCCTGCCGCACACCGAATCCAACATCCGCGGCTTCTCCGCGCCTTCCCTCATCCTCATCGATGAGGCCGCCGCTGTCCACGACAGCATCTATCACGCCCTCGTGCCCATGCAGGCCACCAACGACGGAGCCCTCTGGCTCCTCTCCACTCCCCGCGAAAAACGCGGCTTCTTCTACAACGAGTGGATCGCCCCGGACACCGACTGGCACAAGATCCGCGCCACCGCGCTCGATTGCCCGCGCATCTCGCAAGCCTGGCTCAACCGCCGCGCCCGCCGCCTCCCCAAGGCCGCCTTCGAACAGGAGTTCCTCTGCGTCTTCCGCTCCTCCCAGCTCTCGCTCTTCCAGGACGAAGACCTCCAGGCCGCCCTCGCGCCTACGCCCACGCTCGACCGCCCCGTGCGCGTTTACCTCGGCCTCGACTTAGGCCAGCGCCACGACCACTCGGCCCTCGCGGTGCTCTACCTGCACCAGTACTTCACGGGCCACATCGACCCAGGCACCCGTGCGCGCGAAGTCCGCCACATCCTCCAACTCAAGACCATCAAACAAATCCCGTTGGAGACGCCCTATCAGGATGTCGCCCAGATCGTCCGCCACCAACTCCAGCACTACGAGATCGAAGGCAAAGCCACGGTCATCATCGACGCCGGAGGACCCGGCCTCCGCTTCATCCGTGCCGGCCTCATCAAGCTCAACATCACAGGCAGCGGCGCTCCGCGCTACTCCAGCGGCATCTATCAGGTAACCCGGGCCCAACTGCTCACTAACCTGAAACTGCTCCTGGAGAACCGCACGCTCCACATCCCGGACGATGACCTCCTCCTCACCGAACTAAGAGGCATCCAGTCCAGCTTCCAATCCGAAGCCGACCACGACGACTTGGTCATGGCCCTGGCTCTCGCAGCATGCCTGTCCGCCGAAGCCTTGGCGAAGGTGGAGGAGGCAGCGAAGAACTGGCAAGCCGTACTTACACCAAAGGCAGCCTAATAGGAATGCTCTCCTCACTCTCTTCATACGGAGCACTTACAGCGCTGCGGCCACGGGCCCCAACGTCGTCCTGCGCAACGAGAAGCGCATGCTCCAGGAAGCCGTCGCCGCCCTGTTCGATAACAGCCGCCGGCAGTTGAGAGGCCGGAAGCGTTACGCAGGAAACGCTGGTGCTCTCGGTTACCAGATTACCTTCAATGCGAGTTGGACGTTGCGCGGCTCGCCGAAGCCGATGCCGGGCGAGGAGTTGCCGTTACGGGTGGCGGTGATGAGGCCGAGCGTGGAGGCCGAGTTCACGTTGGCGCCGGGGTTGGCGAAGTTGGCGCGATCGGTGAGATTGAAGATTTCCAGGCGAAACTGCGCCTTGAGTCGCTCGGTGATGGGGGTCTCCTTGAAGACGGAGAAATCGACGGCACCGAAGCCGGGGCCGTAGAGGGCGTTGCGGCCGAGGTTCCCGAAAGTGCCCGCGGCGGCGGGGCGGAGGGCAGCGGGATTGAAGTAGGGGATCGCGCCGAAGGGAGTGGCGCGGGCGGCGACGCCGGCGAAGGGATCCGCAACGAGGTCGGCGCGGTCGCGGTTGTCGAGCGAGCCGCTGCGATTGGTGCCGGAGAGCACGTCGATGGGTTCTCCCGTGTGGGCGGTCATGAGGGCATTGAGCTGCCAGCCGTTGGTCAGGCGTTTGAGCTTGTCGAGGCCGGGGATGTCGTAGGTGACGAAGCCGGTGAAGATCTGGCGCATGTCGAAGTTGGCGGGGCCGTATTCGCGGCGGAGATCGAAACTGTTGGCCGGCAGCGCGTTGCGAACGTTGCTGCCGTTATCGAGGGCTTTCTGCCAGGTGTAGTTGGCGGTGAGAGTGAAGTTCTTCACGCGGGTGACGCGGAGCTGGGATTGGAGCGAGTTGTAGTTGGAGTTGGCGATGGATTCCAGGATGTTGATGGCGCCGAGGGTGGGGAACTGCGAGGCGAGGAGGCGGCGGCCATTGACGGAGGGATTGATCGAGCGTAGGAGGCTGAGCTTGGTGCCCTTGGAGCCGACATAGCCGACCTGGAGCATGACCTTGGGACTGAGCTGCTGCTGGAGATTGAGGTTGTAGTTCTGCACGTAAGGGGTGCGGAAATCGGGACTGACGCCGAAGGCGCCGACGTTGGTGGGGTGACGTTGGGGAACAGGAGTTCGTTGGGGACGATGTTGACGCTGTTGCGGGTTTGAGTGAAGACGGGGTCGGAGCCGGCTGGATTAGCGTGGACGCCGGCGGAGCCGCCGTTGGGCATACCGGTGTTGGCAACGATGAAGTTGAGTGGCGGGACGTCGAAGAAGAGACCGTAGCTGCCGCGGAGGACGGTTTTGGAGGCGAGGTTATAGGCGAAGCCAAGGCGCGGGGCGAAGTTATTCCAGTCCTTGGGCCAGAGGGCTTCGCCGTTCTTGCCGATGTTGACGAAGCCGGCGCCGGGGCGGAAGGCGGTGATGGAGGAGCGGGTATCGGAGAGGGGACCGACGTAGCTCCAGCGGACGCCGAAGTTGAAGTTGAACTTGGGGGTGAGCTGGACGTTGTCGTGGATCCACCAATCGAAGGTGTTCTGGCGGTAGTCGCGCTGGAGTTGGCCGCGGACGATGGTGGCGCCGCTGTTGCCGGTCAGGTAGCCGGCCAGGAAGTCGGAGAGGGAGCGCAGTGGGGCGGAGACGGAGGCATCGGAGGCCCAGGGGCCGCGGGTGCCATCCCAGGTGAAGCTGCCGCGCTTGTTGGTGTCGTAGAAGATATCGAAGTGGGAGCGGCGGTACTCGCCACCGAATTTCAGTTGATGGCGGCCCATGGTGTAGCTGAGGTTGTCGGTGATGTGGCCGGTGGTATCGATGCGGCCGAGGGGTTGGGTCGCGGAGGCGCCGGTGAAGTTGGTGATGCGGAGGGAGGGCGAGCCCTGGAGGCTGCCGTCCTGCGGAACGCCGGTATTGAGGCCGGCGGCGATGGGATTGAAGGAGGTGTCGGCGTCGTTGAAGACCTGAAGAAAATAATTGGCGCCGAGCAGGAGTTGGTTGACCAGGCGCGGGCTCAAGCTGGAGGTGAGGTTGAGGGCGACGTTGTGCATGCGGCTGGGGGCGACCTGGAAGTATTCGCGGTAGGGGACGCCGTCGGCGACGAGGGCGGCCTGTTTGCCGGTGCCGCCGAAGTAGCGGGCCGAGAGGCTGTGGTTGTTGGAGAGGGAGAAGTCGAGTTTGATGATGCCGTTGTAGCTGTCGTAGTCGTTCTGGTCGGCGGCGACGAAGTTGTTCACCGTGGCCGGGAGGTTGTTATAGCGGGAGGGCCAGAAGCTGAGCAGATTGGTGGCGACAGAGTTGACGGGAACGCCGTAGCGGGCAAGCACAGCGCGGGCGTCGTTGACCCAGGCCGTGGAGGGATGGGTGGCGCGGAGGCTGAGGTTGGCGATGGCTTTCTGGCCTTCGAAGGTCGTGAAGTAGAAGAGGCGGTTTTTGACGACGGGGCCGCCGAGCGAGAAGCCCCACTGGTCATTGCGCATGACGCGCTTCTTATCAGTAGCGGGGTTCTGGAAGGGGGAGAAGGAGGCGAAGTATTCGTTGCGGTTAAAGTAATAGGCCGAGCCGTGGATGGAGTTGGTGCCGGACTTGATGACCAGGTTGACGTTGGAGCCGCCGTTGCGGCCGAAGTCGGCACTGGCGTTGGTGACGACGGAGAACTGGTCGATGGCTTCGACAGGGAGGAGGGTGCCGGCGATGCCCGCGACGCCGCCCTGGTTGACGGCGGAGGTGTTGTGGAACGCGTCGTTATTGTCGGCGCCATCGATCTGGTAGTTGTTGCCCGAGGTGCGCATGCCGTTGACGGAACTGGAGGCGGGCGAGACGCCGGGGTTCAGCTTGAGCATCTGGCGGAAGTCGCGGCCATTCATGGGGAGGTCCTGGACCATGCGTGGGCCGACGACGCTGGCGAGCGTAGAGGAGGTGGTTTCAAGCGAGACGGCGGCTGCGCTGACTTCGACGGTTTGGGCCTGTTGGGCGACGGTGAGTTTGACGGCGAGGTTGGTGACACGGGAGACGGCGACTTCGACGTTGTCGTATTTGAGGACCTGGAACCCTTCCTGGGCGACCGTGACGGTGTACATGCCGAGCGGCAAGTCGGGGATGAGGAAATCGCCGTTGGTGGTGGTCAGGGTTTCGCGGGTGAGGCCGGTGCCGGTGCTGACGCTTTTGACGGCGGCGCCGGCGATGGAAGCGCCGGAGGGGTCGACGACGTTACCGGCGATGGTGCCGCGGAAGGTTTGCGCCGGAAGCAGGGCGCAGGTCAAGAGAAAGAGAGCGAGACGATTCATGGCAACTCCTGGTGGAATATCCAGGGCTGGGACGGAGTTGCGACGTGGCTTCCCTTTCGGGGAAAACGAGGGCCTCCTGGAGCAGGTTATCTGCGAGGTTAACATGGCGGGCGGGGTGTGATCCTTCAAAAAAACTTATGGGGTCGATTTGCGGGGAAGGGGAGGAGAACTTGACAGCGTGGGGCTACGCGCGGATACTCTAGATAAAGATGCAACTCAGTGTCAACAACGGGCCGACGTCCACGCTGGACCTGCTGCGGGAAGGGCAGGAGGCGGTTCTGGAACGGTTGGATGTTCCGGCGGATACGGCGCGGCGGCTGATGGAACTGGGGTTTGTGCCGGGGCACACGGTGTCGGCGGCACGGAGTGCACCGGGCGGAGATCCGCGGGTGTTTCGGGTGGATGGCTCCGAAGTGGCGCTGCGTTTGGAGACGGCACGGCATCTGCAAGTTCGCCTGACGGAGTAGCGGCGATGAGTTCAGCGGGGCACTGTTCGGGGCCTGCGGCAGTGATGCCGGCGAGCGGGCGGAAGACGGTGGCGTTGGTGGGGCCGCCGAACGCGGGCAAGACCACGCTGTTCAATGCATTGACGGGGTTGCGGCAGAAGATCGCGAATTTCCCGGGGATCACGGTGGAGCATCACACGGGTGTGGCGCGGCTGCCGAACGGACGGGAGATTGATCTGATCGATCTGCCGGGAGTGTACAGTCTGGAGCCGCGGTCGGAAGATGAGCGAGTGACGCGGGACGCGCTGGAAGGGGCGATACCGGGCATTCCGAAGCCGGACGCGGTGTTGCTGATTCTGGATGCGACGAACCTGGGGCGGCATTTGATGCTGGCGGCGCAGGTATTGAGCGAAGGGCTGCCGACACTGGTTGTGTTGAACATGGCCGATGATCTGGCCAATCGCAGCGGCAAGGTGGATCCGGAGAAACTGGCGCAGCAGTTGGACGCGCCGGTGGCGCTGGTAAGTGCGTCGCGTGGCGAAGGGCTGGAGGTGGTCAGAGAGTATCTGGCCGGGCAATTCGCCGTACCGAAGCCGGTGGAGTTGCCGATTCTGCAGGATGTGCCGAAGTGCCGGCAATGGTCGGCGAAGGTAGCGTCGCATGCGGGGTACCAGGCGCCGGCGCCGCCGCTGTGGACCAGGCGTCTGGATCAGGTGTTTTTGCATCCGGTTGGCGGGCCGCTGGTGTTTCTGGCGGTGGTGATTCTGGTGTTTCAGTTGATGTTTTCGGCGGCGCAGCCATTGATGGATGGTGTGGAGGCGTTGATCAGCGCGTCGGGCGCATGGGTGGCGGCGTATCTGCCGGCGGTATGGTGGCGGGATTTGCTGGTGGAAGGCGTGTGGGGCGGTGTTGGGGCCGTGGTGGTATTCCTGCCGCAGATTCTGCTGCTGTTCCTGTTCATTGGCGTGTTGGAGGATTCGGGGTACCTGGCGCGGGCGGCGCTGATTGCGGACCGGACGATGGCGAAGGTGGGGTTGCAGGGCAAGAGCTTCATCCCGCTGTTGTCGGCGTATGCGTGCGCGGTGCCGGCGATCATGGCGACGCGGACCATTGAGAATCAGCGGGACCGGATCGCGACGATTCTGATTGCGCCGTTTATGACGTGTTCGGCGCGGCTGCCGGTGTACGCGCTGATTATTGCGGCGTTTATTCCGGAGCGGCCGTTGCTGGGGCCGCTGGTGGGGACGCGGGCGGCGGCGTTGCTGGGGCTGTATCTATTGGGGTTCCTGGCGGCCGTGCTGACGGCGAAGTTATTGAAGTCGTCGATTTTGAAGTCGGACCGGACGCCGTTCATGTTGGAGATGCCGCCGTACCGGTGGCCCACACTGCGGAGTTTGGGATTGCGGTTGTGGGATCGGGCGCTGGCGTTTTTGCGGCGGGCCGGGACGGTGATTCTGGCGGTGACGGTGGTGCTGTGGGTATTGGCGCATGTGCCGTTCAAGGATGGGAAGGCCCCGCCGATTGAAGAGAGTGTGGCGGGTACATTGGGGCGCACGATTGAGCCGGTGATCGCGCCTATGGGATTCAACTGGAAGATCGGGATTGGGCTGTTAACGTCTTTGGCGGCGCGGGAAGTGATCGTGGGGACGCTGGGGACGATTTACGGGATTGAAGGGGACGTGGAGGGGGAGGGCGGATCGGGAGCGCTGCAGAAGGCGATCCAGGCGGATCTGAGTCCGGCAGGGGCGGTAGCCCTGCTGGTGTTCTTTGCGTTTGCGATGCAGTGCATGTCGACCAGTGCGGTGGTGCGGCGCGAGACGGGCGGGTGGAAATGGCCGCTGTTGCAGTTCGGGTACATGACGGGGCTGGCGTATGTGGGGGCCTTGGTGGCGTATCACCTTGTGCGCGGGATGAGCTGAACCCGTCACTTTTCGCCGATAGCGTAGAGGGCGTTCGAGGTGCGCACGTAGACGCGTCCGTCTCCGATGGCGGGTGTAGCGTAGATATCGCCGTCGAATTCGTTGACGGCGAGGATCTCCCAGTCACCGGCGGCTTTGAGGACGACCACCTTGCCGTGTTCGCTGGCGACATAGACTTTGCCATCGACACCGATTGGTGAGGCGTAGTAGTCCTCCATGGCGCCGGTGAGGCGTCCCTGTTTCAGGACTTTGCCGGTTTCGGCATCCAGAGTGGTGGTGATGCCGCCGCTGCGCACCAGGTAGACGACGCCGTTATAGACGAGTGGGGTTGCGACGTCGGGCAGCGATTTTTCGAACCGCCAGCGGAGGTGGGTGTCGGTGACGTCGCCTTCACCGCCTAATTTGACCGCGAGCATGCCGTTGCGGGCGGCGCGGCGGGTGCGGAAGAAGGTCCATTCGCGTTCGTTGAGGAGGCCATCGCGATCGAGATCGATGGCGCGCCAGGTTCCGGTGGGCTGCCAGGGTTTGGGCAATTCACTCTGGGCGAGTTTGCCGTCATTGTTCGCGTCGGCTTTTGCGGCGACTTCGGCGAAAACGGGTAGTTCCACCTGCTCGCCGGCATCGTTGCCAGTGGTCCAACCGTTGAAGAACAGCATTTCTCCGGAGATCACGGGCGCGGATTTGGGCTGGCAGGTGAGGCCTTTGACGAACCACACCGCCTCGCCATCCTTGACCGAATAGGCGGTCAGTTGATAAGAGCCGGGAGCGATGACCTGGGCGGAGCCGCCGGGGGGTGTGTAGATGGTGGGGGTGGAATAGCCGTTGATGACGTTGCGGGGCGTCTTCCAGACGATTTTCCCGGAGCCGGCATCGACACCGATGATGTGGGCATCGGTGTCGCCATCGACGACGAGGATGACGCGGCCTTCCGAGACGACGGGTGAAGCGACAATGCCGTGCTGGCTGTTGAAGGGGCCCAAGGGAAGTTGCCAGCGCGGGGTGCCGTCCAGGTCATAGGCGGCGAGGCCGAAGTCGGCGAAGAAGACGTAGACGCGCTTGCCGTCGCTGGCGGGCGTTGGGGCGGCGCGGTGGTTCAAGGGGTTCTGATGCTCGCGTTTGGGAGCCTGGATGGCCTGGCGCCATTGCAACTTGCCGGTGGCGCGGCTGAAGGCCATGGTCAGGAGCTGGGCGCCTTCCGCGGCGGTGAGCAGGATGCGGTCGCCGACGAGGATGGGCGAGGATTTGCCTTCGGGCAAGGGAGTCTTCCACAGCACGTTCTGTTGCGGGCCGAAGTTGGCCGGCAGGGCGCCGCAGGCGGTGCAGAGGCCGGAACCTTGGGGGCCGCGGAACTGGGGCCAGTCGGCGGCGGGTGCACCCAGAGCCAGGAGGGAACAGAGCAAAGTGCGCAGCATCTTGCCAACTATAGTAATGCGCCGGGGGCTATGATGGCGGTTGATGAGACGCCTGACGTTGCTAACTCTCACCGGCGCGCTGCTTGCGTTCGCCCAGCAGGACGGATTCAAGCTTGTGTGGTCGGACGAGTTCAACCGCGACGGCCGGCCGGATGCGGCCAAGTGGACGTATGAAACCGGCTTCGTTCGGAACCAGGAGTTGCAGTGGTACCAGCCGGAGAACGCCTGGTGCGAGAAGGGCTTTCTGATCATCGAGGGGCGGCGCGAGCGGAGGAAGAACTCCAACTATGACGCTGCGAGCCGGGAGTGGCAGCGCAACCGCCCGTATGCTGAGTACACGTCGGCGTGCCTGATTACGAAGGGCATTGCGTCGTGGAAGTACGGGCGTTTTGAGATGCGAGGGCGGATCGACACGCGGGCTGGGATTTGGCCCGCTTTCTGGAGCCTGGGTGCGGAAACCGAGTGGCCCAATGGGGGCGAGGTCGACATCATGGAGTACTACAAGGGCACGCTGCTGGCGAATTTGATCTGGGCGGCGCCGGGCGGGCCGTGGCGGACGAAGTCGTTTACCGTGAAAAAGCCGATCGGGTTGTTCCCCTCGGAGTGGGCTTCGCAGTTCCACACCTGGCGCATGGATTGGGACGAGAAGCGGATTGTGCTTTCGGTGGACGGGCAGGTGCTGAATGATGCCGATCTGGACAATGCCGGGAACCCGGATGGGACGAACGGATTCCGGCAGCCGCACTACTTGCTGTTGAACCTGGCGATTGGGGGGCAGGCGGGAGGGGATCCATCGGGGACGAAGTTTCCGTCGCGGTTTGAGGTGGATTGGGTGCGGGTGTACCAGAAGTGAAGGGGGGAACCCAACCCTGCGGGTCACACGTCCTATATTTCATCCGTACAACGTTGCAATCTACATTGCATGATAATGAAATAGGACGTCGCACGCTGTGAGATTGACAATCCTCTTGCCCTTTCTGTGCGCTGGCGCGCTGTTAAGCCAGCAGACACCTGATACAACCCAGGTCCGCCCGAAGGCTGGACCCGTGGGCACGCTGCCGATCAGCGCCATCAAACCAGGCATGGAAGCCACGGCTTGGACCGTGTTCGAAGGAACGACGCCGGAAGCCGTCCCGATTGAAATTCTGGGCGTTTTGAAGAATTCGCTCGGCCCGCACAGCGACATGATTCTATGCCGGATGGGCGGACGCGCGCAGCGTACGAACGTGGCCGGCGGCATGTCGGGCTCGCCTGTCTATATTGATGGAAAGCTAATCGGGGCGGTTGGATTCCGGCTTTCGCAGTTCTCGCCGGACGCCATCTGCGGCATCACGCCGATCAACGAGATGCTGGAGATCAACACGTACGACAAGTCGCGTCCGAGCGATGCCAAGGGTCCGCAGGATCCTCCGAAACGGGCGGCGGTGGACGTGCCGGGGGAGATGATCCAGCATGTTCTGGCGGCCGGCAGTGCGCCTACGCCGGCATCTGCGGGCGGCTATCAACTGGTGCCGATCGAGACGCCTTTGACGTTGTCGGGCTTTCACGGCGTGGCGCTGAAGGAATTCGGTCCGCTGCTGTCGCAGATGGGGTTGACGGCGGTGCAGGGCGGGGGATCGGGCAGTCTGCATGCGGCCAAGCCGGCCAGCGGATGGCAGAACGCCCTGCAGCCGGGTGAAGCGATCGCCGGGGTGCTGGTGTCGGGCGACATGTCGATCACGGGTTTGGGCACTGTGTCGTATAACGACGGCAAGCGTGTGCTGGGCTTCGGGCACCCGTTCTTCAATCTGGGCCCGGTGGAGATGCCGATGGCGAAGGGCGAAGTGGTTTGGACGCTGGCGTCGGCCTTCCAGCCCAACAAGATTGCGAACGCGACGGATATCGTTGGTGCTTTGAAGCAGGACCGGCACGCGGGCATCATGGGTGTCCTGGGCGATACGGCGGACATGGTTCCGGTGACGCTGCAGGTGCGCAGCTACGGCTCGTCCAACCAACTGGAGAGGACCAAGGACTACAAGTTCAACGTATTTGTGCAACAGAAGTGGACGCCGTTCCTGATGATGCTGACGCTGTTCAACTCGATTAGCCAGACCAACGAATTCAGCGATGAAGTGACGTACCGGTTCAATGGGGACGTGCAGTTGCAGGACGGCAGCTTCAATATCTCGACGATGCTGGCGCCGAGCGAGATGCCGGTTCCGGCTCCGATGCTGCTGGCCGGCTGGTGGGCGGACAAGTTCAACCGGCTGTTTGGCAACGCCGTGCAGATGCCGAAGCTGAAGAGCGTGAAGGCGACGGTGGATCTGCTGCCCAAGCGCCGCATCGCGACCATTGAGAATGCCTGGCTGGCGCAACAGGAAGTGTCGGCGGGCGGGGAACTGAGCGGGAAGGTGTTCCTGCGGCCGTACCGCGGCGAGCGCATCATGCGCGACTTCAAGATCCAGATTCCGGCCAGCCTGCCGAAGGGCGATCACCGGCTGCTGCTGAGCGACGCCGATACTCTGAACAGGATCCAATCGGCTGCTCCGATGGCGAACCGCTTCATGGACCTGCCGCAGACGGTATCGCTGATCAACCAGGAACGCAGCAACAACCGGCTGTATGTGTCGGTGGTGGAAAACCGGCCGACGGTGGTGACGGACGATAAGACGATGCCGAGTCTTCCGGCTTCGGTGTTGAACGTCATGCAGTCGGGGCAGACGCAGAACCGGCCGTTCGTGACTTCGGCGGAAAGTGCGTCGGAGAAGTTGGCGATTCCCTTCGACCTTGTGGTCAACGGCAGTTACAACCTGAAAATCACCGTAAAGTAATCAATGAACATCACTCTCGTTCTTGGGCTCAGCCTGGCGCTGGCGGGCCACGCTGCGGACACGCGGTTCTGGCAGCAGTATGATCCAGCCGACTATGAGAAGGCGACGCTGAAGCAACTGGCACTGCGCAGCGACGGCCGCCTGACGCTGGCTCCGGTTTTTAAGGAACTGCACGACACGTCGACGCCGTATCTGTGGGCGGTGGCCAGCGACAGCAAGGGAAATCTGTATGCCGGGGGCGGTGCTCCGGGCGCGGCGGCGGCGAAGCTGTTCCATGTGGATCCGGCTGGGAAGGCGCGCACGCTGGCCGAACTGCCGGGCCTGGAGGTTCACGCGATCGCGATCGACCGCCAGGACCGCGTGTATGCGGCGACGAGCCCGGACGGCAAGGTGTATCGCGTGGACGGCAACGGTAAGGCGGACGTCTTCTACGATCCGAAGGCCAAGTACATCTGGGCGATGGCGTTCGGCCCGGCTGGTGACCTTTACGTTGCGACGGGAGACAAGGGCGAAATCCACAAAGTGAACGCGGCGGGCCAGGGTGCGGTGTTTTTCCAGAGCGATGAGACGCACGCGCGGTCGATGGTGATCGACAAGCAGGGCAACCTGATCATTGGCACCGAGCCGGCAGGTCTGGTGCTGCGGGTGAACGCGAAGGGGGAAGGCTTCGTGCTGCACCAATCGTCGAAGAGGGAGGTGACGGCCGTTGCCGTTGCCGCCGATGGCGTGGTGTACGCGGCCGCGGTGGGGAATAAGGCCCCGGCCACGGCGCCACCGCCGCCGCAGATTCCGATTGCCGCACCGGTAGCCGCGCCTGCCGCAGCGGCCGCCCGCCCGCAGCCTGTACCGCCGCCCACGATCGCTCCGGCGCCTTCGATTGGCGGCGGTTCGGAATTGATCCGCATAGATACGGATGGGGCGCCGCGGCGGATCTGGTCGCACAGCACGGATTTGGTTTACAGCATCGGGCTGGATGCTCGGCAGCGGCCGGTCCTCGGCACCGGCAATCGCGGGCGGATTTACCGGGTCGACTCCCCGCAGCTGTTTACGACTCTGGTCAGCTCCACTTCTACACAGATCACGGCGCTGGCCCCTGGACTGAATGGTGCCCTGTATGCCGTGACGGCGAATATCGGCAAGATCTTCCGGCTGGGCCCGGAGACAGAGAAGGAGGGGACGCTGGAGAGCGATGTGCTCGATTCCGGAGCGTTCTCCTATTGGGGGCGCGCGCGTTGGGAGGGGGATGCTGCCGGCGGGCAGATCACGCTGGAGACGCGGAGCGGCAATCTCGACCGGCCGCAGAAGAACTGGAGTGCGTGGAGCGCGGTGCCGCTGACTAAGGACAGCGGCCGGATGGCCTCGCCGGCGGCGCGTTTTCTGCAGTACCGGCTGAAACTGAGCGCGGGCACTGGCACTGGCACGCCGTCTCCGTCGGTGACGATGGTGGAACTGGCGTATCTGAGCAAGAACGTCGCGCCGGTGGTGCAGGCGGTGGAAAGCACGCCTGCCAACTACAGATTTCCGGCCAGCAGCAGCGCGGTTTCGAGCGGCACACCGGCCACCATCAATCTGCCTGCGATTGGGCAGCGGAGCCGCTCGGGGGGCGGCCTGTCGTTGGATTCGGCCTCGTCCACGCTCAATCATGCGAAGGGCTGGATCGGGGCTCGCTGGAGTGCCAATGATGAAAACGGCGACACGCTGGTGTTCAAGCTGGAGATCCGCGGCCAAGGGGAGAGCGAATGGAAACTGCTGAAGGATCAGTTGCGCGACCGGCACTATAGCTGGGACTCGACGGCCTTCGCGGACGGCAACTACCAGGTGCGGGTGACGGCTTCGGACGCGCCGGGCAATCCGCCGAACGACGCGCTGACGGCGCAGTTGGAAAGCGAGCCCTTTCTGGTGGACAATACGGCCCCGCAGATCGCGAATCTGACGGCCGCGATGGAGAATGGCAAGCTGACGGTGCGCTGGCAGGCTCGTGACAAGGCCAGCGTGATCGAGCGGGCGGAGTATTCGCTGAACGGGGGCGAATGGACGGTGGCGCAGCCGGTATCGCGTCTGGCCGATTCGCTGACGCTGGACTACGTTCTGAGCCTGAGCCGACCCTCGGCGGGCGAGGTTACCGTTGCGGTCCGCATCACCGATGAGTTCGAGAACCAGACGGTGGACAAGGCCACGGTAAAATAAGCGCGACGTGGATCTGAACACGCCGCTGGAGTACGTGAAGGGCATCGGGCCGGCTCGCGCCGCGATGCTGCAGGGGAAGGGTCTTCTGACGGTGGAGGACTTGCTTTCCTATGCGCCGTTCCGCTACGAAGACCGCACGAACATCAAGTCCATCGCGCAGTTGGCGCCCGGGGAGATGGCGACGGTCATCGCAGAGGTGGCGCATGTCAAATCGCAGCGCATCCGAGGGCGGATGGGGCTGTTTGAAGCGACGTTCCGCGACTCGTCGCATAGCGTTCTGCTTGGGAAGTGGTTTCACGGCGACTATCTGAAGTCGGTGCTGGTGCCGGGCCTGCGGGTGGCCCTTTACGGGAAGATCGAACTCGATTCGTTTCGAGGCGAACTGTCGATCCTGCATCCGGAATTCGAGGTTCTGTCCGGGGACGATGATTCGGAGTCGGCCATTCATTTGGGGCGGATCGTGCCGATCCACGAGGCGGCGGGGAAGGTGTCGGCGCGGGTGCTGCGGACGCTGCTGTACCGGATCTGCGAAAACATGGGCACGCTGCCGGACGCGCTGCCGGAAGAGGTGCGGCAGCGGATGAAGCTGCCCAACTACACGACGGCGGTGCGCAACCTGCACTTCCCTCCGCCGAACGAAGATCTGCGCCTGCTGAATGAGTTTCGCTCGCCGGCGCAGTTCCGGTTGATCTTCGAAGAGTTTTTCTGGATGCAGGCCGGGTTGCAGTTGCGGCGTTCGAAGGTCCGGTTGCAGCCTGGGATTGCGTTCGAGTTGTCGGATCGGGCTCGCGAACAGATCAAGGCGATGCTGCCGTTCAAGCCGACCGGGGCGCAGAAGCGGGTGCTGGGCGAGATTGCCAAGGACATGGCAGCGCCGCATCCGATGAACCGGATGCTGCAGGGGGACGTGGGGTCAGGCAAGACGCTGGTGGCTGCCGAAGCGGCGATCATCGCGATTGAAAATAAGTACCAGGTGGCGGTGCTGGCGCCGACGGAGATTCTGGCGACGCAGCATTACTTTTACTTTCGCAATCTGTTCCAGAAGCTGGGGTACAGCATCGCGCTGGTGACGGGGAGCCTGTCGGCGCGGGAGAAGACGAAGATCAAGGAGTTGATCGCGGCGGGGCTGATCCAGATCAGCATCGGCACGCATGCGCTGCTGGAAGAGGATGTATCGTATCACCGGCTGGGGCTGGCCATTGTGGACGAACAGCATCGTTTTGGAGTGATGCAGCGGCTGCGGCTGATTGAGAAGGGCGTGACGCCGGACGTGTTGGTGATGACTGCGACGCCGATCCCGCGGACGCTGTCGATGACGCTTTACGGAGACTTGGATGTGTCGATCATTGACGAGCTGCCTCCGGGGAGGAAGCCGATAGTGACGCGGCATGTTCCGGAGACGCGGATTGAAGAGGTGTGGAGTTTCGTGAAGCGCGAGATCGACGCGGGGCGGCAGGCCTATGTGGTGTATCCGGTGATTGAGGAGTCGGAAACCGCGGCGTTGAAAGCGGCGGAGAAGATGCACCAGCATCTGAGCGAGATCGTGTTCCCGGGCATGCCAGTGGGGCTGCTGCACGGCCGGATGCCGACCGATGTGAAGGAGCAGACGATGCAGGCGTTTAAACGGGGCGAGACGCGGATGCTGGTGTCGACCACGGTGATCGAAGTTGGGGTGGACGTGCCCAACGCGACGGTAATGGTGATCGAGCAGGCGGAACGTTTCGGCTTGGCGCAGTTGCACCAGCTGCGCGGGCGGGTGGGCCGCGGCGGCCACCAGAGCTACTGCATCCTGGTGACGGGCAAGCTGAACGATACGGGGCGCGAGCGCATTCGCACGCTGGTGGATTCCACCGATGGGTTTTATATCTCCGAGATGGACTTGAAGCTGCGCGGCCCGGGTGAGTTCTTCGGTACCAAGCAGAGCGGGCTGCCGGCGTTGCGCATCGCCAACCTTCTGCGGGATACCGAGATTCTGGAGCTGGCGCGGCGCGAGGCGGCGGCGTATCTGGATGAGGCGGGCGATGCCGAGGAGCGCAACCGCGTGATCGCGTATCTGCGGGATCACTGGCAGGCGCGGTACGGATTGTCGCGAGTGGGGTAAGGCATGCGGATTATAGCGGGAGAGTTCAAGAGCCGGCGCATCAAGTCGGTGCCGGGAGAGGATGTACGGCCGACGCCGGACCGTTTGCGCGAATCGCTGTTTAGTATTCTGCAGCCGCGGTTGGAAGACGCGGTGTTTCTGGACGCGTACGCGGGCACGGGCGCGGTGGGTCTGGAGGCGGTGAGCCGGGGCGCGAGTAAAGCGATTCTGATTGAGAAGAACCGCGAGGCGATGACGGCGCTGGAGGACAATGTGCGGAGTTTAGGCGTCCAGAGCCGGGTGCAGGTGATCAAGGGCTCCGCGCATGTGTACATGGGGAGTCATCCGGCCGATATTGTGTTCATCGACCCGCCTTACGATTCGGATAAGGAGTACGAACGGTCGCTGGAGGTAGCGGGGACGATGGGGGCAGGGCTGGTTATTGTGCAACACGATGTCCGGCGCGCTTTGCCGGACTCGCAAGGCAAGCTGACGAAAACGCGGACGGTTCGGCAAGGAACGAATGTGCTGACTTTCTATTCGCCCATGCCAGCAGCACCAGACCCGCCACAAACACTGCCATTACCAGATCCGGAGTCAGATACACCGCCGGCCAATTCGCCGCAAACCGAGTAGTGTTATCGGAATAGTGCAGCCACTCTCCGGAGATATAGCGGGGGGCTGGCCAATATAAGGCTGCCGAGGCGAGGGTTGCCACGGCGAGTCCCCAACCGCGGGTCAGCGACCACGTAACGCCGGCGGTGGCAAAAAACGCAGCTACGGTGAGTTCGGTTGTCCATGCGGTGCTGGCGCGGTAGAGGGCAACGAACGGCCGGTAGTCCTCAGACCAGGTGAACGCCAGCAGCGCGGAAAGCGCTGCCCAGGCCAGAAAGGCGGCGCTTAGGGCCAGACCCGCCCGGCGGGTGGCAGCCGGCTGCAATGCTGCGAACAGGCCCAGCAAGGCAGCGGGCCATAGCGAATGGACAAACGCGCGCCACGGCACCCCAGCCAACCGCCACATGCCATCCCAAGCCTCCGGCGGCGTGTACATGGCAAAGTTTCCGGCAGCAGGAGGCATCTCCGGAGGCTGCGCCACGAACAGCATCAGCGCCAGGAAGGACCATCCCAGCAGCCCGCTACGAAGCTTAGCCGCCGTAACCAGCCCGATCGCCACACAGGCCAGCGGCACCATCAGCCAATAGAAGTACGCCTCACGGTCAGAGTGGCCAACACAAGTGCAATGCGGCCACCCGGGCTCCACGGTATGAATGCGTCCGCCGGGGTCGCGCACGGTGAACGCGAACGCGGCGCGATTGGGCATGTCGTCCGGCTGCCGCGCCACGCGCCACAACTCGCGCACGTATGTCGAATAGGCAACGAACGGCTTTCCGTTCACTGCCAGCAACTCCTGCCCCGGTGAGATCTGCATGGCAAAGCGATTGGAGAATGGGCGCACGTCAAAGGGGAAATACACCGCAAACGACTGCATCGCCCAGATGGCATCGAGGCCGAAGCGGATCTGGTAGGCAATGATCGGAATCGCCAGGAACAGCAGCGCCAGTCTGCGCACGTATCGTTGGACACCGGCTGACGGTCTCAGGTGCCCGCCGCCTGCATCGCTCGCGCTGCAAGCCTGTGGAACGCCTGGCGCAGTTCCGGCGGTTGCCGTACTTCGATGCGGTATCCCAGACTGAGCAGCATCGCCGCGAACCGGTCTACGTTGTCCCGTGTGCAACGCAGGGTTGTTCCTTCCCTCTCCGGCTGGATACTGACGCGGTGCAGGGCAAAGTGCGACTGCGCGCATTCGTACGGCATGTCCAGCCAAACCTCGATTTGATGGCCGGTTTCGACAAACGGCATCGATGCCTGTAGGTACGTGCGCGCGTCGAACCCGGACGGCCGCTCGAAGGCGATGTCTAATAGCTGCACGCCGGTTACCCGGTCCAACCGGAAGGTGCGGATGGCCTGTCGCAGCCGGCACTGTCCCACCATGTACCAGCGGCCATCCATGTGGACAATCCCATAGGGCTCGATTTCGCGCTGGGTTGCGTTGCGATGATGGGATTCGTAGGCGAATGCCACGACGCGCCTTGCGCGTACGGCGTTGCACACGCGTAATAGAGACTCGGCCGAGGTCGTGATGACCCACGGTCCCGGCTCGATCGCCACCACCTCCTCTACGGTCTGGGCGCCCTGGCGTAGCGCCTCCGGCAGCACACGGCCCAGCTTCGCGGCCGCGCCCTCGGTGGCTGGAGCAAAGGCGGCTAAACCCAGATGGCGCAGCGCCCGCAGGCCGAGGGTGAGGGCGAAGGCCTCCTCGTCGGTGAACATCATCGGCGGCAGGCGGAAGCCCGGCTTCAGGCGATAGGCCCCGCCCACTCCTCGCGTGGATTCCACCGGGATACACAGATCCTGCAGACGGGCGATATAGCGCTGCACGGTACGCGTGTTGACCTCGAGCCGTTCGGCGAGTTCGGCTCCGGTGACACGTTCGCGCGCCTGCAGGATTTCGAGGACGGTGAGCACGCGCAGGATTGGGTCGTACATGAAATTTTATGGTGTCACGAATTGGCGACAGCTTCTGTCGGGAATCGCCCGTAGCATGAATCCATGACCACGACTTCAACCGAGACCGTTCTCAGTTCGCAGGATCTGCTGATCCACTGGCAGGGCCATCGTAAGCTGACGCGTAAGCTGATCGAAGCCTTTCCGGAAGACAAGCTGTTCAGCTTTTCGATTGGCGGGATGCGGCCGTTCGCGGCGATGATCGCCGAGTTTCTGAAGATGGCCGCGCCGATCGCCAAGGGTGTCGCCACGGGCACCTGGGGCAAGTTTGAAGAAGACCTGGGGGATGTGAAGACGAAGGCCGAGCTGTTGCGGATGTGGGATGAATCGACGGCGGAGATTGATGCGATCTGGCCGACGATCCCGGCGCACCGTTTCTCGGAAGTGGATAAGGCGTTTGGGCAGTGGGAGGGGTCGGGGATCAACACGATCCTCTATGCCATTGACAACGAGATTCACCATCGGGGACAGGGGTATGTGTACCTGCGCGCCTTGGGGGTGGAACCGCCGCCTTTCTGGGAACGCTAGATAGCGATGCGAATCAGACGATGCGCGGCGTTACTGCTGGTGAGCGAGGGCTAATTTCCGTGCAGCCCGGGCTAGCGCATCGTCTGCCGTCCAAAGCTCCACCCCTGCCACTCGCGCCGACGCCAGTAAGTGGGCATCCGTCCACCCGATCCCCTGCCCGTAGAGTTTGTGCGCCCGCACGAAGTCTACTACCTCTCCGTGGGGAATCAGCGCTATCCGAGGCAGCCTGTTGTAGTCGGCCAGAAGCTGACGATTTCCGCCTGGATCGCCGATGAGCAGTTCTCCGTACACCAAGTCATGCCCGACGACCTCCTCGCTATCCAGGAGCGCATCGAGATGCCCGGCATAGGGTTCCCGGTTGCGCAGAAACCAGATCCAGACCGATGTATCGGCAAGAACCAATTAGGCCACCGTCTGCTTCCGCGACGAGGCGTCGTTACGACGTCGCGACGGGGCAACCGCAGTCTTATTACTGCCCCTGAGCTTTCTTAGACGCTGGTAGGCCTGACGCAGAACTAACGACTCCAGGCCGAGTCGTACCGCCTCGGTATCCGTTGCGGCGCCGGATGCTTCGCGGGCCTCACGAAGCAATTCCTCGTCGATATGCAGCGTCTTTTTCATACAGACCAAACTACCATATCGGTATGGCAATCACGCCCCCGGCGTACTCTGTTCCCGAACTCCCGCCGCGGCAATCTGCGCGATATCCAACAGCTTCGGGGGCTGTTCGGAAACGGCGGCCAGCGCATCGCGGAACATGGTGTTGCAGAACGGGCAGGCCGCTCCCACCACGGTTGCACCGGTATTGGCCAACTCTTCGGCGCGAGCCATGTTGACGCGCTTGCCCTTCTCTTCTCCCAGGAAGGCCAAGCCGCCGCCGGCGCCGCAACAGAAGGACCGCTCGCGGGCGCGAGGCGGATCCACTACGGTGCCGCCGAGAGCGGCGACCTGACGGGGCTCTTCATAGACGCCTTTGTAGCGACCGAGGTAGCAGGGGTCGTGGAACACAACCTTCTCCGTGCCGGCCTTCGGCAGTTTGGAACTGTGGCGCGCCAGGAACTCGCTGTGGTGTTCAATCTGGATATTGGCGCCGAATTCCTGATAATCCTCGCCGATGGTGCGGACGCAATGCGGGCAAATCGACAGTAGTTTTTGCACCTTCGCCGATTTGAAGCTTTCCAGGTTCTGTTCGGCCAGCTGTCCGAACACGAGATCATTGCCGAGGCGGCGCGCCGAATCGCCGGTGCAGCGCTCCTTCTTCAACACGCCGTAGCTAACGCCGAGATGCTGCAGGACCTGGGTCAGAGCGATCACAATCTCCTTGCCCTGCGGATCATAGGACCCCATGCAGCCCATCCAGAGGCAATACTCCTGGGTGCCGTCGAAGATGGGGAACTGTTGTTTGGTGATGAACTTTTCGCGCTCGCTTTGGGAGAAGCCCATGGGATTGCCGTTCCGTTCGAGATTCAGGAACAGCTTGTTGCCGTAGTCGTCTTCCCATTTGCCGGTGTTGGTGGCGCCGCGGCGCAGGCCGATGATGGCGGGCAGGTGTTGGATGCCGACCGGGCACTGGAACTCGCAGGCTCCGCAGGTGGTGCATTGGAAGACAGCCTCCTGGGAGATGTGTTTGCCGAGCAGGGGCTCTTCGTTGCCGGGCCCCTCTTCCTTGAGGTAGCTTCGGAAGCCGAGGATGATTTCCTTGGGGTTAAGGATCTTGCCAGTGTTATTGGCCGGGCAATGCTCCGTGCAGCGGCCGCACTCGACACAGGAAAAGGCCTGCAGGGAGAGGATTTGGGTGAGGTCTTTGCCAGTGTCCAGGCCGAAGTCCTCGTCGCCCACCAGAGGCGGGATCTGGCTGAAGCCATCGCGTTTGAGGAAGATGGTTGCCGGGCTCAGGATCAGGTGCAGGTGCTTGGTTTTCGGCACCAGCGGCAGGAACACCAGCAGCGCCGCGGTATGCAGCCACCAGATCCAATGCGGAGCCCCGCCTTGGCCGTGCATGGCGTAGTCGGCGAGGTAGGTCCACATGAGGGTGAAGATCAACACGGCGATGATGCCGGACTCTTTCGAGACTTTGCCGAGCCAGCGCGGCTGCAGGACAAAGCGCCGGAATGCCAGGCCCACGATGGACACGATCACGGCGACGGCAAACAGGGCGGCGAGGCCGAAATAGAAGCGTCCGAACCAACTGACGGGCGAGATCAGTTCCAGCCCGAATCCGAGGGCGAAGTGATTCGTGGTGACCAGGGCAAATGCCAGGAAACCCCAAAAGACGAAGGCATGGGCGATGCCGGGGAGCGGGCGCTGGCTGATGACCTTAGCCTGGCACAGCACTTCCCACACGAAGTCGCGCGTTCGGCGTGCGACGTCGCCCCACTTCCAGTTGTCGTCCTTTTTCGAAGCCTGGACAATGCGGACCACTTTGCCGAATCGCTGCCAGAAGAAATAGGCGGAGGCGAGGATAGCCGCCAGCAATACGAGTCGCTCAACCCACACGATTGTCATAACTTGGGCAACCCACGCGTCTCGGTTAGAATGACATGAGAGGACTTGACCATTTGCGATTCCTGATCTCCGGCGCGGCCGGGTTCATCGGCTCCCACCTTTGCGACCGCTTGCTTGCCGACGGCCACGAGGTAGTGGCACTCGACAATTTCATCACGGGCTCAAAAGACAACGTCGCGCATCTGGAGGGGCACAGCCGCTTCCAACTGTACGCGCACGACGTCACACAGCCTTTCTTCAACCATACCGCCTTTGACGCCGTACTGCATCTGGCTTCGCTTGCGAGCCCAAAGCATTATTTCGCACATCCGATCGAGACTCTGGAATCGGGTTCCACGGCCACTCGGAACATGTTGGAAGTGGCGCGCCGGGATAATGCGCGGTTTCTGATCACGTCCACTTCGGAAGCTTATGGCGACCCGGAAGTGCACCCGCAGGTGGAGACTTATTGGGGCAACGTGAATCCGGTGGGGCCGCGGTCGTGTTATGACGAGAGCAAGCGCTATGCCGAGGCGCTGACGATGGCGTATCACCGGATGCATGGGGTGAAGACCACGATTGCGCGCATCTTCAACACGTATGGCCCGCGGATGGCTCTGGATGACGGGCGTGTGGTGCCGGCATTCATTGACCAGGCTTTGCGTGGCGAACCGCTGACGGTGTACGGCGATGGCAGCCAGACACGCAGTTTCTGCTACGTGCGGGATCTGGTGGATGGGCTGGTGCGGTTGGCGCTGTCTGACGAGCGGTATCCGGTAAACCTTGGCAATCCGGCGGAGATGACGATTCTGCAGTTTGCCGAATATATCCGGGATGCGGTGAATCCGAGCCTGCCGATCGTGTTTCACCCCCTGCCGCAGGATGATCCGAAACGGCGGCGCCCCGACATTACGAAGGCGCGCACGATTCTGGGGTGGGAACCGGCGGTGGGGCTGGGGGAAGGGTTGGAAGAGACGATTGGATATTTCCGGCAGCGCGTGGACCGGCTATAGGGAAGCGCGGCGGCCCACCCACGCCTACTTTTTCTTTTTCGGAATCTTCTGAGGGTCCAGCAGGTGCTTCGGCTCGAAGTTCTCTTTATCCCAGCGAAAGGCTTCGGCCAGTTGCACGCCGACGAAGTAGCCATCATCGCGATACATGCAGTAGCGGACTTCGCCTTCCACCTTCCACTGCGGATGTTTGACGCGGATGAGGGTGGAACTCGGGACGGGAGACTCCAGTTGGACGCACGCGCCGGAGCGGGAGATATCCTCCAGGACGGCGGTGCCCTTGCGCACCCAGCGGTTGCGTGTTTCGTCCTTGATCCAAACCTGGACGAGGTCCGAGCACCAGAGGCGGGGTTCGGCGCGGCGTTCGACAAACAGCGCTTGCTTGCCGGGCAGGTCGGCTTTTTTGATTGCGGTGGCGAGCTTTGCCAAGTTCCCTAGCATTTGCGAGTCTTCTTTTGGCCCTTTATCTGACAATTCGGCCACCTCCTGCAGGAACTTGAATTCAGAATAACCTTAGGGTCGTAAGGTTCTCACCGCACTGTGCTCACCATATCCCAATCGCCTTCCACCAGGCAAATCCGACACTGCTCCAGATTGCCAGGTTCAGCACACTGACGACAAATCCGATCTTCCACCATTGGCGCATGGTGACGTAATCCTGCGCGAAGAACATGGGGGAGGGTGTGGTGCCGTAATGGGTCAAGCCTGCGGCGAAGTTGACGAAGGTGGCAAAGGCGAAGGCCACCAGTCCGATGGGGGCGCCTTTGGCAATGAGCACCGCCAGAAAGGGCGGATACATGGCGAGGATATGGGCGGTGATGCTTGCCAGCGTGTAATGCGCGTAGAAGTAGACCAGCAGCGCGATGATGAAGAGCGTCACCCAGCCGGCCTCGCTGAAGGTGGCGGCTACGGATTTGGCGAAGGCCTCAGTGACGCCCTTGTCGTTCAAGGCGCGGCCCATCATGACGACGCCGCCGTACCAGATGTAGAGGTCCCATAACCCGGTCTCGCGTTTGACGTCCTCCCAGGTGATGACGCCGCTGAGCAGGAGCACGCCGCATCCGGCGAGGCCGACGGTGGTGATGTCGACGTTGTGGAGCCACTTGAAGGTGACCCATCCGAAACAGACCGTGAGAAACACCGCGCCGACGATTCGCTCGGCGTTCTTGAGGGGGCCCATGGCGAGCAGTTCGCGATTGGCAAACGCGGCCGCTTCCGGGGTGCGGGTGATGCCGGGCTTCAGCATCCAGAAGACCACCAGGGGGATGATGAGCAGCGAACACAAGCCAGGGACAATGCCGGCCAGGAACCACGTCTTTGGGGTGATTTCGAAGCCCGCCTTGGTGGCGATGCTGGCCGCCAGGGGATTGCCGGCCTGCCCGGTGTAGAACATGGCCGCGGTGATGCACACACCCTGGTAGACACCGGTGATGAGGAACGTGCCTAGAAGAGCCGCCGTTTTGCCGGGTGTCGATCCATACAATTCGCAGATGGAGCGCGCAATGGGGAGGATCACGCCGCCGGAGCGGGCTCCGTTGGAGGGTACGATGGCCGCTAGCACGGCGTCGGAGACACAGAGCGAGTAGCAGACGCCAAGGGAACTTTGTCCGAACAGGCGGACGAAGAAGAGGGCGATGCGGCGTGCGAGGCCGGAGTTGATGAGGGCGCGGGAGATGATGAACGCGGCAACGACGAGCCAGACCGACGGGTCGGCGTATCCGGCCAAGGCCTGGGCGGCGGTGAGCGTGCCGAGGGCGGCGGTCATGGTGACGCCGAGCAGTACGAGTGCGCCCCCGGCGATGGGCTGCAATACGAGTCCCGTTACGGTGGCTAGGAAGATGGCCAGCAGCCGCCAGCCATCTTCGGTGGCGCCCGCTGGACGGGGCACCGCGAAAATGACCAGCAGGTACACCGCCAGGATCGCGGCGATTTTCAGATACTTCTCCGTCCGGGGTGGCGGTGCCGCCGAGCGGCTTGGCTCAGCAACGTGGTTCGCTTTCGTTTCCGTCAAACTGCAAGATTATATCTTGATCTTGCGAACGGCCTGCTGATTGGCTTCCCAGTAGGTGCGTTTGAGGGTGATGAAGGGATCGTCCGGGGCGGGTTGGACGCGGCCTTTGGCGTCGATGGCGCGCGAGGTGATGGTGTGCTCGCCGGTCTTGGCATCCTTCCAGTCCCAATGCCAGAAGGTCCAGGTATTCGGGGTCTTGTTATCCTTGTGCAACTCGGCTAGGGTCCAGGGGCCGTCGTCGACTTTGACTTCCACCTTCTGGATGGGGGTGCCGTCGCCCCACGCGGCACCGGTGATGCGGATGGTGCCGTCCTTGCGTTTTGCCGCGCGGCCGGCGATGGACTTGAGGTTCATCTTGCCGACCGAAGTCTCGCGCCAAATGGTGCGTTCGCCCTGCTTTTCGCCGCGGATGGTGACGTAGTCGCGACCCATGAAGCGTCCGAGGTAGGGGCGGTCATGGAGTTCGATGCGAGTCAGCCACTTCACCCAGGCGACGCCATACCAGCCTGGGGCGACGATGCGCACCGGGCCGCCGAAGTTCTTGCCCAGCGGCTGGCCGTCCATGGCCCAGCACAGCAGCACGTCTTCGCGCATGGCATCTTTCATGGAAAGCGACCGGGCGAAGTTCTGGACATAATCGCCGCCGCGAATCTTTTCGGTGCCGGTATCGGCGGCGAAGAAGACTGCCTCAAAGGCTTCGGGCTTGATGCCGGCGTCCTTGAGCAGCAGGTGGAGCGGGGTGCCGGTCCACTTGCCGTTGTAGACCATACCGCCGTTGGCGGGATTGCCGGAGCATTCGATGGTGTTGGTTTGTTCGCGGACCTTGCGCTTTTTGATTTCGTCGAGGGATAGAGAGAGAGGGCGGTTGACGAGCCCGGCGATCTCCAACTTCCAGGACTTCTCGTCGACGTCGGGGAATCCGTAGTGGCCGACGCGGAAGCGCTGCTCGACGGGAGAGACCCAGTCCTTGAGTTCATCCCACTTCAGCCGCGGCCGTTCGGGGTTGAAGGGCTGGCTGTCGAGAAAGGGAATACCCGTATCTGCTTCCTCCGCCATGGCTCCAGCAAAGCGAGTGAAGGCAGGCCCAAGGAGAGCGAAAGTAACGGCGTCGCGACGAGTCATGCGTCATAGCATACACCGAACCGTGGGTGGCGATGCGGTGCCGGGCGAGGCGCGTCGCGCTATTGTAGGGGCAGTTATGCGCTCGCTATGGATCGCGATGTGGTTGGCGGCCTCGATGCCGGCGGCGGATTGGACGTTGTATGCGACGATGACGACGTCGAAGGGATACGTGGTGGGGGCGAAGCTGCTGCCAAGCGGGGTGTTCGCGCGGGATGGGGATGGCGATGGGCGTTGGCGCCAGGTGGGGTTTGGGCATCCGTTCGCGGTGACGGCGGGATATGCGGAGCGGGATCCGGCGACGTTGTATCTGGCGGCCGGGAATGGGCTGATCCGGCTTACCGAAGGTGGGAGTAAGTGGAAGTTTCTTACGGGCAGTGATGTTACGGAGATCCGCGATGTGTCGGTGGGGCCGGATGGGGCGATCTGGTACGGGCATTCGGCAGGGGTGCGGGTGAGCCGGGATTTGGGTGTGACTTGGACGGAAGTGAAGAAGAAGTACGCCGAGGCGGTGCGCGCGGACCGGACGCGGGCTTCGGTGGTGCTGGTGGGCGGGGAGGATGGCATCTGGCGGACGGAGGATGCGGGGAGGACGTGGCGGTTGGCGGGGGCCAGCGGGTTCGGGGTGATGCAGATGGAGCAGTCGCCACACGACCCTTGCTATTGGCTGGCGGTGACGCAGCACGGTGGGCTGTTTGCGTCGCGGGATTGTGGGAAGAGCTTTGAGAATGCGCCGCGGATGGGTGTGGAGCGGGTGCTGTATACGGTGTCTTTCGACAAGACGGATGCGCGGCGTGTGGTGCTGGCGGGTTGGGGATTTGGAGTGGCGGTGTCGGAGGATGGCGGGCGGACGTTTGCGTTTCGGAATGCGGGCCTGCCTTCGACCGATGTGTGGAGCGCGGCGTTTGATCCGGGGAGGCCGGGGCGGTTGTGGGCGAGTGTGCATGAGGAGGCGGTGTACCGGTCCGATGATGCGGGACGGAGTTGGGTGCGGGATGGGTTGGAAGGGTCGATTGTGTACCGGTTTTCGTTTGTGCCGTCGAAGGGAGGTGCGCGGTGAGGTTCCTGATTCTGTTAGTCGCGGTGAGCGGATGTTGGGGCGCGGATGGGTATCGGGAGCGGTCGGCGTCGGTGGTGCGGCAGTATGCGGGGCCGGCGGACTTACAGACGGCTAGTTACGGAACGATTGCGGCGAAGTTAGCGTTGGGGCAGGATTTGGAGTGGTGTTCGCGGCGGTTGGAAGAGATTCTGGCGGCGGGTCCGACGGGGGATATGTTCTGGATGTTCCCGGTGACGGCGATTGCGTACCGGGATCAGGGGCAGTTGACGCCGTCGGCGCGGGCGGCATTGAAGAAGGCTTGGAAGACGTATATGCCGTATCGCGGGGATACGGAGAATCATTGGCTTTTATACTACACGTGCCTTTATTTGATGTCGCAATTGTGGCCGGATGCGGAGTGGTATACGGGGAAGACTTCGGCGGAGAACATGGCCGAGGCGAAGACCTGGATTGATGGGTGGGTGAAGTTGACGACGACGCGAGGGCAGGGCGAGTACGACTGCACGCATTACATTGGGGTGTATCTGCTGCCGATGTCGTATCTGACGGCCTGGGCGAAGGACGCGGACTTACAGAAGAAGGCGACGATGATGCTGGATTACCTGATTGCGGATTATGCGGTGGAGAATCTGGGCGGGATTTATGTAGGGGCGCATGCGCGGACGGATGACAAGATGGTGGTGGAGAAGTGGGAGGGGGTTGCGGGGGATTTCGGGTGGATGTTGTTTGGGCTGGGGCCGCGGCCGGCGGCGATTGGGCACTACACGCTGTATTACGGGCTTGCCGCCAACTACGAGCCACCGGCGATATTGCAGAAGATCGCTACGGACCGGTCGCAACCGTACACGCATTACGAGAAGAAGCGGACACGGAACCGGTGGCGGTTCGCGGACGAACTTCATGGGCCGGTGTATAAGACGACCTATGTGAGGAAGGAGTATGCGGTGGGGTCGGACCAGGGCGGGGTGTTGCAGCCGATCCAGCAGCATTCGTGGGATGTGACGTGGGCGGTGCCGGATCCGCGCGGGGTGCAGAATACGATGTTTGCGTTGAATCCGCATTCGTCGTTGCGGGAGTTACAGACGTACTTCGTATTTGGGCCGGACTTTGGGGTGGAGGCGGTGGTGCGGAGTAAGAAGACGTATGATTCTCCGGATAAGTTGTTGGGTGGGTCGCCGTATGAGCGGATTTACCAGGACAAGGATGCGTTGATTGCCTTGTATGACGTGCCGGAGGGCGCACGGTTTCCGCATGTGAACGGGTTTTTCTCGAAGGATCTGCGGGAGGTGGTGGAGGATGCGAGCGGGTGGATTTTCGCGAAGGGTGGGGAGGCGCTGCTGGCGTTGCGGCCTTTGCGGGCGTATGAGTGGCGCGACATTGCGGGCGGTGGACGGCGGCTGTTTAGTCCGCATCGGAAGAACGGAGTGATTCTGCAGGTGGCGGCGGCCGCGGAGTTTGCGAGTTACGGGGAGTTTCAGAGGGCGATTCGGGCGTTGCCGTTGGAGTTTGGTTTCGAGCCAGGGCCATGGGTGAAGTTTCGGAATTTGCGGGGGGCGGAGATGCGGTTTACTTACGGGGTAGAGCCGGTGGATCGGAGTAAGTGGCCGCTGTTTGGGGGGCCGTTTCTGGAGGCCGATGTAGATAGCGAGCAGCTGGTAATGAAGTACGGCGGGATGCGGCGGGTGTTGGACTTTAAGAAACTCACTGTCTCGGAGGCGCTGCGGTAGATGCGTGGGGTGGTGTTTTGCTGCATTGCGATTGCCGCGGCCGCGCGTGCGCAGACGCCAACGCTGTTTGTGACGCGCGGGGCCCTGCAGTTTAGTGCGGTGGCGGGGACCAGCCCGGCGAGTCAGGCGGTGTTCCTTTCCGCGAGCGGCGGTGCCCGCTTGCCCTATCAGGCAGTGGTCGGGTACGCCAGCGATTCGGGAGCGGACTGGCTGCAAGTTACACCGCGAACGGGCTTCAGTGATTCCATGCTGGTGGTTTCGATTGGGAACACCGCCGGGATGGAACGGGGTAGGTATCAGGCGGTCATTCGGTTGTTCGTGCCTGGCACAGCGGCGCTGACGCGTATTGATGTGAGCCTCACGGTCGCCAGCGCCGTGCTCCCAAATCCGGTATCACCGGGTTCTATGTCGTTCCGATTCTGGGAAGGAGACCCAGGCTCTTCCAACTTCCTCTTGCCGCCCGCGACGAATTCGGTTTGGACGCAACGGGCGACGGCGACCACCGAGTCCGGTGAGCCATGGCTTACCACGTGGCCCGTGCCGATGTTGAGTCCCTCCGGGGAGATTGGATTTCTGGTGGGCGCTGGGTCCGGCAGCCTGCCTGCGGGCACGTATCGGGGAAACGTGCTGCTTTCGGAGGGGACCAATGTTCCCGTGACGATGACGATACGGCCGAGGGGAGACCCGAACCCGGCTAGCGTGCAACTGAACGCCGCGGTGGGCCAGAGGGGGGTGGCATCGCGGACATTTACTTATCGCACGCGTACCGTTTCGGAGTATGTGACGAGTAGCGTTCGGACTAACTCGGGCGGCAGCTGGTTGTCGGTGTCGCCGGCGTCGGGGATGGTAGCGAGGGAGGGGTTCGTAACGGTGCTGGCGAATCCGGAAGGGTTGGCAGCAGGGGATTATTCGGGGGAGGTGAGTTTGTGGGCGGCGACGGCGGATGCGCCGTACAAGGTTGCGGTGAACCTGCGAGTGGGTCTCGGGGCGAATGCGCCGGGGTTGCGATTCGTGCCGGTGGAGCCTTGCCGGTTATTGGAGACGCGGGCGGAGTACAACTTTCACGGGCGGACGGGGGCCCTAGGTCCACCGTTCCTGGTGGCGGGGGAGACGCGGGTAATGCGGCCGCGGGATTCGACGGTGTGCCGGATCCCGGCAACGGCCAAGGCCTACTCGGTGAACGTAACGGTGTTGGCCAAAGGGAATGCGGGGGCGATGGCAAGCCTGTATGCGGCAGGGGAGCCGGCGCCGGATTTCTTTCCGATTCGCACGGGGCAGACGGAGGCGGTGGCGAATGCGGCGATTGTGAAGGCGGGCTCGGCGGGCGCTGTGGCGGTGTCGGTGACCGAAGCCGCGGACGTGCTGTTGGATGTGAATGGGTACTTCACGGAGGACACCAGTGGGTTGGCGTTCTACCCGGTGGCGCCCTGCCGGGTGGTGGACACGCGGGCGGCGTACCGGCAGCCCGCGGGGCCTTTCGGGCCGCCAACGCTGGGGGCAGGGGAGCGGCGGACGTTCGCGATGCGGGCCTCGCCAGACTGCCGGATTCCGGCGAATGCGCAGGCGTATGCGGTGTCGTTGACGGCGGTGCCGGACGGGCCGTTGGCGTTCCTGTCGTTGCTGCCGGCCGGAGGGGTGTCGCCGGTGGTGTCGAGTTTGAACGCGGCCAGCGGGCGGGTGGCGTCGAACCAAGTGATTGTGCCGGCGGGGGCGAACGGGGCAATCGATGCTTACTCGTTTGGGCGAACCGACTTAGTGATGGATGTTACGGGGTACTTTGCACCGGACGATGGGCAGACGGGGTTGCTGTATTATCCGGTGGCGCCATGCCGGGTGGGTGAGGTGACGTTCGGGGATGAAGAATCGAAGATGATCACGATTCCCGGTATGGCAGGGTGTCACTGGTACGGGCCGCCGGCGAAGGCATACGCGCTGAATGTTTCCGCGCTGCCGGGTGGCGTGCCGATGCCATTCTTGACGGCCTATCCTAGCGGGTCGGGGCGGCCGGGGACGTCGTTTCTGAATGCGTTTGAGGGGCAGATGGTGACGAACTCCGTGCTGGTGCCGGCGGGGAATGGCGGTGCGATTGATGTGTATGCGTACCGGCGAACGCGGGCAATTGTGGAGATGGCGGGGTATTTTGCGCGGTAGTTTTCACTCGCACAAACTTACGCTGTAACTTCTCCATGTAGATGTAGACGACGGGGGTCAGATAGAGGGTGATGAGCTGAGAGACTAAGAGACCGCCGACGACGGCGAGGCCGAGCGGGCGGCGGGCTTCAGCACCGGCACCAATGCCTAAGGCGATGGGGAGGGTGCCGAGCATGGCGGAGAGGGTGGTCATCATGATGGGGCGGAAGCGCATAACGGCGCCTTCGAAGATGGCTTCGGCTGGGGGCTTGTTGTGATTGCGTTGGGCTTCGAGAGCGAAGTCGATCATCATGATGGCGTTTTTCTTGACGATGCCGATTAAGAGCAGGATGCCGACGATGGCATAGATGCTGAGGTCTTCGCGGAAGAGCATGAGGGTGAGGAGCGCGCCGAGGGCGGCGCTGGGGAGGCCGGAGAGGATCGTAATGGGGTGGATATAGCTTTCGTAGAGGACGCCGAGGACCAGGTAGATGACAATGATGGCGGTGGCAAGCAGGATCCAGGTGTTGCGTAGGGATTCCTGGAAGGCTTGCGCGGTGCCCTGGAAGGTGGTGGTGATGCTGGCCGGGCCTGGATGTCGCGCATGGCCTGTTCGATGCGTTCGACGGCCTGGCCGAGGCTGACGCCGGGGGCGGTGTTAAAGGAGATGGTAACGGCGGGTAGCTGGCCGAAGTGAGTGACCTGGACGGGGGCGACGTCCTGTTTGAAGGTAGCGACGCTGCGGAGGGGGATGACGCCGGTGGCGCCTGGGGTGGTGGCGCGGGGATTGCGGATGTAGAGGTTGCCGAGGGCTTCCGGGTCGCGCTGGTATTCCGGCAGCAACTCCATAATCACGTAGTACTGGTTGCTGGAAGTGAAGATGGTGGACACCTGGCGCTGGCCGAAGGCATCGTAGAGGGCGTTCTCCACATCAGAGGCGGTGAGGCCGAGGGCGCGGGCTTTATCGCGGTCAATGTCGACGGTGACCTGGGGGCTGGAGATGCGCAGGTCGCTGGTAACGTCAAGGAGGCCGGGGAGGCGGCTGATGGCCTGTTCGATACGGGGTGTCCATTCATAGAGGCGCTGGGTATTGGTGTCCTGCATGGTGAACTGATACAGGCTGCGCGTAAGGGAGCCGCCGAGGCGGATGGAGGGCGGGACCTGGACGAAGGTGCTGACTGCGGGGATGTGGGCGACGGATTGGCGGAGCTGCTGGGCGACCTGTTCGGCGCCGGGGCGGTCGTCGTCCTTGAGGCGAATGAAGACGCGGCCAGTGTTGGAGCCGCCGCCGGAGGGGCCGCCGCCGACCGACGACTGCCAGGCAGCGACGTGCGGGTTCCTGGCGAGGATGCCGGCGATCTGCTGTTGGTATTGGGACATCTGCTCGAAGGAGGTGTCTTCGGCGGATTCGAGGGAAGCCATGAGGAAGCCGGTATCTTCAGTGGGGAAGAAGCCTTTGGGGATCTGGACGAAGAGCCAGCCGGTGACAACAGTGAGGAGAACGGCGGTGAGCAGAACGATGCCTTTGCGGGCGACGGCGGTATGGAGGGTACGTTCGTAGAGGCGTAGCATGCGGTCGAACTGGCGTTCGGACCATTGGAAGAGCTTTCCGGTTTCGTGGGCATGCTGGTGTTTTAAGAAGCGGCTGCCGAGCATGGGGGTGAGGGTGAGCGAGACGATGCCGCTGACGAGGATGGCGACGGAGATGACGACGGCGAACTCGCGCAGCAGGCGTCCGACGATGCCGCCCATGAACAGGACCGGGATGAAGACAGCGACCAGGGAGATGGTCATGGAGATGATGGTGAAGGTGATCTCCTTGGATCCATCGATGGCGGCTTCGAGCTTTTCCTTACCCATTTCGCGGTGGCGCACGATGTTCTCGAGGACGACGATGGCATCGTCGACAACGAAGCCGACCGAGAGAGTGAGGGCCATGGCGGAGAGGTTGTCGAGCGTGTAGCCGAGCAGGCTCATGACAGAGAAGGTGCCGAGGATGGAGATGGGGACGGCGAGGCTGGGAATGATGGTGGCCGAGGGGTTGCGGAGAAAGACAAAGATGACAGCGACGACGAGGATGATGGCGAGCAGCAGGGTGAACTTGACGTCGTCAATGGAGTGGCGGATGGGTTCGGAGCGATCGAACAGGATGTTGAGGTTCATGCCGGCCGGCATCTGCTGCTGGAGGGTGGGGAGGAGGCGGCGGATGCCGTCGACGATGTCGACGGTGTTGGTGCCGGGCTGGCGCTGGACAGCGAGCATGATGGAGCGTTCGCCGTTGAACCAGCTGGCGGTGAGGTTGTTTTCGACGTCGTTTTGGACGCGGGCGATCTGATCGAGACGGACGGGGCGGCCGTCGCGGTAAGCGACGATGATGGGCCGGAACTGTTCGGCGGAGGAAAGTTGTCCGGTGGCTTCGAGAGTGAACTGCTTTTCCTGGCCCTGTAGGGTGCCGGCGGGGAGGTTGGAGTTGTTCTGGGAGAGGGCGGCGCGGACCTCGTCGATGCCGATGGCGCGGGAGGCGAGGAGTTTGGGGTCGAGCTGGACGCGGACGGCGTACTTCTGAGAGCCGTAGACGTCGACTTGGGCGACGCCGTTGACGGTAGAGATGCGCTGGGCGATGTTGATCTGTCCGTACTCGTCGACATCGGAGAGCGGGAAGGTAGAGGAACTGAGCGCGAGGTAAAGGACGGGGCTCTCGGCGGGGTTGACCTTGCGGAAGGTGGGCGGACGGGGAAGGTTTTGGGGCAGGTCTCGGGAGGCGGAGGATATGGCGGCCTGCACGTCCTGGGCGGCGGCATCGATGTTGCGGTCGAGGTCGAACTGAAGAGTGATGCGCGTGGAGCCAAGGCTGGAGGTGGAGTTGATGGAGGAGATGCCCTGGAGTGCGGTGAACTCGCGTTCGAGCGGGAGGGCGACGGTGTTGGCCATGGTTTCGGGGCTGGCCCCGGGCTGGTTGACGCTGACGGAAATGGTGGGGAAGTCGATGTTAGGGAGGTCGGAAACGGGGAGGGTGAAGTAGGCGATGGCGCCGAAGACACTGATAGCGGCCATCAGCAGAGTGGTGGTAATGGCGCGGCGGATGAAGAACTCGGTGAAGTGCATGGGGGGCTACTTGGAGGCTTGGGCGGCGCCGGGGCTGACTTGGACTTTGGTGTTGGGCCGCACGCGCATGTGGCCTTCGGTGATGACGGTGTCGCCGGGATTGAGGCCTTTGCTGATGACGGCGAGTTTGCCGTGGGTGCGGGAGGTGACGATGGTGCGCTGTTCGGCGGTGAGGTCCGGTTTGACGATGAAGACATAGTTGCCGTTCTGGGCGTTGCGGACGGCGGCCAGGGGGACAACGACTTCTTCGGGGTTGGCGAGTTGGATGGCGACGTCGACGAACTGGCCAGGCCAGAGGCGGCGTTCGGCATTGGGGAATTTGGCTTTCAGGAGGATGGTGCCGGTGCCGGTGTCGACGCGGTTATCCAGGAAGTCGAGTGTGCCCTGAAACGGCTGGATGTTGCCTTGCGGAGTGGCGTTTACGGTGAGGCGGCCGCGGTCGGCGTAGCGGCGGAGGTTGGCGAGATCCTGTTCGGGGATGGAGAAGGTGACGTAGATGGGAGTGACCTGGTTGATGGTGATCATCGGCGGGTTGGCGTTGGCGGTGACGAGATCACCGGCTCTGTAGGCGAGGGATCCGGTACGGCCGGAGATGGGTGCCGTAATGGAGGTGTAGCTGAGTTGGAGGCGCGCCTCGGAGAGCCTGGCCTGGGCGCCCTGGAGGCCGGCGCGTGCGCTGGCGATGGTGGCCTTCGACGCGGCGGTGGCCTTTTCGGAGGCGGTGGCGGCGGTGGAAAGCTGTTCGTTCTCCTGGCGGGAGACGATTCCTTTGGCGGCGAGCTCGCCGTAGCGGTTGGCTTGGGAGCGGGCGTTGGCGGCGGTGGCGAGGTCGCGCTCGTAGTTGGCTTCAGCTTGACCGAGTGCGGCTTGTTGGGCGGCGATGGCGGCTTCCGATTCGCGTAAGGCCTGCTGGTAGGGAGCCGGGTCAATGGTGAATAGGAGTTGGCCGGTTTTGACGTCGGCGCCTTCTTCGAAGTGGACTTTAAGGATCTGGCCGCCGACGCGGGGGCGCACCTGGATAGCGGCGATGGCTTCGACGTTACCGATAGAGCGGATTTCCAAGGGAACGGCGGTGCGGGTGACCTTTTCGACGGTGACGGGGGGTGCGGCTGCGCCTTTCTTGGATTCGGCTTTCGATGCTTTCGAACCGCAGGAGGATAGAGAGAGGGCAAGAGGGACAAGCAACAACAACCGCGTTACCACGATTATTGAGACGTTCTCTGATGGGGTGTTGTTACCCGTAATTCGGATGTAATGTTCGGGCTACGGCGGAGTCAAACAGGAAGTATGTTGCTGTGTTTTTGTTACTTCGTGAGTAGCTTTTTGGCATGGGGCCAGACGACGACGGGAGAGCGGCTGCCGGCCGGGTTGCCGCGGCCTGTAGACGGCGGAAGCCTTGCAAATTACCGTCCGCAGCCTGCGCCGGAGCCTCGGCGGGTGGATACAGACCGGTTAGAGAGCCTGATTCGTGCGGGTAGTTTGTATCTTTCGTTACGGGAAGCAATTTTACTCGCAGTTGAAAATAATTTAGACATTGAGTATCAGAGAATAACTCCGTTTCTGGCGGAGGCGGACTTACTGCGGGCGCAGGCCGGAGGGATCGCGCGCGGGGTGCCATCGAGTGTACGGGAAGGCCCATCCGGGACAGGGGGCGCGGGACAGGCGACGGGCATATCGGGCACGGTCAGCAGCGATAGCAATGCACTGCAGAACCAGGTGCTGGGATTGGCCAGCGGGACGTCGGTGGCGTTGGCGGGGCCCCAAACAACGGCGAGCGGACCGGCGGTGCCGTTATTGGATCCGGCGCTGGTGGGGACGCTCGGGTGGAATCGGACAAACCGCCCGCAGACGAACACGTTCATTACGGGCACGAATCAGATTACGCAGTCGGGATTCACGGGGGATCTGGGGGTGCAGAAGGGGTTTCTGTTTGGCGGGCAGGCGTCGTTGGGGTTGGACGCCGCGAGGCAGAACACGAATAACCTGCGGAGCGACATCAATCCGGCGACGACCGGCGGGTTGGCGTTGACCTATGTGCAACCGTTGCTGCGGGGCTTCGGCCGGGCGGTGAATGACCGCTACATTCGCATTGCGAATAACAACCGGCAGGTTTCGGACCTGGTGTTCGAGCAGCAGGTGATCAGCACGGCGTTCGCGGTGACGCGGTTGTATTGGGATCTGGTGAGTTTGCGAGGCCAGGTGGCGGTGCAGCGGCAGACGTTGGAGTTGAGCGAGCGGCTGTTGAAGGAGAACATCCAGAAAGAAGAGGCGGGCGTGGTGGCGCCTATGGATGTCGTGCGGTCCCGGGCGGAGGTGGCAAGGTCGCGGCGCGATCTGACGGTGGCCGAGACAAACGCACGGCAGCAGGAGACGGTGTTGAAGGACTATTTGAGCCGGGGTGTAATTGACAGCCCGCGGCTGATGACGGTGCGTGTGGTGCCCACGGATACGATCACGCCGCCGGCGCAGGATCCGGTGACGCCGCTGCAGGACATGGTGGCGACGGCGCGGAAGCGAAGGCCGGAGGTAGCGCAGGCGGGGTTGCAGGCAGAGAACGCGCGGATCGCCTTGCAGGGGTCGCGGAACGGGCTGCTGCCGCAGTTGAACCTGGTGGTGAATGGGCGGACGAATGCGTTGGTAGGGTCGGTGAGTACGCTGCCGACGACGGTGCCGGGGAGTGGGGGTGGAATAACGGTGCGGAATCCGGATCCATCGTTCATTGGGGGATTGGGAACGGGGCTAGGGCAGGTGTTCGGAGCGCGGTTTCCGGACTATGGGGCGGAATTGCAGTTGAGTATTCCGATTTGGAACCGGGTGGCGCGGGCCGATTATGCGCGGGACCAGTTGGCGGTGCGGCAGCAGGAGATCCGGGGGATACAACTGGAAAAGCAGATGCGGGTGGAGATTGTGAATGCGCAGATCGCGGTAGAGCAGAGCCGGGCGGCCTGGGAGGCGGCGCAAGAGGCGCGAAGTTTTCAGGAGTTGTCGTTGGAGGCCGAGCAGGAGCGGTATCGGGTGGGGGTATCGACGAACTATACGGTGATTCAGTACCAGCGGGATCTGGCGGCAGCGCAGCAGTTGGAAGTGGCGGCGCTGGCGGATTATGCACAAGGCGAATGCGGCGTTGCGGCGGGCGTCGGGGGTTTTGTTGGATGAGTTGGGGGTGTCGATTGTGGATGCATTTCGGGGACGGGTGCAGTGATAAGGGGCTGATGAAAAGGAGAGCGTCCACCTTGGTTGGGTGGACGCTCCTGGTTGAGGATTTAGGGTTGGGGCATGAGGAGGGTGACATCGAACAGGCCGTTCGGGGCTGAGACGTTGACGTAGACGTCGGCGCCGCTGGTGGCGAGAGATTCGATGCTGCCGCCGGTGACGATGGCGTTGAGCTTGGTGCCATCGGCGCCGCGAGGGCTGATGCTGGCGAACTTCACTTGATAGGAGGCGGCGGTGATGCGGGTAATGTCAACCCTACCTCCCGTGCTGTTGTAGGCGGCTGGGGCCTGGCTGGAGGCAAAGCCCAGCCGGGGCTGACCCATGGCGCGGACATAGGCGATGTGGAAGGCCGAGTTCGTTGGCTGGTTACTGGCGTCGACGCAGCGCACTTCCACGGCGCTGGTTCCGTGGACCGGTGAGCAGGAGGTGTTGTCGCTGCCATAGGCGATGACTTGGACGTGGTCGGGCACAGCGGCTGTGGGGAAGCCGATGCGATAGGTGCCGGTGCCGATGGTGGTGGCGGTGATGGGGCCATAGGGGCTCCAACTGTGGCCGGCGTCGAGGGCCGTGCCGTCAAAGCGCGCGTAGGCGATGTGCTGCGGATTGTAGGGGCGCAGCAGGGTGTGAGAGAAGCGGGTGTCGATGGGACGCCCATTGGCATCGAAGCAGAGGACGCGGGCGTTGTAGGTGTGGTCACCGGTTTCGGACGCGCCGGTCTTGCAGGAGTGGGCCTCGCTGCCAACGGCGGCGGCCATGTCGATGGCATCCGGGTGCGGGCCGCCGGTGTACTGGAGGCTGTAGTCGCCGATGCCGTTGCGCAGCGTTTCGATTTCGCCTCCATGTGGGTTGAACGAGAAGGCGGAGTCGGTGGCAGTGCCGGTGCGGTTGGCGCTTTGGGTATAGGCGATCGGGTTGCGGATTTGGGCCGGCGGCAGCAAGGTTACGGAGAAGAGGCCGTTAGACGATTCGCCGTTGACGCCGAAGCAGGAGAGGTTGACGGTGATGTCGGTGTCTTCGCTGTGGATAGTGTCGATGCCGCAGCGCAGGTTGGGGCTTTCGTCGCCGTGGCCGCTGACCAGGGCGGTGGGTCCGGTGGCGGCAGGTTGGGGTGCCGGATTGATGTTCTTGAAGCGAACGCTGTAGGCGCCGTAGGCGGTGCGGGTGACGGTGACCGCGCCGTTGTTGCTGTTGTAGCGCAGGCGGGGCGAGTGGGTGGATTCGGTGAGCAGGATCTCATCCTGATGGGCGAAGCCGAGGTCGAGCTGGCCGGCGGCGCTGGCGTAGGCGGCGATGAACGCTGAGTGGACGGGCTGGTTGCGGGCATCGACGCAGCGCACTTCGACGAAGCTGAACCAACGGTAAGGGGAGCAATAGGCGTTGTTGTCGCCTTGGGCGGTGACCTGGACATGATCGGGGGCGGTCATGCCGGGGAAGTTGACGCGGTAGGAGCCGGTTCCGAGGGTGCTGATCGTGATGGGGCCGTTGGGGCTCCAGCTATGGTCCGGGTGGAGGCTGGCGCCGTCGAACCAGGCGAAGGCGATGCGTTGGGGGTTATCGGGACGCAGCAGGGTGTGGGTGTAGCGGGTGTCGCTGGGGTTGCCGGCGGGGTCGAAGCAGCGGATGCGCGCATCGTAGGTGTCAATGGTGTTGGAAGCGCCGGCGATTTTGCAGTAGTGGGCGCCGGGGCCGACGGCGGCGACCATGGAAACGGAGTTGGGGATACGGCCGCCGGTGTACTGGATGCTGTAGTGGCCGGCGCTTTGGCGGGAGAGGCGGATGGGGGTGCCGTGCGGGTTGAAGGAGTGGGCCGCGTCGAGCACGGTGCCATCGATCGAGGCGGTGCGGGCGTAGCCGCTGGGATTGTGGGCGGCGGATAGCGGGGGCGCGATGAGGGCGCTGGTGAGGATGAGTGTGATGGTCGTTTGCATGGGTGCCTCCTGGATAGCGGGAGGTGCAGGTGGGGGGCCGGATGGGCGGTGTTTGTGGAATCAACGAGTTGGCGGATTCGGGTGGGGGCTGGGGTGACAGGTTTGGATAATGCGCCCGCTTTCTGGTTAGTCCGTCACCCCGCCGAACGGATCAATGGTTTGCGGGGCGATTCTTGCGCGGGGCGAGTGGGCGGCTAATCAACGTCTTCAGGCGTGAGCCTGGACTTACTAACTTCCTGGCGAGGATATCTTCTTCAGTGAATTTGGCGAGGAGGATTTCGCCGTCGGTGGCTCGGTTGCGGTCGTAGGAGATGTAGAGGGAGCCATCGGGGGCTTGGAATCCGTCGGGGTAGGAGAGGCCGGTGCGTTCGTCGAGCATGAGGCCTCCCTGCCAGGTGTGGCCTTCGTCGTCGGAGAGCCAGGCGGTGAGTTTGCTGCGGCCTTCGTGGGTATCGATGGTGTCGCCGTGCTTGACGAAGAGGATGCGGCCGGAGGCGAGACGGCGGAGGTGGAACCGGGCGACGGGATGGCGCATGCCCGGAGGTTCGGTGGGGGTGGCCCAAGTGCGGCCGCGGTCAGTGGAGGTGCTCTGCATCAGGCCGGTGGTGGTGCGGGCGAGCATCCAGAGGCTGCCGTCCTTGCGTTCGAGCGTCATGTGTTCATCCCAGGTGGGATTGGGGAAGGCGACGTGGCCGTGTCGGGTCCAGGTGGCGCCCTTGTCGCGGGAGAGGAAGAGATTGGCGCCGCGGTAGGGGTCGAGTTCCCGGAAGGTGCCTTCGAAGGGGCCGAAGCCTCTGGGGTTTAGGGAGACGGGCAGCAGCCATTCGCCGGTAGAGAGCACGGTGGGCTTGTTGAGGGTGAAGCCATGCCAGATGCGGCGCGGCGCCGACCATTGCGGGTTCTGATCGTCGGGGTTGAGGCAGGTGGCGGCCCAGACGCCGGAGCGGCCGTCGAACTGCATCATGGATTGATTGAAGAAGAGCCAGAGGCGCCCGTCCGGGTCGGTCCAGAGATTGCCGACCAGGACACTGCGGTACATGGGGAGGGTTTTGGATTGGGCGTCGATGACGAGGCGGGGTTTGGACCAGGTGCGGCCGTCGTCATCGCTGGTGGCAAGGACGAAGAAGGCTTTGGGGCCATCCTCGCCGGCGACCCAGGCGGCCCAGAGGCGGCCACCGGGCGTGCGGGCGATACCGATAGTCATGCCGTAGTCGAGCTGGTCGTAGTCGTACTGGGGCAGGGGATTGGTGTTGAGGGTTGGTGGGATGAGGGCGAGGTCGGCGATCTTCTCCATGACGGAGAGTTCGAATTGGCGGGTGGCTTCGGGGGTTAGGGTGAGGGTTTGGAAGAAGAGGAGAAGGAGAGCGCTGCGCCACATGGTTGTCCATTGTGGCGCAGTTGGTGTGGCTGTGGTTTAGGGGGCGAAGTAGCCGTTGACGTCGAGGATAAGGTCGGTAGTGTTGCTGGCATAGGCGCTGATGACGCCGCCCGTGCCGGCCGGGATGATGGCAGCGTTGGCCGCGGTGGCGCCATCCCACGAGTTGAGGGTGCTCGTCAGGGGTTGGGTGCTGCCGGTGGGCCAGAGGGTGAGATAGCTGAGGGCGGCTGGCGGCACGACGGTGGCGTTCAGGGAGTAGGCCCGGGCGGTGCTGGGGATGCCGCAAGTGTCAGCGATCGGGAACGTGCGCGTGGCGCCGGTGGCGAGCGTCGCGGTGCTGCGCGTGTCGGCACTGCGGCAGGGCGTGGCGGTGTAGAAGCTGAGGCCGCCGGTGCCGGCTGGCGCGAAGTAGCCGTTGATATCAATGACGGCGTGCGTGGTGTTGGTGGCAAAGATGTCGACGCTGCCATTCGCGCCCGCCGGGACAAGGGCGGCGTTTGCGGTGACGGTGCCGGTGGGGGCGTTGAGCGTGGATACGAAAGGTTGCGTGGTGCCGGTGGGCCAGATGGTGACGTAGGCCAGCGGGGTTTGCGGTACGGCGGTGACGTTGAGGGCGTAGGCCTGGGCCGTGGCAGGGATGGCGCAGGTGCTGCCGGTGACGCTAACGGTGCGTGTGGCACTGGCGCTGAGCGCGGTGCTGTTGCGGGTGTCGATGATGCGGCAGGGCGTCACGGGATAGAAGGCGAGCGCGTTGGCGGTAGTGGCGGGGACGAAGTACCCGTTTATGTCGAGGATGACATCAGTGGGGTGGGTAACGTAAACGCTGACGGCTCCGTTGGTGCCGGCCGGGACGATGGCTGTGTTGGCCTTGGTGCGGCCGTCCCACGAGTTCAGCGTGGATACGAGGGGTTGTGTGGTGCCGGTGGGGAACAGGGTGACGTAGCTGAGCGGCGCGGGGGGCACAACGGTGAGGTTGAGCGAGTAGGCCTGCGCAGTGGCGGGGACGTTACAGGGCGAACTGGGAATCACGATGCTGCGGGTCTCGCCAGCAGCGAAGCGCGGGCCGCCGAAAGCGCCTGTGGCGTAGCGCGTGTCTGAGACGCGGCAGGGCGTGACGGGGACGAAGCGGAGCGGTGTGACGACGGCCCCGGTTTGGGTGATGGTGAACGACTGGCCGCCGACGGCGATGACGCCCGTGCGTGAGGCGGTGCCCGTATTGGCGGCGACGCTGTAGTTGATAAAGCCGCTGCCGGTGCCGCTGGTGGTGGTGACGGTGAGCCAGGAGGCGTTGCTGGAGGTGGTCCAAGGGCAGGTGGCGGCGGAGGTGTTGACAGAGAAGATGGCGGTGGTGGCGGCTGCTGGGAAGGTGAAGCCGGTGCTGCTGAGCGAATACGAGCAGGCGACAGCACCGTACTGTACAACGGTGAAGACCTGATTGCCGACGGTGATCGTACCGGTACGGTCGGCGGTGGTGGTGTTGGCCTGGACGGAGAAGTTCACGGTGCCCGAACCGGTGCCGGTGTTGCCGGAGGTGACGGTGATCCAACTGGCGTTCGATACGGCGGACCAGGTGCAGGAACTGGCGGTCGTCACGGTAAAGGAGCCGGTGGCGGCGGAGGCGGATCCCGCGCCGCCCGGCAGACTGAGGGAGTAAGTACAACTGGACCCGCCGCTGGGGGTGGCACTTGTTAAGAACTGCAGGGGGTAGGCCGCGTAAGTCTGCCAGGCGGATCCGGCGTCGGTGGTGGAGCCCCAGGTGTTTTGGAAGCCGGAGCCTTCGCCGGTATTATCGGCGGTCCACGACCAGGAGAAACTCCCGGTGGCGGCTTTGAGTACGATCCAGTAGGTAGTGTTGGCGGCGATCGCGAGGCTGTTGCCGGAGAAGACGGTATTGCTGGGAGCCGTGGTGAAGGTGACAGGTGCGGTCAGGGTGCCAATGAGTTCCCCGGGCTTGAGGCCTTTGTCGGAGTAAAGGCTGAGTGTGGCTTGTCCGGCGGTGGGGTTGGCGAGCAGGAGGGTGACGGAGTCAAGGACATAGCCGGAGGAACCGGTGCGGAAACTGGAGGTGAGCCAGGTGTTGCCGGTGGCGGTTTCGGCGCCGGCGGAGGTTTTGGTCAGGTTGTTGGAGAGTGTCTCGGCGCCGAGGGGCAGAGTGAGGGCGAGCAGGGCGCAGGTGAGCAGACGTTGGCAGCATGTCATGGGTTCTTCTCCTCTCAGGCGTTCAACATGATGTGGAAGCTGGACATGGCGTAGCTACCGTCCTTGGCCAGGCGGAGCAGAAGGCGGGCGCCGCTGCTGCCGTTGTAGATTCCGTCGGAGGTGTTGCGCGTATCGCGATTGGGGCGGGAGCTGTAGGGGCTGAGTAAATAGACGGAGTCCGTGGTGGACTCTTCGAAGAAAAACTGGGTATTGAAGGTGTAAGTAGTGGCGGCACCGTCATACAGGCGTACTTTGCAGTGGATATGGACGGTGCGCCCGGAGTACCAGCCGGGGTAGATGGAGAGGAAACGGCAGTTGCCGTGGGCATCGGTGACTTGATAGCCGCGCAGGAACTTACGGCCGGCGGTACCTTCGACGGCGAAGTCGGAGTATTTGCCGGCGGCGTCGCAATGCCAGATATCGACGTAGGCGTTGTTGAGCGGAGTAATGACGCCGTTCGTGATACGGGAGACGGTGACTCCTAATAGCAGCGGGAAGCCGGTGGAGACGATGTTATTGGAGGGGTCGAGGCGGATGTCGGAGCGATTGAGCTTTTCGTCGGCGAAGTATGGGCCTTCGGTGGCGGAGGGGGTGGCGAGGACGGTGACGGTTTGGGCGTGCGCGGCGAGCCAGCCTGCGGTGGGGAGATTGGCGAGGCTAACGGCGGCGGCAGCCCCGCGCAGGAACAACTGGCGGCGCGTGAAGAGTTCGATTCCGGCTTGGTACATGGAGTTGAGTATCGGGCAGGGGCGGGCGGATTCCCTAGCGAATGTGGGGCGGATTTTACTTGCTTGACGAAAGGTTTGCGCGGCTTAATGCCGAGGGTTAACAACAGCGCGACTTGGGCGTCGCGCGCGGGTCAGGCGACCCGCCCTCCATTCGGAAAGGGTAGTAAACTAACGAGCAAGGCGATGAAGACCCACCGAAGTTTCACGCTCGTGGTGTATCTGGGTTTAGGGGCGCTTTTGTACGCGGCCGATAAGCCTGCGGATCCTCGCGTCGATCCGGCGATGACATCGATTCATCCGTTCACAGGCCAGCGCGGGAGCACGTTTGTGGTCAAAGTGCGCGGTCGCGGATTGGCGGGTGCAAGGGCGGCTTTGCCGGCGAACGCTGCGTTGCAGATGACCACGGAGGGCGTGGGGCAGGAACCGCCGGAAGAAGGATCGCGATCGAAGACGCCTGTGGATGTGGTGACGCTGCGCGTGGAGGCTCCGGCGGATCTGAAGGCCGGGCGGTATGCGTTCCGGTTGGTCGGGAAGAACGGTGTCTCGAATTCCCTGCCGTTGTTGATAACGGAAGAGGCCGTGGCCGCCGAGCCGGAAGGGCTGCACCAGACGCCGGAAACCGCTGTCGTTATTGGTTCGCGAGGCACGGTGTTCAACGGCAAGTTGACGCGGCGGGGAGAGGCGGACTTCTACAAGTTTGAGGCGAAGGCTGGCGAGACCGTGACGTTTCAACTGCATTCGGGTTTGCCGCAGACGGCGGCGGGCGGGTCGGCCGCGACGATTGCGAACTTCGATCCGGCGTTGACGATTTTCGAAGGCGGGACGAGCTGGTTTGACTCGGCGCGGTTGCGGCGGATTGCCTACAACGATGAGCCGGAGTTTGTGTTCGGCAAGCCGACCGATTCGCACCTGGTGCATACGTTCGCCAAGGCAGGGTCGTACCTGCTGCGGGTGGATGCATTTGCGGGTCAGGGTGGCGCCGATTACAGCTATGCGTTGAAGGTGCTGCCTGGTGCGGTTCCGTACGTTTCCGCGCCGGGCTCGGGAGGCAAGCGCGGCGGGGGTGGCGAGGGCTGGTCGGAACGCAGTTTTACGAGGCAGATTTCACCCAGCCGGCTGAACGAATTGGCTTTACGCGGCGGCGTGAAACCGGACCGTCCGGTGGTGGAGAACTACCGTGCTTTGCCGGTGGCTGTGGAGCAGGCTCCGCGGTTCGCGTTGCCGGGAAATCTGGAAGGCGAGATTGCGAATCCGGGAGAGACGCACCGGGCGCATTTCGAGGTGGATGGTCCGCGGGACATTGCGTTGGAGATGGAGACGCCGCAGCAGGCACCGCCGTATTTCAATCCGATTGTGCGGCTGTTGAATGCCGATGGGGATGAGGTGGCGACGAATCTGTTTGCGGGGCGTGGGGCTTGCAGCGGGGCGCTGTCGAAGTCCATTCAGGCGAAGACGATCGTGCCGTTGCGAGAGGCGGGCAAATACACCGTGGAGATTCGCGATGCCACGTCAGACCTGGGCGGGCCGGGATTCCGGTACCGGCTGCAGGTGCGACCACAGGTGCCGCATGTGGGGGACGTGAACATCGCCAGCGATCACCTGAATCTGGCGCCGGCCGAGGCGAGCACGGTACGGGTGATGTTTGACCGCGAGGAGGACTACCGCGGCGCGATTGCGGTGACGGCCGAAGGGCTGCCCGCTGGTGTGACTGTGGCGGCCGGCGCGGATTTCGAACCGGATAAGGACGAGCCTTTGACGAAGGGCAAGCGGGAACGGTACACGCCGCGGACTGAACGCAGTGTGTTGGTGTTCAGCGCGGCGCCGGATGCTCCGGCGACGGTGGCTCCGCAGCAGGTGCGGGTGGTTGTTCGCCCGGTTGCGAACGGCAAGCTGGGCGATGTGATCGCAGCAAAGACGATTCCGATGATGGTGCTGGCGAAACCATGAAAGCTTTGATTCTTGTCGGTCTGGTTGGGAGTTTGTGGGCGGCTCCGCAGAAGCCGGTGACGTTGAAGCTGTATCCGGCGGAGATTGCGCTGTCGGGAGCCGGTGCGTCGCAACAGTTGCTGGTGGTGGCATCCGGGGCCGATGGCATTGATCGCGATGTTACCGCCGAGGTGCAGTGGAAGCTGTCGGCGACGGGCGTGGCGAACGTGTCGTCATCGGCGCGGCTGGAAGCGGTGAGCGACGGCAAGGCTGTGTTGACGGCGTCGCTGGCGGGCGCCAAGGCGGCTACGGCAGCGGTGCAGGTGTCGAATGCGAAAGCAGCTCGTGCGTACACGTTCACGCGGGATATTAGCGCGATCTTAGTCAAGCGCGGATGTAACTCGACGGCTTGTCATGGAAGCGTGAAGGGCCGCGGCGGGTTGAAGTTTTCGGCCAATGCGCTGTATCCGAAAGAAGACTACGACTGGATTGTGAAGGGCGGCGGGTATCAGGTTCTCACCACCGAAGTGAAGGGCGAACGGATTCCGCGCATCGACTTTAAGGATCCGCAAAAGAGCCTGCTGTTGACCAAGCCGCTGATGGTGACGCCGCATGGCGGCGGGAAGCGGCTGGAGCCGGGGTCGGCGGATCTGCAGGTCCTGACGGACTGGATTAAGGCTGGGGCGCCGTTCGGCGATGATACGGGCAAGGCCCCGAAGTTAGTGAAGTTATCGCTGGTGCCGTCGATGGCGATTGTGACGATGGGCGCCAAGCACCGGTTGCTAGTGACGGGCCACTTCAGCGACGGGCATACCGAAGACTTCACGCACCAGGTGCTGTATGTTCCCAACGATCCGGATGTGGTGAGTGTGAGTGCCGATGGGCTGATCACGCCGAAGACTCGCGGCGAGACGGCGATCCTGATTCGCGCGGCGGGTCAGGTGGCGAGTGCGGGTGTGGGCGTGATTGGGGATCCGATCGTGAACTACCCGGCGGTGGCGCGCAGCAATTTCATCGACCAGCATGTGTTTGAGAAGCTGCGGCGGTTCCAGATTGTGCCGTCGGCGTTGTCGACCGATGGAGAGTTTCTGCGGCGCGTGGCGCTGGATTTGACCGGGACGCTGCCGCCACCGAACCGCGTGAAGGATTTTCTGGCGAGTAAGGATCCGGCCAAGCGCGAGAAGGTGATCGATGCGTTGATTGCCTCGCCGGAGTTTGTCGATTACTGGACATGGCGGTTTGCGGACCTATTCCGGGTTTCGATCTTCACCAATGGCTTGTCGTCGAAGTGGGCGCAGGGGTATTGGGAGTGGATCCGGGACAACGTGGAGCGGAACCGGCCGTATGATGAGGTGGCTCGGGAACGCTTGTCGGCCCAGGGGTATAGCCCGGCGACGCGGCACTTCCTGCCATATAACGTGGTGGGGACGCCCGCCGATACGATGGCGGAAGAAGTGCGGGTGTTCTTCGGGCGGCGGATGGATTGCGCGCAGTGCCATAACCATCCGTATGAAAACTGGAGCCAGGACCAGTTCTGGGGGATGGCGGCGTTCTTTGGGCGCATGTTCAAGGTGGGCACGATCCTGATGGATCACCCGGTGAACATGGATCTGAGTTCGAAGGATGTGGACGGCAAGATTGAAGTGCTGCATCCGCGAACGAAGGCGGAGGTAAAGCCGGCGCTGCTGGACAATTCGAAGTTCAATCTGGATCCGGCGGGGAATCCGCGCAAGGAATTGGCAAAGTGGATGACATCGAATCCTTACTTTGCCGAAGCGGCGGTGAACCGGATTTGGGGCCTGTTCTTTGCGCGGGGGATTGTGGATCCGGTGGATGATTTCCGGTCGACAAATCCGCCGACGCATCCGGAGTTACTAGCGGCGCTAGCAAAGGATTTCCAGACGAACGGATATAACCTGCGGCACCTGATGAAGACGATCGTGATGTCGCGGACCTATCAGTTGGCGTATGAGCCGAATGCGACGAATAAGCATGACGTAGTGAACTATTCGCGGTCGTGGGCACGGGCCATTGATGCCGAGGTGCTGCTGGACGCGGTGGTGGATGTGACGGGCGTGCAGGAGACGTTCTCGACGGCGGTGAGCGATGGCGGAGCGGTGGGCCAGGCGCCGCCGGGTACGCGCGCGGTGCAACTGCGGGATCCGGATACGTTCTATTCGCGGTTCCTGGAGTTGTATGGACGCGCCAATCGCGGCGCGGTGCCGGAGCGCAATGCGCGGCCGAATCTGGGCCAGGCGCTGCATATGCTGGCGGGCGCAACGTACGTGGAGCGCTTGGGCGGACCGGACAGCCGGTTGGGCCGGTTGCTAAAGGCCGGCGCCACGAATGCGCAGATCATCGAGGAGTTCTATTTAGCCGCTTATAGCCGTGTCCCGACGGCTGAGGAAACCAAGGCGGTGGAAGAGATATTGGCACGCCGTCCGGACCGGGAAGCCGGGTTGCGGGAGTTTGTCTGGGCATTGATCAGTTCGCGCGAGTTCGCGGAGAACCACTAGGGAAGAGGACACGCACATGAGACATCGGACCAATCGTCGGGAGTTTATCAGCGCGGGGTCGCTGGGGTTCTTGGGAATGTCGTTGAGCCAATATCTGAAGGCGGCGGAGACATCGCCGGCCAAGGAGAAGGGCAAGGCGAACTCGGTGATTCTGTTCTGGCTGGAGGGTGGGCCTAGCCACATTGATACGTGGGATCCGAAGTCGAACTCGAATTTCAAGGCGATTTCGACGAATGTGCCCGGGATCCGGGTGACGGAACTGTTGCCCAAGATGGCGAAGAAGATGGACAAGTTCGCGCTGGTGCGATCGATGCATACGCGCGGGACGGACCATCCGCAGGCGACGCACTACGCCATCACCGGCCATGAGATCAACCCGGCGATGCAGTTTCCGAGCCTTGGGTCGATCATCACGAAGGAGATGGGGCCGCGCAACGCGGTGCCGCCGCACGTGCTGGTGCCGAAGTGGGACAAGTCGCGGCAGTATGAGGATTACTTCCGGTCGGCGTTTTTGGGCGGCGAGTTTGACCCGATGTGTATTCCGGATCCGAGCCGGCCGGGCTTTCAGGTGACCGATTTGAGCCTGCCGAAGACGGTGTCCGAGCAGGCGGTGGAAGGCCGCAGCGAGTTCCTGAAGATTGTCGACCGGCGGTACCGGGCGATGAATGAGACGGCGGACCACGCGAATATGGACGCTTATTCGGCGCAGGCGTGGAAGATGCTGCTGACGCCGGCGGTGCGCGATGCGTTCGACATGAGCAAGGAATCCGAGAAGACGAAGGAAGCCTACGGGAAGGATTCGGTGGGCCAGTCGGCGTTGTTGGCGCGGCGGTTGGTGGAAGCCGGGAGCCGGTTTGTGACGGCGGCGGGGTATCACGGGAACTCTTGGGATACGCATTCGGATAACGATAAGGGGCATAAGGACCGCCTCTGTCCGACGCTGGACCGGACGTTGACGGCGCTGGTGGATGATTTGGAACAGCGCGGTTTGTTGGAGACGACACTGGTGGTGGCGATGGGTGAGTTCGGACGCACGCCAGTGATTAATCCGAATCTGGGCCGTGATCATTGGCCGAATTGCTGGTCGCTGGCGTTGGCTGGCGGCGGGATTAAGGTGGGCCAGGTGGTGGGCGCGAGCGATGAGCGCGGGTATAACGTGACCGAACGGGTGACCACGATGGGAGATCTGTTCGCGACGTTGTATAAGGCGCTGGGTGTGGATTGGACGCGGGAGTATATGAGCCCGATTGGACGGCCTCTGAAGATTGCGAATTCGCTGGAGGATACGACGGGCGTTCCGGTGAAGGAGTTGTTGGGGTAAACTGCCCGATTGTGGGCTTTCACTACTGCTACGATTCGTGGCTGACGAAAGACGTCGGCCCGGATAGCGATTCGCTGCTGCTCTGGCTACGGCGGGTGGAGGCGCTCGGCTACAGGCCGGTGAGCCCGCACACGGGCGACGTACAGGCCTGGATTGACGGCGATTATTGTCCTTTCCCGACGTTGGCTGACGCGGTCGCCAGACTTTGGGAAATTCCGTCTTCGATCACCCTATGGAAGGATCCCCAGGCGGACGTCCTGCTCCATCTGCCATCGGAAGTGACCCAAGGGCAGATGTGGCACACCGGCTTCGCGATTGACCGTGTCCATTATCGAGAGGATTGGGGTAATCGTGAGGCGGTTGCCGCGGACTGCGAACAGTTGTTCCTGCTTCTGGCGGAAGATGCCTGTTGGGGATGCGTTTCCGATGAGTATGTCGACGAAGAACTGCTTGCCCGTGGCGTTGCTGTCGGGACGGCATGGCCGTTATTGGGCTCGCTGATTTACGCAGGACGTGGATTGAACGATGAGGAGCAGGCGTTTCTGAGCGGGATTGCGGTGCGGCAGCGGCAGGTTGGAGAGGGAACGCTCTATCATCTTGGCGAGTATCCGTGGCAGGTGGATCGTGCGCGGTTGGCTGCGCTAACCGAGGAGTGGCTGAAAGGTAGGCGGACCGGATCGGGCTTGTTGGGCCGCGTAACGGGATGCGAAGCCGGTGAAGTCTAGCGTGGCGACGATGTGATCAGCCAGGTGATTCTGTGTCCGGCGCTGGACCGGACGTTGACGGCGCTGGTGGATGACTTGGAAGAGCGAGGGTTGTTGGAGTCGGCGCTGGTTCTGGCGAGGAGCGAGTCTGGGCGTACTCCATTGTTAATCCGAACTTGGGGGTTCCGGTAAAGGAGTTGTTCGGGTAGGCTGAGAGGGAATGAGGACGGCGCAGGCGAGCTTTGTCGCTGCAATCCCGAAGGATGCGGAGTATGATCATCCGCCGGGCGCGAATCTCGCCCGCCGATTGCACGGCGCGCTTTCAACGGTGTTCCCGGAGATAGAGGAGTTCTATAATTGGCGGGATTGCGGTTGGGAGATCCGGCTGCGGTCTGGGCGCGTGTGGGCTTCGGTGCCGTTTGCACAGGTAAGCCGGACGGGGCCGGAATGGCTGCTGGCCGTCGTGCCGGAACGGAGCGTAGGGGCAATGGTTAGGGCGATGCTGGGCGATGAGGAAGATGGCCGGCTTGCGGTGGTGCGGCGGATTCGGGGCGTTGTGCATGAGGTGCTGGTGGATGTGGCGGCTGGGGACGTGTTGTGGTTCTTCGGCACGCCCAACGGCCGGGGTGTGCGTTCGCCGGAGATGCTGGACGAGGTTTGAACGGGCGGGTTGGTTTCTTATTCCCTGGAGCGATACGACGGGGTTCAAACGGCGGCGCGTGGTGATTACGCATGTCCTTCACGGGAGGCGGGCACCGTCGAAGGTGTGGAAGGGGCAGTGACTCCGAATCGAGGATGGCAGCCGAGGGCGGGCGGAACTGGGTTTCCAGTCAGCGAAGCAGGCCTAAGTCGCGACCCCTGGTTTCCATAGCCTCCGCCCAGGTTTGCAGGTACGCTTCGAAGGGCTCCGTAGTGCGGTCGAGGGTGGCGTCGTCCTTGAGGTGTGCAACCAGGTAGGGTGGTTTCGTGGCTTGGATGCAGTCCATGGCGCCGTCGCCTTTGAGGAAGAGTGGGAGCAGGCCTTTGGGCCAGGGGCGGCGGAGGGCTTCTTCCCGGTATGCGGTATAGAGTTCGGCGAGGCAGGCGTCGGTGAGGTCGTGGCGAAAGGCGTCGCCGTCCTCCGATTCCAGGCCGATCAGGCCGTGGCCTGGACCGAAGCCTCCGTTGCCGATTTCGGTGTAGCACTGGACCAACAGGGGTGGGAGCCGGAAACGCAGGTCGCCTTCGGCGGCGGCGATGATTTCCGGGGAGACTGGGCTGTAGAGGTCGGGCTGAGCGTGGTGGTCGCCGTACTCCGTACGCAGGAGTGGGAATGGGATTATCGCGTTGATGCGTTGGATGAGTTCGGTGGGCATAAGATCAGGCTCTTGTGGACGCCACTAGATTCTCTGCCAGCCTGGCGACTATTTCCACTCTCGGGTCGAAGCGGCTGTATGTCTGGATGGCCCTCGCGATGATCTGGAGGCGGGCCTCAAACGGGGGTGGTGGGCTGAGCGGGTCGATCAAGGTTTCGGCTCCGGTGGCGGGGGTGAACTCGAGGGCGATGCTGATTCTCGGCTCGGTGCCGGACTCCCAGGGGGTACCCCAGTGGAGAATGCGTTCGTCCCAGGCGAGCAGGTCGCCGGGGTTGGCGGGGAGGGCTCGGACGCTGCGGAGAATCGTCATGAGGTCATCGCTTGAGTAGTGACCGCGCTCCCGGGCGTCGTCGACAATCTCCTCGATACCGTCGCCGCGTTTGACCAAATACATGCAGCCGTTGGTGAGCCGGGCCGGGCTAAGCGGAATCCAGATGGAGGCGCTGGCAACCCCGTCTTCGCCGGCATCAATGTGGGGCGCCCAGCCGGCGTTGCCGGGGCCGGGTTCCACGTAGTGTGTGAACACGTGCGGCAGCAGGGCGTAGGGGCCGTCCAAGAGTTGCGGCAGAAGCTGGCGGAGGACCTGCGATTGGCCTATGGACCAGAAGTCGTCATAAACGAAACTCCAGACCGGGTGCCAGCCGTTCTGCCAGAGGTTCTCGATGGCCTGGCGCATGCGATGGGCTTGCATCGGGCAGAGGGCGCGGGGGAGTTCCAGGAAGCCTTTGCCCCGGTAGTTCCGCACTGCGCCTGCGATGTCCTCCGCGGTGGGGCGTATAGGGGCGTCCCAGGGTTTCGGCCGGGTGTCGCCGATGGTGAGTGCGGGGTTGAGAGCAAGCCAGAAGTCGGGGGTGCGGATGCGCGCGGTGGGCATCGCTGCCGATTGTACAAAAATGCACTACTGAGGGAAAGCGTAACGGACCATCAGCGAGCGGCACCTGTTCCGTTGCTGAAGCCCCCGACCGCAGCGAAACCCGAGCCCCCTCCGCTATCATCTGAAAAAGCAATGTCGCTCCATATCTCTGCCAGAACCCTCCTTCTGCCCTCGTTCTTCCTTCTCCTTGCCGCCGGCCAAGCCCAGGATCCCCCGGAATCGGTACAGCCCCCCAACAAAATCTTCGCCAAGAAGGTCCTCATCTCCGGCCTCAGCAACCCCTGGGAAATCACCTGGGGCCCCGACAGCAAGCTCTGGGTCACCGAACGCACCGGCAAACGCATCACCCGCGTCGACCCCGCCACCGGCCAGCAGAAGGTCGCCATCACCATCGACGACGTCTCCGCCCCGGGCGGCCAGGACGGCCTCCTCGGCCTCGCCCTCCATCCCGAGCTCCTCAAAGGCACCGGCAACGACTACGTCTACGCGGCCTACTCCTACCAGGACCGCACCAAGCCCCCCGTTCCCTCCGTCGCCGACGACGCCAGCCCCTACCGCCACCTCTACCTCAAGGTCGTTCGCTTCACCTACAACAAGAGCACCGAAACCCTCGGCAGCCCGCAGACCCTCGTCACCGGCTTCCCCACCGGCAATGACCACAACGCCGGCCGCCTCAAAGTCGGCCCTGACCGCAAGCTCTATCTCACCCTCGGCGACCGCGGCCACAACCAGCTCGGCAACTTCTGCCTCCCCATCGAATCCCAGCGACTGCCCACCAAAAAGGAAATCGACTCGAAGGACTACATCGCCTACGTCGGCAAGTCCCTACGCCTCAACCTCGACGGCGGCATCCCCGCCGACAACCCCAAGTTCGACGGCGTCCTCAGCCACGTCTTCACCTACGGCCATCGCAACATCCAGGGCATCGACTTCGGCCCCGACGGCACCCTCTACGCCTCCGAACACGGCCCCAAGACCGACGATGAAATCAACATCCTCAAAGCCGGCGGCAACTACGGCTGGCCGCACATCGCCGGCCTCAGGGACGGCAAGGCCTTCGAATACGCCCGCTGGGCCGAAGCCAAGACCCCCTGCTCGCAGTTGAAGTTTTCCGACCTCGCCATCCACCCCTCTGTTCCCCGCGAACCGGAGTCGGCCTTCACCAAGCCCTTTACTCCGCCCATCGCTACCATGTTCACCGTGAACACCGGCTTCAACTTTCACGACCCCAAGTGCAACGGCGTCGACTACATCTGCTGGCCCACCGTCGGCGCCTCCAGCATGGAGTACTACGAATCGAAAGGCAAAGGCGTCCCGGGCTGGGACAAGGTCCTGTTCGTCACCGCC